>CACIWK010000002.1 GCA_902590345.1 uncultured Pelagibacteraceae bacterium | reverse complement strand
AATCAATATATTATATTATTGATAAAATATACAGTCAAATGAGCTCCTAATATGATACGTGTTAAAACATCTCTATATATTCTAATTACATGGTCAATATCATTAGTGCTGGTTTTTATATTTTTTGAGGTTCTACTAAGATTATCTAAAGATAAATGGCATGAAGCAGAATCTTTATATATTATTCGTGATAATCATATTATTTATAAGTTAAATGACTTGTACCCAAACGAACTCGAGTATGTAGATTATATTAGAAATTTTTATGGTCTAAGAGATAAATGTGAGTCACCTGCTAAAATAGACATACTTACACTAGGCGGATCGACTACCGATCAGAGATATGTATCAATTGAAGATACATACCAAAACATATTACAAGAACGTATAAATACCTTTTTAAAAACTGACATCTGCATTTCTAACGCAGGTATTGATGGACATAGTACCTATGGTCATCTCCTATCATTTAAAAATTGGTTTCCACTAATAGAGGGTTTAAATCCTAAGATTTTTCTGTTTTACATCGGTATAAACGACTCTAATTTTCTAAGAACAGTTCCGGAATACGAAAATAGTACCCTCAGAACCAAAGATTATTTAAATTTATTGATACAAAATCCATCTAGTAATAATTTAAAAAATTTTTTAAAACAATTTATGGTTACAAAATCTTTATTAAAAATAAGATTAATGATAAGAAGTCAATTTCCACAAGAAGTATTATTTGCTCAACATACCCAACAAAATCTATCTGATGACAATTATCTAATAGAAAATCTCAATCCATTAACAAAAAAATATTCAGAAAAAAATGCTACAGAGTTTAGGAGTCGTCTTAGATCACTTTTAGAGATGGTTAGAAATTATAATTCAAAATTTATCTGTGTTACTCAGCCTCAAATGTTTACTATCACTAAAGAAGGGAGAAGGTACGGAATTCCTAATCTTATAGGTGAAGGATTTAGTGGTTTAGATTTTGATTATTCTCAAAATGAACTTAATAAAGTAATAAAGGAAGAGTGTGGTTTAGAAAATACTTTAGATTTATATAAACATAAGGATAAACTAACTTATCAGCATCTCTATGATGGTCTTCATACAACAAAAATTGGATCCCATCTTATAGGTGATCTGATGTTTGAAGAATTAAAAAAAAATAGTATTTTAAATTTTTTAAATTAATTTAGTAAGAAGTAATGTTAAAAGTTTATAAAAATAAAATTGAAATATAAATTATTTATTAGATAAATACGAGTATACTGACTCTCTGTATTTTTATTCTACTAATCATGAACATAAAGAAGTTTTTAATAATATAAAAGAATATATCTGCAAAAATAATATTTTAGGTAAAAAAAATTTATTAGATGATTTGTATATCGTAATTAGATGCGTAAAAAAAATTGATAAAAAAAGATCGTTTGATGTACATTTCGATAACTACAAGAACACATTTCTTTTGCCAATAAAAATACCACCTATTGAACCAAAAGGACAATTTTTTATTTGGGAAAATACTAGAAATGGAATTAATGGAGTACTATCACATATTTTTTCAAAATTATTTTATCAAAATTTTATTACAAGGTTCTTAGTCAGAAATAATATACTTAAAATATTTAAAAGAATTAATTGTGATATTGGCGATATTATACATTTTAATGGTTTTAATTCACTTCATTATAATGAGAACGTTTCAAGTGAAAGACGCAGTATATTAATACATAGCAATAGAGGAATTAAAAATAGTTCAATAATTAATTTAAGTGAAAAATTAAGCCAAATATTTTAGATAATCATTTAATTTCTATGTTTTAATGCTTTACTACGAATTTAATTAGATTAGTTTATGAGCGAATTAACTATTAGATATTATGAAAAAAGACGAAGCAATAAATAATACAAAAGGTTTTGGAATTGTATTTTCAATATTTTTTTTCTTGTTGTCACTATACTTATTTTACTCCAAGTCAGATATATACTACTCTTTAATAACATTAAGTGCTTTATTTTTAATAATTTCTTTTACTTACCCCAAATTATTTTATTATCCCAATAAATTTTGGATGTCATTTGGCTATCTAATTGGCTCTATTACTACGCCAATTTTACTGTCAATTATATATTTTATAATAATATTTCCAATTGGGATATTGCTTAGGCTTTTTAATAAAGATGTGCTTGATAAAAAAATAAATCAAAATGATAAAACTTATTGGAAAAGTAGTGCAAAGTTACAAACTGATTTTGAAAAACAATATTAATAATGATTGAATTTTTAAAAGAGCTAGTTCAGTTTATGTTTGAGAGAAAAAAATATTGGCTTTTTCCTATCATTCTATTCTCTGTTCTTCTTGGAGGTATTTTAGTTGTTAGTCAAGGCTCAGCAGTAGCGCCCTTCATTTATACTATTTTTTAATGACATATATACTTGGGATCTCAGCTTTTTATCACGATAGTGCAGCTGCTTTAATAAAAAATGGTGAAATAGTATCAGCTGTACAAGAAGAAAGGTTGACGAGGATAAAACATGATCATCGTTTTCCGATAAATGCGATAGATAATATCCTAAAGCAAAACAATCTAAGTATAAACCAAATTGATCACATTTGTTTTTACGATAAGCCATTTCTAAAATTTGAAAGATTATTGGAAACCTATCTTTCTCACGTACCAATTGGGTTTAGCTCATTTAGAAAGTCAATGCCAATATGGTTGAAAGAAAAGCTTTTTCAGAAGAATTTAATAACTACTGAGTTCAAAAAAGTATATCCATCATTTAATAATCAAATCCACTTTTCAGAGCACCACCTCAGCCATGCAGCTAGCGCATTTTATACATCAAAATTTAGGGAGTCTCTAGTATTAACAGTTGATGGAGTTGGCGAATGGGCAACAACAACTATTTCATTTGGAAATGAAAATGATTTAAAGATGCTTAAAGAGATTCATTATCCCCATTCGATTGGACTTTTATATTCTTCTTTTACGTATTACTTGGGTTTTAAAATCAATGATGGTGAATATAAGGTAATGGGTTTAGCTCCTTATGGAAAACCAATTTTTAAGGATATAATATTTAAAAAACTTATTATATTAAAAAAAGATGGATCATTTAAGTTAAATCAAGATTTTTTTCAATATTCAACAGGGCTTAAAATGATAAATAAAAGATTTGAGTCTTTATTTGGTATCCAAACTCGTAAAAGTAATGAAAAATTAAAACAAATTCATATGGATATTGCTGCATCAGTTCAAGCTGTAATTGAAGATGTTTTAATTGGAATTATCGATCATATGAAAGGGCTGCATCCAACAAATAACTTATGTATGGCTGGGGGTGTTGCACTAAATTGCGTTGCTAACTCTAAAATACTTAAGAGTAAAAAATTTAAAAATATATGGGTTCAACCAGCAGCTGGAGATGCTGGCGGTGCAATCGGGGCTGCTTTAGCTTTGTGGCATATTCATCAAAATAATAAAAAAATTGAATTTGACAAAGAAAAAATGAATGGTTCATATTTAGGACCATCATTTAATTCGAGTGAAATTGAACGAGACTTATCAAAATGTGGAGCGGTATTCACGAAAATGAACGAGGGTGATTTGATTAAGCATACAGCAAAACTTTTGTCAGAAGGTAAAATATTTGGTTGGTTTCAGGGAAGAATGGAATTTGGACCAAGAGCATTAGGTAATAGGTCAATACTTGCGGACCCAAGAAATCCTGAAATGCAAAAAATATTAAACCTCAAAATTAAATTTAGGGAGAGTTTCAGACCATTTGCTCCGTCGATATTATCCGAAGACATAGAGGAATGGTTTGAAGAGCCAATATCAAATAGCTATATGTTATTTGTCTCAGATGTATCGAAAAATAAGAGGAAGCAAATTCCAGAAAAAAGTAAAAATTTAAAGGGTTTTGAATTATTAGATATTGATAGATCCATGATTCCTTCAGTTACACATATTGACTTCTCAGCAAGAGTTCAAGCTGTTTATTATAATTTGAACAAAAAATATTATAACTTAATAAATGAGTTTAAAAAAATTACAAATTGTCCAATTCTAATTAATACTTCATTTAATCTAAAAGATGAACCTATAGTTTGTAAACCGTATGATGCCTATAAATGCTTTATGGCTTCTGACATAGATTATTTAGTGATTGAAAATTATATTTTATCAAAGCAAGACCAAAATATAATATAAATATTTGTAAACATAATGATGATATAGTTCTATATTATTAATTTATGTTATTTAAATATAAGGTTACTACTTTTATAATTTCCTAATTTTTTTTACCAAACATTATGAATAAACCCCCTTCTGATCCATAAGATGAAAATATCATATTAACTTGTGCAATTAGTCTGGTAAAATAGTTTCCAGTAGGTCTTTTATCTAAAACATTTGAATAGTTGATATTACTTAAATCAGCAGATGGTATAGAACGTAAAAAACTTATATTGTTATTTTTAAACCACGTCATCAGTTCGTCAAATGTATGACTACTTTCTATTGGATTTGAATACTGATCATTAATCCAGGCATTAATTTTTTCTTGTGAAATTTCTTTTCTCAAATACGGATCAAAAAAATTAAGAAATGTTTTTCCTAACGTTGGTCCCATCAATTTGTAGATAATTTGTCTAATATTTGTTCTTACTCTTCCAAATTTATTATATAAACCAATAATTATTATACCTCCAGGCTTAAGCCAATTAGATATGATTTCAAATGCTTTTTCAGGATCCTTTGTATGATGTAATACGCCATTACACCAAATAATATCAAATACACTTTCATTAATAGGATCATCAAAAATATCTGCTCTTAAAAAATCACAATTATTTAAATTATTTTTTTCAGCAAAGCTATATCCTAATTTTAACGACTCAAATGTTGCATCCATAGCGACCACCTGATTATTTGTTTGGTAGGCAAGCATTATTGATAATTGCGATGTTCCAGAACCAACTTCAAGAATTTTTTTCTTAAATCCAATGGAATCTTTTAAATTTTTTAAGACCAGATTTTCTTTTAATTTTAAATTTAAGTCACTTAATGTTTCAAGTTCCTGATAATTAGGAAAAGGGGCAGACTTATAAAATTTTGAAATTAATTTTGAGTCCTTGCCTAATAATTCTGTTAGATAAAAATTATCTGAGTATTTCTTAAATTTTTTATTTTTTTTTAAAAAATAAGGTATTTTTTCTTTTTTCATTACTATTAAATTATTTTGCGTCGAGAACATTATTATGTTTTGTCTGCATAATTTTTATAAAACAACCAACTTAATATTAGAATAGCTAATGATACAATTACTGTAACTAAAAAGTATGATGTTCTAATTATAATTGCATTTTGTATCGAAACTACATATGAAAAACCTTCAATAATATATAATAATGCAACCGCTGAATCTGTGGTGCCAAAACCTCCAATTGTGAAACCAAGAACAAACTTTACCCAGCTTATTGCAGAAAATAAAACCATTGCAAAGAAAAAACTATTTTCAACTTCAAAAGCTAGCATTAAAAATAGCAAGACTAAACTTCCAAATATAATATGGAGAAAATTAAAAAATATTATTAGAGCTTTATTCTTATTACTCTGTTTTATATTAATATTAGTTCTAAATTCGTCTACCCACTTGTCAATTTTTTTTGTTCTTAATCCAAAAATATTATATTTTTTTATTTTTTGAAAGGGAGACAATATTAAGTTAAAAAATATTGTTGGATATAGTAAAAATATAATTGCTATTAGGGCTATTAAGAATGTTAGGACAATATTTACTGATATAATTAAATATTTTTGAACGATCCAAATAAATATAATTGTTAACATCATTATAGCTGTTTGATAAATAATAATAACTTGTCTAGATAGACTATAATTAAATGGTTTATTAATTAATCTATACGCGAGAGATGTAAAAACCAATTCTCCAAGTCCAAATGGTAGTACGGCAACACCAATGGAATGCGCTGAATTAATAAAACTATATATTGAAAAATGATCATTTTTGTTAAATAAGAAAACTAAAACTATGCTTGAGGATACAAGCGAAAATACCATACATATGATTCCAATAATAATAAATTCTGAGTTAAATGAAATAAGGTGGAGGTTCAAATCTTCCAAGTCTACAAAAGACAATAAAAGAAATACTATTAGAAATGTAATTAAAGAAGAAACAAATATCTTTAAAAAAAAATTTTTCATAGAAGTAATTAATAATACAGTATAATTTAGTATTGATCACAACAATATTGAGCATTACTAAAAAAATATTTTAAACCAATGAATGAGTCAAAATTAAAAAATCTATTTATTGAACACTCAGAAGAATTTTGCCTAAAGTGGAGAAATATTCTCACGAAAACAATGAAGTGGAAAATAAAAAACCAAATGCTGGAAATACCGAATATTATATCCTTTCAGAAGGAACTAGTTTTTCTTCCCTTTTTAAGCTTTACAAATACTGAAATTTCCAAAAAAATTAGTATTTCTGAAGTTCGCAAACCTTATCAATATAGAGTAGTTAATAAAGAATTATCTTCACGTGCATATAAAAGTTCTGCATCAGAAAATTGTGATTTGAGCGAGTTTTTTGACTCTCACACAAGTGTTACAATGAGAATTGAACTAAATGAAGAATTATGGGAAAATACATTTTCTAGCAATGTAAGAAGAAAAATTAGAAAAGCTAAAAAAAATAATTTTAATATTAACTCTGGCTACGATGTTGAAATTATAAAAAGATTTTATAATCTTTATACAAAATCCATGAAATACCATGGCATGCCAGTTTACCCAATCGAACTATTAATGGGCATCGATAAAAATTTACTTGATATTAGTATTTTTATTATTTCAAAAAATAATGTTGACTTAGCTGGATTAATAACAATTACAGATGGAGATCTTACTTGGGTTCCATGGGCCGCTACAAATAAAAAGGAATTATCAGATTATTGCAATTACCTCTTATACTGGGAAGCAATTAAAGTTGTAAAAGCCAAGGGCGCTAAACTATTTGATTTTGGCAGATGTCAATATAACAGCTCAAGCTATCAGTTCAAAAAACAATTCGGGTCATATCATGTAGCCCTAGAAACGCTAGGTAATAAAAAAAATAATATTTATTCATTCTATAAACCTATGCAGATAATATGGAAATATTTACCGATAAGAATCACAAATTTATTAAATAAAAAAATATGCTATTATCTATCAGACTTATAATATTTTTTTTGATTAAACACTTATTTTATGAAATTAAGGTGTAATAAATGTGGCTTTAGCTCAGATTATCAAATTAATAATCCATGGATCTGTAAAGAATGTAATCAAAAATATTCTTACAAGTTTGATAAAATATTGATGTGTGATGATATATCAACAAGCAACACTAAATCCTGGCACGACAATATAGCAAAAAATTCAAACAAAAAATCATTTAAATCTGTTGGCTACAGATCATCAATACATCAAAGTTGCATGATAAATTCATTTGCAAAAGCTTTTATTAATGTTCAAGAAGGAGATACTTTAGACGTAGGGTGTGGTAATGGAATTTTTGCTGAGAAGTTATCAAGTAAATTAAATAGAAAGTTACCTTATTATGGAGTTGATTTTTCTATTGAGCAACTTAAGCTAGTTAACACTGATATAATATTGCCAGTAAATAGTAATGCAGAAAATCTTCCCTTTGACGATAATCAATTTGATTTAGTTTATAGCTCCGAGGTTATTCAAAACATTGAAGACATATCTAAAATAATACCTGAACTTTTCAGAGTCACAAAGCAAAATGGTTTACTTGCTATTTCCTCATTAAATGAAAGCTCTTTAATTAGACAGTCAATCATGAAATTAGATCCCAATAATCAAAGTAAAAAATATTTTTTAAGAAGTAAAAACGAGCCTGATATATACTTAAGAAATCCAAATAATATAATTGATAAGATTGGAAAATTTAGATTTTCTCTTGAAGGTATTTATTGGATCTATTCACCACTAAATTACTCTACCTTTGAAAAACAACCTATAAGTGGAGTAAAAAAAAGATTTGCTCAAAATTTTTTATGTATAATTAAAAAAAAATAAATATAAATTAAGCGCCTTGATTGTCAGCTATACTCTGTTCAACTAGTCTCTCAGATAATTTCCATAACTTTTCAGCAATAACTGGATCATTTGCAGCATTACTAGGCGATGTCATTGGCCAGCCTCCCAGCTGTCCATCAGAATGCTTGTATTTTATATTTATAGCAGAATAATAATCACCACTTATAATTTTTGTCTTATCCTCAAGTATGCAGTAAAGTATTGGCTGTGAGCCAATCCAAGGAGATGTAGCTGACATGAACCAAAGAAAAATCTTATATAATCCAAATGGTATCTGATATCTAGCTGAATTGGTTCTTACCCATCCAGGATTAACAACAAATGTCTTTATATTTGTATTTTGATATAATTTTGCTAGATGTTTTGTAAAAAGAAACAAAGCTAATTTAGATTGTGAGTAAGCTTCATAAGTATTAAATTCACGATATTCAAAATTTATATCATCAAAGAAAATTTGACCTATCATTGAGCTATGTGGTGGATTATGCCATACATCGTGCATGATTGAAGTAAGATTTATAATTCTAGCATCACTTGATTGTTTCAACTTAGATATTAATAGATTTGTTAAAAAAAAGTGCCCTATATAATTTACGCCAAACTGAAGTTCAAAACCATTTTTTGTATAGCTCTTCTTTACTCCCACTATACCTGCATTATTAATTAATATATCTAAGTAGTCATATTTTTTCCTAAATATATCAGTAAATTGTTTTACTGAATCAAGACTTTCTAAATCAAGATGTATTAAATCAATCCTTTCATCTTTATTTTTTGTTATATTTTTAATTGCAATTTTTGCTTTTCTTAAATCTCTACATGCAAATACAACAGTGGCTCCCTGTTTATAAAGTTGCTTTGCGGTTTGAAATCCAATTCCTGAATTTGCACCTGTAATTATAGCTATTTTATTTGATAAATTTTTTTTTAAAAAAGATTTTTTTACATATAAATAATTCTTTTTCTTAAAGAGTATTTTTAATTCTAACAAAAATTCATTAAGTAGCATAATATTACTATTTATAATTTCTAATAAAAAGATTTTAAGTTAGTTCTTCCAATTTGATAGCATTACTGAACTCATTATTTATAATTCTATTAATGAAGGTTTCTTTTTTAAATCCACTTAATAGTTTCTCGGTTTTTTTTAATACAGATTTTCTTCTTATCCAAAGTAAGAAGCTCCCAAGATGTCCTGTGCCATGAATTTTTGTGTATGGTTCGCTAGCATCATAATCATATGGGTGAAGATAGGTCCAAAAAACTCCCTTACTAGGTAAAGATTTTTGAATTAAAAATAAAGGCAGTAGTTTTATATAAATACCTCCAATACAAGGAAATTTATAACCTCCTAAAGATCCTAGAACCATTGGTAATTCTAATAAACCTGAAGGCCAATAAAATGCATTATTAGGAACATTATTCATTCCAAAGTTACTGTATTCCTTTGGAACTACACTTGAACTATAAATAAAACCTTTTTGAAACAAAATATCCGTAACCCATTTAGTGTCATTTGTCATTGAAAAATATGGAGCTCTGAATCCTGTAACGGCTTTACCACAGATATCTTCTATTACTTTTTTACTTTTATCTATGTTCAAAGAAAAGCTTTTGGCATCATGTTTAAGTAATGAAATATGTTCATATGAATGAGAACCAATTTCGTGACCACCGAGGTCAATATCTCTAATTAGTTTAGGTAATTTCATTGCAATTCCCCCAATAACAAAAAATGTGGCTTTAAATTTTCTTTCTTCTAGCCAATCTAATAATTTATAGCAATTTTTCTCTATTCGAGAAAAATCATTATTTTTACTGACCCTGTGATCTTCTAAATCAAAAGTAAAAGTAATTTTTTTCATTAGATAAAATATTATTTATTTTTTTTAGAAAATATTTGATTCATTAATTCCATTTCAGCAATTTTTCTTACTAGCTGAATTTGTTTTAGTCTTAAATTTGTGTACCCGATAAGTAAAACAGTTACTAATCCAAATAAAATGAAGAAAGTGAGAAAAACTATTACTAATGGTTCGTTATAAATTTGAAAAAAGGAAGCAAGTTTTACAACTAAATCGTGATTTATTCCTACAAAGCCAAGAATTATTAATGATAGAAACCATGGAAATGTTAAGTCTACTTGAACAAGTCGATAGTATAGTAGAATAAAAATTATTAACATAATGCAAAACAAAACTGTTATTTGTATCATTTTTTTGAACTCCTTATTAATTCAGTGAGTAAAAATATGTTAAATCTATAGAACATTCTTAAAGCATGAAAAATAGTAAGTGATGTTTTGTTTGTCATTCTATCTTCTTGCATAACATTAATTTCAACTAACTTCATATTTAAATTACAAAGTAAAATATAAATTTGTGGCTCCGGAAATCTCTCTAAAATTTGGTATTTAATTATATTTGCACTCTTTAAATTAATTCCAAAAAAACCGCTATTTACATCTGCAGGAGCTTTATTTTGAGTAATTAGCCTTGATAATAAGTTATAATATTTTTTTACCAAATTTTTTACTATATCATTCTTTTTATCATTGTGATTTTGCCTTGATCCGACAACACAATCAGCATTTTTGAGTTTTAATTTATCAATTATCTTTCTAATTTCTTTAACGGGATGCTGACCATCTGCATCAATTCTCACTAAGTATGAATAATTATGGGCTATCATAAAATCAACTGCAATATGAGTACAAACACCTAAACCATAGTTTGTTTCTAGTCTATAATAATAAAATGGTGTAAGTTTATTAATTTCTATTTCGTTTTTTGATCCGTCGTCAATGATCAAAATATCTGCTTCTGGTAGATTATTATTTATTTCTTGAACTATCTTTAATGCACTTACATTATCGTTATAAGATGGGATAAAAATTAAAACTTTTTCTTCATCAATTTCGTTTTTGTTCATAAGTAATATTGCTATCTTATATTTTTAAATAATTTTTTTTGTATTAAAGCAGAAATACCAATTAAAGCAATTGGGATAATAGGCATAAAGTATCTTAGGTGGGATAAAGCGATGAACGTTGGTATGATATATAATAAAATAATGAAAAAATAATATGATTTATTTTTAAAATAATAATAGAAAGAAATTGTTCCAACTAAATGAAAACTAGATAAAAGTATAAATAAAATTAGTTGAAAATATCCAGCTAATCCCAAATCTATAAGAAAATAAACACCATGCACAAATACAGCTTCTCTAAACCCTGTTAATAATACCATATGTGAAAGTAGGAAAATAGGTAAAGAGATTAAATAAGATACGAAATTGTGTGTTAAACCTAAGAACTCAACAGTTTTATACCATGAAAATGGATTTTGATTTGTAAAGATAAAATCATAGAAAATTCCTGCGTTATAACTTTCTGCTCCTATTTGAGTTATAAAATAAATACTTATGATCAATATTACATATTTAAAAAAATCTTTAACGTCTGACTTCATAATTGATGAAATCAAAAGAAATACGTAATATACAAAAAATACTGGTAGTAAATTATTTCTAAAACCTACAAGTATGACTGATAAAATGTTCATATAAATGCCATTTTTATTAAAAACTATTTGATAAAATAAAACAGCAATACCTAAGTTTGCAAAAATATCAGTTGAGTATCTTAGAGAATAAATACCTAAGTATGGATGCCCTGCAAGAAAAATAATAAATATAAGCATTCCTTTATTATTTAAAAATTTTGATGCACAAATAATAAATAGTAAGTCTTTAATAAGAGTAATAGCTAAGGTAATTATTATTGGAAGTAAATTTGAAATACTTTTTATATTTAGAGCACAGGAGGTAAGCGTGAATAAAATATTTGCTGAGTTGGTGTTGCAACTGAAATAATGAATGGAACTATCTATAGTATAAAATATTGAATAATTTTTAGTGAGAAAATGTCCAATTTCTGATGAAAATAAATTTAATAACACTATGTAGATAAACAAGGAAATAAACTTTATAGGAAAATAAATCTTAAAAAAATTATCAAAGTTATTATTTATAGTAATCATTATTTAAAATTTTCGTTAAGCCTTACAATTCCATTAATAGGTATTGAAAGCTTTTTTCCACTTTTTGGTATTGTGCAATAAACTTTTTTCTTTAGTTTTTTTGCTACGACCATTGCCATTGTATCACAACCAAAAACTGAATGAGATGATAGAATATCATTTATTAATAGCTTTGAATTACTTATTGATATTTTATTACTTATTTTTTTTAAGTAATTGTACTTCATTTTACTTTCAGAAGGATGTGGCCTTATTATTATTTTATTATATTTAATTTTTAATTTAGGAAGAATCCGTAAAAAAAATGACAATGCCTCATATTCATCATATCCAAAATAAAAAGCATTATTGAACATTTTTATCGCATGGTTTTTTATTGGCTCACATACATAAAGAATATTATTTGTATTTGCATTTGATTGGTTGTTTGAAAGATATTTTTGAAAATTTTGTAAGAAATAGTTTTTTTTAATCTTAATTTTTACCATCGGAAAATGTTTTGACGCAATTTCTTTTGCATATTTATCGACAACCCATATTTCATCGGGAATTACCAACAAGTTTCTTCTAATTAGACGTTCTTTATAAAAAACCCAGTGATCAAATAATACAATTGTATATTTCTTTATTTTTTTTGCATACTTAATGGCTTTATATTCATGGTCTGATTCCCAGCTTGAAGTGCATAGAACTATTGTAGAGCCTTCAATGATTCTTTCAAAGTTTCTGGCGTTTTTAATTTTAAGTTTATTTTTAAATATGTTTTTTGCAGGTCCCCTTATGCAATAATTGCAATCTAAATTAGTATTACGTATTAGGCTGCTTAGTAATTCAGCTCCGCCTGCATCATGGGAGATTACAGCGTATTTCTTTTTCTGATTCATTTTAGATTCCTTAAAAAGAAAAAATAGAAACGATATATCTTTCTTACAATTTGCCTTATTAATTTATATATTATCTTTATTGTAAAACTGATAAAAATATTATTAAAAAGTGATTACTTAAAGGTTAAAAGTGCGTAATTATCGACCAGAAATTGACGGATTAAGGGCTTTAGCTGTCATTCCTGTGATCCTATTTCATGCAGGATTTAATTGGGCTAATGGTGGATTCATCGGAGTAGATATTTTTTTTGTTATAAGTGGCTATTTAATAACAACTATTGTTTATTCTGAAATAAACTCTAATCAATTTAGTTTGGGCCAATTTTATAATAGACGCGCAAGACGAATACTTCCAGCATTAGTCTTGGTTAGTTTTTTAACGGTTCCCCTTGCGTGGTTTTGGTTATTGCCGGCTGAGTTTATAAATTTTTCAGAGTCTTTAATTGGGGTAGCGACATTTTCTTCAAATTTAATTTTTTGGAGGCAAAGCAATGGATATTTTCAACCTAATTCTGAATTAATTCCATTGCTACACACCTGGTCGTTAGCAATTGAAGAACAGTTTTATATTTTTTTTCCTCTTATATTACTTATTACTTATAAAATAAGTAATAAGTTTGTGTTGCCTTTATTGATTTTACTGTCAATTTTAAGCTTCGTACTTGCTGTATGGTCTGTAGAAATCTATCCATCTGCAGCTTTTTACCTTTTACCAACTCGAGCATGGGAGTTAGGTTTTGGTTCAATTATCGCAATTTATCTATTTCGCAATAATGTGACAAATTCATTATTCACCAACTTACTAGCAATTATTGGACTAATTTTTATTGTTATTTCATTTATTATTTTCGACTCCAAAACTCCATTCCCGAGTGTTTGGAGCTTAATACCCATAATAGGAGTTGGCTTATTAATTATGTATGCAAGAAATAACTTAATTTCACAGCTTCTTTCCTTCAGGCCACTTGTTTTGATCGGTCTAATTAGTTATAGCGCTTATCTGTTTCACCAACCAATTTTTGCTTTTATGAGGATCAGATCAAACTTTGACATACCACTAATTTATTATTTCATGGCGATAATCTTAACATTTATTTTAGCTTATTTTAACTGGAAATTTATTGAAACACCCTTTCGAATTAAAAATAAAATTTCAACAAAGCTTGTATTAATTCTTTCTATAGCTTCACTTAGTATTCTTCTCTTAATAGGAACAATTGGGATCAAAAACAATGGGTTTCCCGACAGACTCTCTACTAAATTACAAAAAATAATTAATATTGGTGAAGAAAGAAGCCCTTACTCAGAGTGTTTAAATAAGATGCCTTTGGACTTTGAAAAACATTGCTTACTCAATGATATTAATCAAAATTTAACATTAGTTTGGGGTGATAGTCACGCTGCTGAGCTTGCATGGCATCTCTCGTCTAATAAAAATACTCCTAATATTAATATTCAATTGTTATCCTATGGGGCGTGTCCACCAACTTTAGGGATAAAAAAGAAAAGAGACCCCAAAGGATGTGAGATCTTTAATAATAAAACGATAGAATATATATCTAATAACAAGAATATCAAAAATATAATTCTTATAGCGAGATGGAGTATGTATACAGAGGGGACTGTCTACAATAATGATGAGGGAGGGCATTTTGGTTCGGTAATCGATCTTATTCCAGATCGAAATTTTCTTTTAGCTGCAAAGAATAATGTTGTTTCCGCAAAAGGAATGGCTTACCGAGAAACAATTAACGATATTTTGGATTTGGGAAAAAATGTTATTTTAGTCTATCCTATACCTGAGGTGGGGATTGATATTCAAAACTTCATAACCAGAGAAAAACATTTGAATAACAAAGATATTATAAATTATTCAACTAATTTTGATGCTCATAAAAAGTATAGAAATAATACTCACAAAGAATTTAATCTTTTAGAGGAAAACGAGTCACTTTTAAAGATATATCCAGAGGACGTTTTTTGTAATACTTATATACCTAATAGATGTGCAGCACAGCTAGATACGCTTCCTATTTATTTTGATGAAAATCATTTGAATAAAATTGGAGGATTTATTTTGGCAGAAAACATATATAAAAACATGAAGCTAAGAAATTGGTAAAAATTATTACAGAGATTTGTTGTAAAGTGATCATTTCACGTTTTGTAGACCTGGCAATGTCCTACTCTCCCATGCCTTAAGACAAAGTACCATTGGCGCTGGAGCCCTTAACGTTCGAGTTCGAAATGGGATCGTGTGTAACCTCTCCGCTATAACCACCAGGTCAACAAAACGTGAAATCAATACTAATTAATATTTTATTAATTATTCTATCTTAGTGTTGCTTGTATATTACTAGATTGTTTCTAGTACATAGAAAATCAAGCCGATCGAGTTATTAGTATCAGTTAGCTTCATGCATTACTACACTTCCACACCTGACCTATCAACGTGGTGGTCTACCACGACTCTCATGGAAGAATTAGTTTCGAGGGAGGCTTCCCGCTTAGATGCTTTCAGCGGTTATCCCGTCCGTACTTGGCTACCCAGCGATGCCGATGGCACGACAACTGGTACACCATTGGTACGTTCACTCCGGTCCTCTCGTACTAGGAGTAACTCCTCTCAATTCTTCAACACCCACGGCAGATAGGGACCGAACTGTCTCACGACGTTCTAAACCCAGCTCGCGTACCACTTTAATCGGCGAACAGCCGAACCCTTGGGACCTGCTCCAGCCCCAGGATGTGATGAGCCGACATCGAGGTGCCAAACACCGCCGTCGATATGAACTCTTGGGCGGTATCAGCCTGTTATCCCCGGCGTACCTTTTATCCGTTGAGCGATGGCCCTTCCACTCAGAACCACCGGATCACTATGACCGTCTTTCGACTCTGCTCGACTTGTCAGTCTTGCAGTCAGGCAGGCTTATGCCATTGCACTCAACAGCTGATTTCCGACCAGCTTGAGCCTACCTTCGCACGCCTCCGTTACTTTTTGGGAGGCGACCGCCCCAGTCAAACTACCCACCATACACTGTCTTGGATCCAGATAATGGACCTCAGTTAGATATCAAAAATTACAAGAGTGGTATTTCAAGGACGACTCCATGGAAGCTGGCGCCTCCACTTCAAAGTCTACCACCTATCCTACACATATAATTTCTAATACCAATGTAAAGCTATAGTAAAGGTGCACGGGGTCTTTCCGTCTAACCGCGGGTACTCCGCATCTTCACGGAGAATTCAATTTCGCTGAGTCTACGCTGGAGACAGCGGGGAAATCATTACGCCATTCGTGCAGGTCGGAACTTACCCGACAAGGAATTTCGCTACCTTAGGACCGTTATAGTTACGGCCGCCGTTCACCGGGACTTCAGGTCGTAGCTTGCACCACTCACTTTAATCTTCCGGCACCGGGCAGGCGTCAGACCCTATACTTCGCCTTGCGGCTTTGCAGAGTCCTGTGTTTTTAATAAACAGTTGCTACCCCCATTTCTGTGCCACCTACATCTGGTTGCCCAAACATAGGTCCTCCTTCTTCCGAAGTTACAGAGGCAATTTGCCGAGTTCCTTCAGCATAGTTCTCTCAAGCGCCTTGGTATGCTCTACCTATCCACCTGTGTCGGTTTCGGGTACGGTCTATGATGAGGCTATTTCCTGGAACAACTTCACTGCCTATCCAATCCATATAAGGATAGACAATTTACGTCATCCGTCACATCTCATCTGGTCAAGGAATATTAACCTTGTTCCCATCGACTACGACTTTCGTCCTCGCCTTAGGAGCCGACTCAACCTGCGCGGATTAGCCTTGCGCAGGAACCCTTGGATTTTCGGCGACAGAGTTTCTCACTCTGTTTGTCGCTACTCATGTCAGCATTCTCACTTCCGATATCTCGAGGAGCTCTCACGAGTCTCCCTTCAACAACGTACGGAACGCTCCGCTACCACACAATAAATTGTGTCCAAAGCTTCGGTGTATTGTTTAGCCCCGTTACATCTTCGGCGCCGGATAACTTATTTAGACCAGTGAGCTGTTACGCTTTCTTTAAAGGATGGCTGCTTCTAAGCCAACCTCCTGGCTGTTTTGGTCGTCCGACATCCTTTCCCACTTAACAATAACTTGGGGACCTTAGCTGTTGGTCTGGACTGTTTTCCTTTTGACTACGGACCTTAGCACCCGTAGTCTGTCTGCCATACAGTACTCATCGGTATTTGGAGTTTGGTTGGACTTAGTAAGGATCTCTCCCCCCTTGCCCATCCAGTGCTCTACCCCCGATGGTATTCATATGACGCACTACCTAAATAGTTTTCGCGGAGAACCAGCTATATCCGAGTTTGATTGGCCTTTCACCCCTAACCACAAGTCATCCAAAGACTTTTCAACGTCAACTGGTTCGGTCCTCCAATAAGTGTTACCTTATCTTCAACCTGCTCATGGCTAGATCACTCGGTTTCGGGTTTAATCCAAAGTACTGTCGCCCTATTAAGACTCGCTTTCGCTGCGCCTACACCTTATGGCTTAAGCTTGCACTTTAAACTAACTCGCTGACCCATTATACAAAAGGTACGCCGTCACCCTTACGGGCTTCGACAGCTTGTAAGCATTCAATTTCAGGATCTATTTCACTCCCCTCGTCGGGGTTCTTTTCACCTTTCCCTCACGGTACTAGTTCACTATCGGTCACACAAGAGTACTTAGGCTTGGAGGGTGGTCCCCCCATATTCAGACAAGATTTCACGTGTCCCGTCTTACTCGAGAACATTAACTGTCATTACCCATACAAGACTATCACTTTCTATGGTTTACCTTTCCAGGTAATTCTGGTTGTACAATTAATGCTACTGGCCTGGTCCGCTTTCGCTCGCCACTACTTACGGAGTATCGGTTGATATCCTTTCCTCCAGTTACTTAGATGTTTCAGTTCACTGGGTTCGCTTTACTAACCTATGTATTCAGTTAGCAATAACTCAAAAGAGTTGGGTTGTCCCATTCGGAAATCTTCGGATCAAAGTGTGTTCGTCACTCCCCGAAGCTTATCGCAACGTACTACGTCCTTCATCGCCTTTGTGTGCCAAGGCATCCATCAAATGCTCTTAAACGCTTGATTATTCTATGTACAAAAAACAAACTTGCTGTTTCTTGTGACACTTAGATTTGAATTCTCAATAAAATTTTAATTTAGTATTGATGTCACTTCACGATGTAAATGGAAAAGCTTAAAACTTGGTGGAGCTGACCGGGATCGAACCGGTGACCCCCTGCTTGCAAAGCAGGTGCTCTCCCAGCTGAGCTACAGCCCCAAGAGATACCACGTCATGGTGGGCCTGGGTAGACTCGAACTACCGACCTCACCCTTATCAGGGGTGCGCTCTAACCAGACTGAGCTACAAGCCCAAACGTAAGGCTTTATAGTTTTAAACAATGAAAGAGAAACGAGGACGGTAAGCCACATATAATTACTAAGTTAAATATTTTTTAAATTCAAATGAACTCAAAAAATTACTCTTAGAAAGGAGGTGATCCAACCGCAGGTTCCCCTACGGTTACCTTGTTACGACTTCACCCCAGTCGCTAATCTTACCGTGGTTGGCTGCCTCCTTACGGTTAGCAAACCAGCTTCAGGTAAAACCAACTCCCATGGTGTGACGGGCGGTGTGTACAAGACCCGGGAACGTATTCACCGTAGCGCGCTGATCTACGATTACTAGCGATTCCAACTTCATGCACTCGAGTTGCAGAGTGCAATCCGAACTGAGGTAACTTTTTGAGATTTGCTCCAGATCGCTCCTTCGCTGCCCTTTGTAGTTACCATTGTATCACGTGTGTAGCCCGGCCCGTAAGGGCCATGAGGACTTGACGTCATCCCCACCTTCCTCCGGCTTATCACCGGCAGTTCCTTCAAAGTTCCCACCATAATGTGCTGGCAATTGAAGGTAAGGGTTGCGCTCGTTGCGGGACTTAACCCAACATCTCACGACACGAGCTGACGACAGCCATGCAGCACCTGTATCCAATCCACCCGAAGTGAAAGACTTAATCTCTTAAGTCCGCGATTGGTATGTCAAGGGCCGGTAAGGTTCTTCGCGTATCTTCGAATTAAACCACATGATCCACCGCTTGTGCGGGTCCCCGTCAATTCATTTGAGTTTTAGCCTTGCGGCCGTACTTCCCAGGCGGAGTGCTTAACGCGTTAACTGCGATACTGGAAATTTAAATTCCCAACATCTAGCACTCATCGTTTACTGCATGGACTACCAGGGTATCTAATCCTGTTCGCTACCCATGCTTTCGAACCTCAGCGTCAGTATTGGCCCAGAGAGTCGCCTTCGCCACTGGTGTTCCTCCTAATATCTACGAATTTCACCTCTACACTAGGAATTCCACTCTCCTCTACCAAACTCAAGAAATGTAGTTTTGAAGGCAGTTCCAGAGTTAAGCTCTGGGATTTCACCTCCAACTTACAAATCCGCCTACGCTCGCTTTACGCCCAGTAATTCCGAATAACGCTAGACCCCTCCGTATTACCGCGGCTGCTGGCACGGAGTTAGCCGGATCTTCTTCTTCAGGTACCGTCATTATCTTCCCTGACGAAAGAGTTTTACAACCCTAAGGCCTTCATCACTCACGCGGCATCGCTGGATCAGGGTTGCCCCCATTGTCCAATATTCCCCACTGCTGCCTCCCGTAGGAGTCTGGGCCGTGTCTCAGTCCCAGTGTGGCTGATCATCCTCTCAGACCAGCTATAGATCGTCGCCTTGGTGAGCCATTACCTCACCAACAAACTAATCTAACGCGGGCCCATCCAATAGCGCATAAAGCTTTCTCCCGAAGGACGTATAAAGTATTAGCTTAAGTTTCCCCAAGTTATTCTCTACTACTGGGCAGGTTCCCACGCGTTACTCACCCGTCTGCCACTAGATCCGAAGATCTCGTTCGACTTGCATGTGTTAAGCGTGCCGCCAGCGTTCATTCTGAGCCATGATCAAACTCTCAAGTTTAAAAATGACGCACACAAACTTATTGGCGGAGTTGCATAAAATAAATTATGCAATCCAATAAACGTGTACGGTTATTCTGTACTGCGGAATTACCGCCCACGTTTCTCTTTCAATTTACTTTTCCAATAGCATAATCGCGCAAGCAAATAACCCTTACCCCTTGAGATAAGGAATAAAATGCCAGATCGATTATATTAAGACTATAAATAGTCATATGCCGCAAGCTCAGAGCATCACCGAACAAGGGTGAGCGTTTTTTACTGTATAGAGCCAAAAAGTCAAGCAGCAAAGGACATAAAAGGCAGAAAACTAACATTTTTTATAAAATTATAATTATATAACAAATTCAATTACTTATTTGATAGTGTAGGAGTTTCACATCAATCAAAAATAATATTTATGAAAAAACTATAAAAATGTTTATACCAATATCCCAAAATGACCTTCATCAATAGAAATCAGATTATTCTGTTACTGAGCTTTATCTCGTTAATTGGTATTTCATATTTTTTGTCAATTTCGTTTGGAGAAAATTTAGCTAGAGAAAAAAAAGTTTCTAAGAAAATTATAACTTTTGAAGACCCAATCCATATTGAGGAAAAATTAGAAATTGATTTTACAATCGTCCAAAAATATTACCTGCAAGAAGGAGAGACTTTTACTGGGGCCTTAAAGCAAGCAGATCTTCAAGATGACGAAATTAATGATGTTGTCAATATTATATCTAAAAAAATAGATTTAAAAAAATTACAAGTAGGAACACTAATTGAAACTTACACTAAGTCTTTTAATGATAAAAAGATAATTAATGAAATAATTATATATCCTGATATTGAAAAAAAAATCTATGTAAAAAAAGTTAATAATAAGTTTTTTGCTGGTGAAGACAAAAAAAAACTATTCAGTAAGTTAAAACTTTATGAAGTTGAAATCCATAACAGTATTTATGAGTCTCTTAAAAAAATAGATACACCAGATGAAATTATAATGGAGTTTGTTCAGTTGTATAGTTTTGACATCGATTTTCAAAGAGATATTAGAAAAGGAAATAAGATCAAAATATTTTTTGAGATTTATAC
The DNA here is from genome assembly GCA_902590345.1 of uncultured Pelagibacteraceae bacterium. Taxonomy (GTDB): domain Bacteria; phylum Pseudomonadota; class Alphaproteobacteria; order Pelagibacterales; family AG-422-B15; genus CACNXQ01. The sequence goes on along the minus strand of CACIWK010000002.1, from coordinate 215,239 downwards.
AGACTCACACAACAATTATATTAAACCTGGAAACATTAATTTTTCAGAGATTATTCTTAATGATGAATCCTATGAGCTTTATAGATTCCAATCAGAAGGGGATGAATTTGTTGAATACTTTAATAGTGATGGCAAGAGCGCAACTAAAGCACTTATGAAAACACCAATTAATGGGGCAAGACTATCCTCTGGTTTTGGAATGAGAAAACATCCAATTTTGGGTTACAATAAAAAACATCAAGGAGTTGATTTTGCGGCCCCTACTGGAACACCTATTATGGCTGCAGGCACAGGCCATATAGAATTTGTTGGGAATAATGGGGGAGCTGGAAAATATATTCGTATCAAGCATCTCAATGGGTATAAAACTAGTTACTCTCACCTAAGTAAATATGCTTCAGGTATTCAAAAAAACGTTAAAGTCCGTCAAGGACAGGTAATTGGCTACGTTGGAAACACGGGACTGTCTACGGGCCCTCATTTACATTATGAAGTAATCTTTAATGGTAAAAGAATTAACCCAATGAAAATGAAATTACCTTCTGGCAAAAAACTTAAAGGCAGTAACTTAGAGACTTTTTTAGCTGAGAAAAACCAAATTGACTCTGAAGTAGCTATATTAAGCTCTATGAATTAGCTTCTTCAATAGCTTTTGCAGGATCAAGAGTTTCAACAGTCTCACTGACGCTGTCAGCTTCATTTCTATTTGTTTTAATCGAGCCATTTTTCTCATTAAAACGATCTTGGCGATCATTGATGAGTCTGCTGTAATGTTCGGCGTGCTGCATATAGTTTTCCGCACCTACATAATCACCTGATGCTGCTGCGTCTTTTGCTAAAACCTTATACTTTTCAAGAACTGTAGATAAATTACCTCTAACTCTGGTATTATTATTACCATTAGTAAAGTTATCATTGTTCCTATTATTTGACCTTTTAAAAGGTCGGCTTCTTCTATTTTTCACTATGAAAATTTAAACCTAATATTTTAGGTATTTTGTTAATTGAGATAATGTAAACTAGTGTTAAGTTCAAAATTAATCAAGTTTTTATTTATATTCTTTTTGTAACGATACACCTTGGTATATCAGAGATGTCTTTTTCTATTGAAATAAGCTGAAAACCAGTATTTTTTAGCAGTTTTTGAATTGGTTTTAATTGATTGTGACCAATTTCAAAAATGATCAATTGTTTTTTATTTTCATATTTAATTAGATTATCTAAAACCATTTTAAAACACCTTAATCCATTCTCTTTTGCAAAAAGAGCAATTTCAGGCTCGAAGTCTTGAACATCCTTGAGCATATTCTCTTTTGCTGAGGTTGAAACATATGGCGGATTACAAACTATAAGATCATAATTTACTGTATTGAATGCAGAGAAATCAGCATTGCAAAATTTTAATCTATTTTCATTTAGTAGATTACTTTTATTCTGCTTCGCTACTTTTAAAGCCTTTTTATCGATATCGATGCCAATACCACAACTATTTTTAAATTCTCTTAGGAGCGATATTATCAGACATCCAGAACCAGTGCCTAGGTCTAACATTTTAAGATTTTGGTTTGTATCAGGAAAGTATTTGATAGCAGTTTCAATTATAATTTCACTGTCAGGTCTTGGAATTAATACTGAATTATTTATAAAGAATGTATCTTTCCAAAATTCTTTTTTATTAATTATGTATGCAATAGGCTCACTTTTTTTTCTTCTTTGAATTAGTTCTTTATATTGACACAATTCGATATGATCTAGTGGCTTGTTATGACTAATATTAATTTCTTCATTAGAAGTATTTAGAATATATTTCAAAAGTATTTTTTTTTCTAAAATAGGTATAGAAGAGTCTTCAGAATATAGAAGTTTATTTAATGAGGACATATCATCTTCCTTGATCTTCAAGTATTAGATTTGTGATAACTTCCTCTAATCCTGTAGAATTTAATATTTGCTCTAGTTTGTAGAGTGTTAAATTTATGCGATGATCAGTAACTCTTCCCTGAGGAAAATTATAGGTCCTGATCCTTTCTGATCTATCACCTGAACCTATCTGTGATTTTCTTTTATTCGCTATATCATCGTCTTGTTTTTTACGCTCGAAATCATATAATCTTGTTTTTAAAACCAGCATGGCTTTGGCTTTATTCTTATGTTGAGATTTTTCATCCTGTTGTTGTACAACGATACCAGATGGAAGATGAGTTATTCTAACTGCACTATCAGTTGTATTAACATGCTGCCCTCCTGCACCACTAGATCTAAATACATCAACTCTAATATCTTTATCGTCGACTTGTATATCTAGATCCTCAGCTTCAGGTAATACAACTACACTCGCTGCAGAAGTATGAACTCTTCCCTGAGACTCAGTTTCTGGGACTCTTTGAACTCGATGGACACCAGACTCGAACTTAAGTTTTGAATAAACGCTGCTACCTGAGATTTTCGCAACTGCTTCTTTAATACCTCCCTTTTCAGAGTCTGAAATGGAAATATATTCAATTTTCCAGCCCTGATTTTCAGCATAGCGCTGATACATGCGCAAAAGATCATTAGCAAATAAAGCTGCTTCGTCGCCACCAGTACCAGCTCTGACTTCTAGAATTACATTTTTTTTATCTAATGGATCTTTTGGGATCATTAATTCTTTCAAAACATTTTCAGCCACTAATAATTTTTCTTTGACATTATTGATTTCAGATTTGGCTATTTCTATTAAATCAGCATCATTACCGTTGATAACATTATTTAATTCTTCTAATTCTGACTGTTGAGCTAAATATAAATTAACTTGATCATATAAAGGTTTTAAATCAGCATATTCTTTTGAAAGAGATACATATTTATCTTTATCATTTACTGATTGGTTTAATTCGTTTTCAAGATTTTTGTATTTATCTTGAATTTTTTCTAATTCATCTTGCTTAATCATGAAGTGATTGAATCTTTTTCTCTACAAGATTAACAACGTGATCAACTATTTCGGGATTTTTTATTTTATGGTCAGCAACGCCTGATAAATAAATCATATTATTCCCCTTTCCACCGCCGGTTACCCCAATATCACTATTTAATGCCTCTCCTGGACCGTTTACAACACAGCCAATAATTGAGAGAGTTATAGGATCTTTAATATGTGACAATCGTCTTTCAAGCTCACGAACTGTATCAATTACTGGGAAAGCCTGTCTTGCACAAGAAGGGCAAGAAATAATTTTAATACCCCTAGAACCTAAATTTAAACTCTTTAATATCTCGTGACCTACTTTAATTTCCTCTACTGGATCTGCTGTTAATGACACTCTTATTGTATCTCCAATCCCTTGTGAGAGAAGATTGCCAATACTTATGGATGACTTAATTGAGCCCGATAAATAAGTTCCTGCTTCTGTTAATCCAACGTGAAACGGATAATCACAAAGTTTTGCTAATTTTTCATAGGCTTCAATTGTAGTAAATACATCTGATGCTTTTACACTTATTTTAAAATTATCAAAATTATTGTCTTCAAGCAGGCGTATATTTGCTATTGCGCTCTCGACTAAGGCATTAGCACAGGGTTCACTGTATTTTTTTAGAATTTTTTCATCAATGGAGCCTGCATTGACTCCTATGCGCATACAAATGTTATTTTGTTTAGCTGAGTCAATAACCTCAATAATTTTATCTACTCCAATATTGCCAGGATTTATTCTTAAGCAAGCAGCGCCTGCATCAGCAGCTTCGATCGCACGCTTGTAGTGAAAGTGAATATCTGCAACGATTGGTACATCCACATTATTAATGATCTCTTTAAGAGATTTTGTGGACTCTTGGTCGGGACAAGACACTCTGACGATATCTGCACCTTCAGATACTAAATCATTGATTTGTTTTACTGTTGAATTGACATCTGATGTAAGCGTGTTTGTCATTGATTGCACAGAAATTTTTGCATCACCACCAACTTCTATGCTTCCAACCTTAATCTTCTTTGTACGCCGGCGTATTATTTTGTTTTGAGAGTACTGACTCATAGTTATTTGTAAATTAGATAGGTATTAAATATAATGAAAGAGTTGATTTGAAAACTTAAAAAATCTGTTTTCTACCGATCTCGCCTATAGAGCCTAAAAATTTTATTTGGCCGTTGTTAACTTTTATTGAAATGAGACCCATATTCCCCGAGGTTACAAATATTTCTTCATTTTTTGATACTTCAAGATTAAGCTCTTCACCCTCTTTGAAAACCTGACTAATTAATATTTCCTTTGTATTATCGATCTCTATCCAAACTTCATTGTCAAATAATATTGATAAACTAACAGTTTCCAAAAAATTTTGCTTATTGTCGGATAAGCTGGCAGATTGTTTAGAATTACTTAATGGCAGATTTAATTTTTCTGTATTTGTTTGATTAAAATTAAAAAATCTATTTTCAGCTAAATTATTTTCTAGATCATTTTGAGTTATTATTTCAGTATTATCTAATTTCAATTCAACAGATAAATTGTTATTTTTTAAAGAGTAATTAAAGCTTAAAATTATAACAACTAAAAATAATGGTAATAAAATTTGAAATTTAAAATTATTTATCAGCGATAAAGTAAAATTAGCTACTGATAGATTTTTTGATAATTTAGAAGAATTTTCTATTGAAGAATGAGTAAAAGTAATTTTTTTTTCAGGAACCTCTACACCTAGGTGTTTTGCGTATAAGAAAAGTAGATGCTTTTGTGGAAATAAGTCCACTTCACTTTCATTAAGATTTTCAATTTTATAAATAACTTTTTTTGAAATTTTTGTCTCTTTACTTAAATCATCTACTGAACAGCCCCTTGCTTCTCTCTGGTTCTTAATTTCTAATAGAAAATTTTGGTACATATGCTTTGAATTAATTAAACCTTAATCTAAAAAAGATAAACCCATCAATTACCCAAAATGATTATTTCTTAGAGAATAGTAGTTAATATCAAGCATAGCCACTATATCTGGTCGAGCTGAAATACAGCATGTAGCGCATTTACAGCCTTTTCAGTTTTATCTTTATCTATTAAGACGCTTATCTTTATTTCAGATGTTGAGATTACTTCAATATTGATTTTATTTTTGGATAAACATTCAAACATTTTCGCAGCTATACCTGGTTGATTTCTCATTCCTGATCCAATAATAGAAACTTTTGAGAGATTTTTTTCGTTTAAAACTTTTGAAATCTTAAGTTTTTTTTGTAAATTTTCTAAAATTTTTAATGTTTTATCAAGATCTATCATTGGGATTGTAAAAGTAAGATTTGTCATTTTTCTCTCAATAAAATTGTTCTGAACAATCATATCAACATTAACTGAATTCTCTGCAAGCTTATTAAAAATCTCTGCAGCAACTCCCGGTTTATCTTCCACATCAATAAGAGTTATTTTTGCCTCATCTTTAGAATAAGCAACTCCTGTTACTGCCCTATCATTTTCATTATTCACATCATTTGAAATTAAAGTTCCCTTATCAGACGGACTGAATGTTGATCGAACATATACGTCTACATCATTACTCATTGCAGATTCAACTGAAGCTGTTTGCAAAACTTTAGCCCCTTGTGAAGCCATTTCGATCATCTCTTCATAAGAAATTTTATCTAGTCTTCTTACATTTTCTGTCATTCTAGGATCGGAGGTATAAACTCCATCAACATCAGTATAAATATCGCACCTTTCAGCTTTTATTGCTGAAGCAATGAATACTGCAGTGTTATCCGAACCTCCACGACCAATAGTCGTAATTCTACCCTCATTTGAAATGCCCTGAAATCCAGCTACGACAGCTATCTTTTTGTTTTCAAAATCGTTAATAATTTTATCCGGTATCACTTTATCAATAAATGAGTTTCTATGCGAACCTCTAGTAATTATTGGGACTTGCCAACCAAGCCAAGATCGAGATGGTAGACCAATTTTTTTTAGAGCCAGTGACATTAATCCTGCTGTTACTTGCTCTCCTGATGAAACAACAACATCGTATTCACTATCATCATTATAATTTATCTTATCGACATGCTCTATTAGCTGATTAGTGGCTCCAGACATAGCGGAAACAACTACAACTATATTATTGCCTTTATCATATTCTGATTTGACAATATTAGCTGCGGATTCAATTAAATCAGTTGTAGCTACTGATGTTCCGCCAAATTTTAAAACTATAGTGGACATTTGACTTTTCGTTATTAAATTGTGTTACGTAATACTCTAAACAAAAACAAGGATTACTTTAATACGATACTTTAATCAAGTATTAGTTAAATGATTGATTTATGGACATTTCTTCGATTGATAAAACTGAAATTGATAAGTTTAAAAACCTTGCAAAGGAATGGTGGAAGCATGATGGCAAGTTTAAAACACTGCATAAATTTAATCCTATAAGACTGAAATATATAATCAATACAATTAAAGATCATTATGCAATAGACCAAAAAAATGAATTACCTTTAAAGGGATTATCAGCTTTGGATATTGGATGTGGTGGTGGACTAATGAGTGAACCATTAGCAAGGTTAGGTGCAGATGTAACCGGCATTGATGCTTTAGAGAAAAACTGTATCACTGCAAAAATTCATGCTGAAGAAAATAATTTAGATATTAAATATCTTAATACAACCGCTGAAAATCTTAACAAAAATAAAAAGTATGACGTCATTTTAAATTTGGAAGTAATAGAACATGTAAACAATCCAAAAAATTTTATTAAGGAATGTAGTGATCTGGTATCTAATAATGGTATTATGTTTATAGCAACTATTAATAAATCTATCTTTTCGCTTATTTTTGCAAAATTTATGGCTGAATATGTGTTAGGATTTCTTCCAAAAGGCACACATGATTGGAATAAATTTTTAACTCCTGAGGATATTTACTCTTTTTTTATTCAAAACAACTTTGATGTAATTAGTAATACAGGTATAAATTATAATCCATTAAGAGACGAATGGTTTATGTCTCAAAGAATGGATGCTAATTTTATTGTTTCTGGAAAAAAAAATTAATTATCTTCTTTTATCCATGGAATAGAAGTTACCTCAATACCCTCATCACTTAAATCAGTAACTTCTTCTTTAGTTGCGTTGCCGTATACTGGCTTTGTATTAGATTTACTATAGTGAATTTTTCTTGCTTCGTATGCAAACTGGTCTCCGACAAACTCAAAATTTTGTTTAACAAATTTATTTACTTCTTTTACTTTATTTCTAAAGTCTCTGAGTGCTTTTTCGTTTGGAGTAACGTTAGTTTTCTTTACGGATACATTTGGACTTGAAAGTTCTTTAGTAATATTTGAGGACCCGCACGAAACACATTGAACCAACTTTTTTTTGATTTGTGTTTCACATGACTTGGATGACCCAAACCAACCTTCAAATGAATGAGAACAGTCACTGCATTGTAAATTAAAAACGATCATAATAACTCTATATTGTAATTATATTGTTTATTTCAATATTTGTGTTCTGAAACTTGGTATATTAGCTCTAATTTTATGAAGCTTTTGAAAGTCCAATCCAGCCATTATAATGCCTTTTCCTGCCTTTTTTTCAGCCAATACCTCCCCCCATGGAGATACAATTAGACTGTGTCCATAGGTACGGCGTTTTAAAGAATTTTTTCCATATTGCGCAGGAGCTAAAACATAAGAGACATTTTCAATAGCTCGTGTTTTTACAAGATTATGCCAGTGAGCTTTACCTGTAGTGGTTGTAAATGCTGAAGGAATAGTAATTAACTTTGCCCCCATCATCACTTGTTTTCTATAAAGTTCAGGGAATCTTAAATCATAACAAATTGATAAGCCAATTTTTCCCCAAGGAGTATTGGTAACCACAACTTTTTTACCAGGTTTAAAGATTTGGGATTCTTTATAACTTTCTTTTTTAGATATTTTTACATCAAACATATGTATTTTGTCGTACTTGCATTGAATATTGCCTTTGCTGTTGATCAAATAGGAGCGATTATACAATTTGTTCTTGTTGTCTTTAATGACAATGGAGCCAAGCAATATCCATACTGATTTTTTCTTTGCAATTCTTGTAAATTCAATAAGAAATGGATCGTCCTTCTCCAGAAATACTGACCTTTTTAATTTTTGTCGATCTAATGAGATAATATTTGTAACTTCTGGTGTTGAAATAAAAGAGGCGCCTTTATCAATAGCTTTATTTGAAAGATCTATTGTCTCTTTTAAGTTTTTATTAATATCTGAACTTGATGTAAGCTGAAGACAAGCGGCTATTAAATTATTTTTCATTCAAAATTTTATCAAGTGTGCCCGTCATCTCAAGCTTATTTAATTCTTCAAATCCGCCAATATGCAACTCTTTAAAAAAAATCTGTGGAACAGTTCTTTTTCCATTAGCTCTCTCTAACATAATATCTCTTTGGGAGGGATCGTCTTGAATATTAATTTCCTGATACTTAATTTTTTTTTGATCTAGGAGATTTTTTGCCAAGTCACAATAACCACAATTATAGGATGAATAAATAATTATTTGGTCGCTCATAAATTTAGATCCTATTATCAAAGTAACTTATGATTTCAGAAATATTTTCTAAAACTTTATCATCTTCTATATAAGTTTCACCCAATCTAACTACTATCATATCCTTAGATGGGATAATCAATATGTACTGTCCACCAAAACCAGCCGCATAGTAAGTATCCTCTGGAAGTCCCCGTGTAAAAGCTGGATGAGGCATCCAAAATTGATTGCTATACATTTGGTAGGTGTTTTTGGCTGGCGTTCTTGTATCATCAATCCATTCTTTTGATACAATTTTCTCTCCGTCCCATACTCCATCTCTTAAATATAAATATCCAAATCTTGCATAATCCCTTGCGTTTGCAAAAATTGAGCTGCCCCCAATGAAAGTTCCAGAATTATCAAATTCGAAGATCGAATTTTTTATACCTATTTTTTCAATAAGATTACTTTTCATGAAATCGAAATAGTCAATTCCTTTAGCTTCAAGCCTTGTTTTTATTATTTGACTTATAATATTAGTTTCTCCAGTTGAGTAGTTGTATTTCATACCTGGTAGAGGAGTTTTTAGCTTCATGGATGATGCAAACCCAGCTTGATCAAATCTTCCCTGCCCAAATAACATCTCTAATGTATCTGACCTTCCGCCTAAATCATATTCCTCAACATAATCCAGCCCTGACTGCATATTAAGCATATGTCCTATAGAAATATTTTTTCTTTTGTCATCCCAGCTTGGTAAGAGACTTGTTTCGTCTTTTGATTGTATGTATCCCCTATCAATCATCATTCCAGTCAATAAACCAATATAGCTTTTAGCCATTGAATAGGAGACGAGTTTTGTGTCTTTTGTAATAGGAGAATTGTAATTTTCATAAACAATACTTCCATCTTGAATAATTAAAAGCGCATTCGTGCGTCCCAATTTATCATAAGAGTCATTAGAAAAAGTATAATTAATAATTGTACTAAACTCTTCGTCATCAATTTCTATTAAATTTTCTGACCATGTATTTGTTGGCCATTCGACGGTTTCATTATGTGGTAATTGATTAATTATAGCTAATGATGGATTGACCCAAATAAAAATAAAGGATAAACACGTTATAAATTTTATAATTTTATGCATAAAGTATCTCGATTTATTTATAACATATTAGTAATATTTACATCATTTTTTTTTATAAATACTAGTATTGCAAAGTCTGATGAAACCCTCATTGGATTGAATGCTTCAGCAAAGCACTATTGTGTTTGTTTCTTTATTTCAGAGATGAAAAGTGATTATTGTGATGAAGCATATGATCGTGTTATTGCTTCTTCAGTTTCAGACGATGAATTGTTCAGTCAAATTAAACTATTAGGTTACAATAAAGATGAGGGGAAAAAAGAAATTTCAATTGAATATGGAGATTATAAAATAGTCTCTGTTTTCACTGAGGAAACAGGTTGTTATTTTAAAAAATAATTAACAACTTTAGTATTTGCAGGCAATAATTTTGCTTTCTTCAAGTCCTTTGCAGACACCCATCTCAAAAGCTCCCCTTCTTTACTTATAATTTTTCCTGTCCATTCAGTTACCTCGAAAACATACATCATTAATAAAAATGAACGGTACTGGTGTTTAAAAAATTCATAATTCGATAATTTGCTTATATCTATTTTGATATTTAATTCTTCTTTAAGTTCTCTCAATAATGCTTTTACAAAATTTTCGTTATTTTTCAATTTTCCACCTGGAAACTCCCAAGAATTGATAAAAGAATCCTTTTGTTTTCTGCTCATTAAAAGAATTTCGCCATTTTTATTTTTTATAATTGCGGAAGAACAAAATACTACCTTCATGTCCTGTATGCTGCATTAATATCAACATATTTGTGAGAAAAATCACATGTTTGTATTTCGTAAGAATAATTGCCTTGTCCAAGATCAAGTATTAGATCAATTTCTTTGCTTGCCATATATTTTTTTAATTTTTGTAAATTTAATTTTTTATACTCACCTCCATTAGCAACAACTATTTGCTTACCTATATAAATCTTAAGTTTTTTTGGGTCTATTTTTTCGTATGTTTTACCAATCGCCATTACAATTCTCCCCCAATTTGGATCATTTCCGTAAAAAGCTGTTTTTACAAGTGGGGAATTTGCGACTGCCTTAGCAATTCTTTTTGCCTGCGGTGAATTTTTAGCACTTTCAACTTTTATGTTTATTAATTTTGTTGCACCTTCACCATCTCGTACAATTTGTTCCGCTAAATATTTAACAACTGGAAGTAAAGAATTTTTTATTTTTGATATTCTCTTATCTTTTAATGATGAGATCTTATTTTTTAATGAAACACTATTAGTGCTAGTCATAATTACAGTATCATTTGTAGACTCATCTCCGTCAACAGTTATTTGATTGAATGAATTATCTACAAGATCTTTTAATAATTTCTGCAATACATTTTGAGGTATTAAACAATCAATAAATATAAATCCCAACATTGTAGCCATGTTAGGCTCTATCATTCCAGACCCTTTCGCTATCCCTGTAATAGTGATTGTTTTGTTTTCAATTCTTGTTTTAACTGAAATTGCTTTTGGAAAAGTATCAGTTGTCATAATTGCTTTAGCTGCTTGCAGCCAGTTTTTAGAATTAGATTTATTTTTTTTTAATGCATTTAATATTTTCTGCTCAGGGAATTTTTCTCCTATAACACCCGTAGAAGCAAAAAAAACCTTCTTAATTGAGACTTTGAATTTATTAGAAATAACCTTACTTATTTTGATCAACGCATTAACACCAGCCTGACCAGTAAAAGTATTTGCATTTCCAGAATTTATAACCAATGCTTGTATTTCTTTGCTTCTTAAATTTTTTTCATTCCAATCAAGCGTGCAAGATCTTAGAGATGATTTTGTGAAGACTTCAGCAACTGTAGTTTTATTTTTAAAATAAAATACTGCTAAATCTTGTCTTTGCTTAAAGTATAACCCAGCTGAATAGACATAGAGCTCAATACCATTAATATTATGAATTTTTTTAATACTTTTTGGTGCTAAAGGTGATTTTTTTAACTTTTCTCTCAAAATTATCTCTATGTATGATTTAAAAAATTTTATCTTAATTGCTTCTAGTATTTAAGGTATAAAAGCTTGTAATTAAATAGAAAATACAAATATTTATCAGAATGATAAAAATAAACTCTTTTATAAGTTCAATTTTTAGTAGCAATCAAAAAAAGAAATTAGCTGAATTTCAACGAACTGTTCAATTGATTAATGATCTAGAGCCTGAAATTGAGAAATATTCTCAAGAAACACTGCACAAGAGGATTTCAGAAATTAAGACAGAAATTTCTGCAGGTAAAAATTTAGATGATTTTTTGGTCGAATCTTTTGCGATGGTACGTGAGGCAGCTAAAAGAACACTAAAACAAAGACATTTTGATGTGCAGTTAATTGGGGGAATTGTACTTCACAAAAGTGGAATAGCTGAAATGAAGACTGGTGAGGGTAAAACATTGGTTTCTACATTAGCTGCATTTCTGAATTCACTCACTGGGCAAGGGGTTCATATTGTCACTGTAAACGATTATTTGGCAAAAAGAGACTCAGAATGGATGGGGTCAATTTTTAAATACTTAGGACTTACAGTCGGATGTATAACTAATGAGCTTTACGGCATTCAAGTAAGACAAGAACAATACAATTGCGATATTACATATGGCACTAACAACGAATTTGGATTTGATTATTTAAGAGATAATTTACGAGTTCAAAAAGAAAATATGGTTCAGAGAGAACACAATTTTTGTATTGTTGATGAAGTAGACAGTATATTAATTGACGAGTCGAGAACTCCACTAGTTATCTCTGGTGCTGTAGAAGATAAAACTACTTTATATAATACAATCAATAAAATTATTCCTCTTTTAAATAATGAAGATTACGAAATTGATGAAAAATCTAAATTAGTCAATTTAACTGATATTGGCAATGATCATGCAGAACAAATTTGTAAACAAAAAAATATCATCTCAGTTGGAACATTATATGATGTTACAAATGTTACAATCGTTCATCATATTAATCAGGCGTTACGGGCTAATAAATTATTTGAAAAAGATCGGGACTATATAGTTAAAGATGGAAGTATAATCATTGTTGATGAATTTACTGGACGTACAATGGAAGGCAGAAGATATGGTGAAGGCTTACATCAGGCCATAGAGGCAAAAGAGAACGTTAAAGTTCAAAACGAAAGTCAAACATTGGCTTCAATCACTTACCAAAACTATTTTAGGCTTTATAATAAAATATCAGGTATGACTGGTACTGCCTCTACAGAGTCAGAAGAATTTGGAGATATTTATAATTTATCTGTTTTTGAAATACCAACTAACATGCCAATTTCAAGAATAGATAATGAAGATGAGATATATAGAACTGCTGATGAAAAATATGATGCAATTGTTGAGCAGGTTAAAGAGTGCAGTAAAAAGAGTCAGCCTGTTTTAATTGGAACAACAAGCATTGATAAATCAGAGAAAATTTCAAAGAAACTAAAAAACTCAAAGATCAAACATCAGGTTCTAAATGCAAAACATCATGAAAAAGAAGCAAGAATTATTGCTAATGCGGGTGAGCCTGGCGCGGTAACAATAGCCACAAATATGGCTGGAAGAGGAACGGATATTCAACTTGGTGGAAACTTTGAATTTAATGCACTACAATTTAAGGAGGATCATGAACTAAAAGGGCTCGAAACAAAAATTGCTGATGAAAAAAATAAAGTAATTGATGCGGGTGGACTTTACGTCATTGGTAGCGAAAGACATGAGAGTAGAAGAATTGATAATCAATTAAGAGGAAGGTCAGGTAGGCAAGGAGATCCAGGTGAAACAAAGTTTTTCATAAGTTTAGAAGATGATCTAATGAGAATATTTGGATCAGATAGAATTGATAGTGTATTACGAAATCTGGGTTTAAAAGAAGGCGAGTCGATTAAGCATGCATGGATATCAAAGGCATTAGAAAGAGCGCAAAAAAAAGTAGAAGGTAGAAACTTTGATATAAGAAAAACTTTATTGAAATTTGATGATGTTTTAAATGACCAACGTAAAACAGTCTTTGATCAAAGATTAGAACTCATGAGCGCTAAAAACATTACAGAAATTGCCAGTGATATGCAATTTGATATAGCTGATGAAATAGTTGATAAGCACTGTCCAGAAAAGTCATATGTGGATCAATGGAATCTTGATGACTTACAAAATGAATTAATGCAATACTTCGGAAAAAAAATAGATATTAGCTTAAATAGCTCAGATCAGGAAATTGATCAAAAAAATATTAAGAAAAAGATCTATAAGATTATTAAAGAAAATAATCACAAGAGGGCAAGTGGCCATGACTCAGAATTAATGAACAAAGCAGAGAGAACTGTGCTACTAAAAATTTTGGATGATAAATGGAAAGATCATATAAATAACTTAGAGCAATTAAGGTCAACAATTGGTTTAAGAGGTTATGGACAGAGAGATCCTCTAAACGAATACAAGAATGAAGCCTTTGGATTATTTGAAGATCTTATTTTTAACTTAAAATCTGATGTTACAAAGATTTTCTCCAGAATGAGAGTTAGAGAAAATTTTAACAATGATCCAATAAAGGAAGAGTCAGAAAACTCCAACCAAATAGTTTCTAAAAGTAAAAAGATTTCAAGAAATGCTCCTTGCCCGTGCGGTTCAGGCAAAAAATATAAACATTGCTGTGGAAAGATTAGTTAAATAAATAAACTAATAACCCTATAATTAATATGCCTGCAATAACTCCTAAAATAATTCTTAGGAAATGACTGTTATAAAATCTTTTTTTATTTCCTGATTTTCCAAACTTTTCATCAAGCACTGTATTTGCTGCTGTTGTCTTATCACTAAACAATCCCGACCTTCCAATTTGAAGATATCTTTCTTGTCTTGCGTGTTTTAAATCATTTCCATGTTGATTTGAGAGCAAATTTAAATATTTTTCAATTTCGTCACCAACAGATTCAATTGCCCGATGAGGATTCCTATGTGCGCCGCCAGTAGGCTCTTTAACAACTTCATCAATTACATCAATTTTTAACATGTCTTCTGCTGTAAGCTTAAGAGCTGAAGCCGCCTCAACAGTTTTTGTATTATCTTTCCATAAAATTGATGAACAACCTTCTGGAGAAATTACAGAATATATTGAGTTTTCCAACATAAGGACTGTATTTCCAGTACCAATAGCGACTGCACCGCCAGATCCTCCTTCACCAATTATTATTGCAATAATTGGAACACCCAATGAAAGACAGCACTCAGTTGTTTTTGCTATTGCTTCAGACTGTCCTCGCTGTTCAGCTCCTACTCCAGGGTAAGCGCCAGGTGTGTCTACAAAGGAAATTACAGGAATGTCAAACTCCTCTGCAATTTTCATTAATCTTTGAGCTTTTCTATATCCTTCAGGCCTTGGCATGCCAAAATTATGTTCAATTCTTGATGTGGTATCATGTCCCTTTTCATGACCAAGGACCAATACTGTTTTACCTCTAAATTTCCCAAAACCTCCAAGGATGGCTTTATCATCTGAAAAAAAGCGATCACCAGATAAAGGGAAAAAATCCTCAATTAGATTTTGAATATATTCTCGTGTTTTTGGTCGTTGAGGATGTCGTGCAACAAGTGTCCTTTGCCAAGGTGATATTGAAGAATATATCTTTTTATAAGTTTCATTTATTTGATCTTCAACCTGAGTGATTTCTTCAAGAAGATTATCTGATGGAGCATTGTCATTTAAGCTTTTGAGCTCATGAACCTTATTGTCAAGTTTCTCGATAGGCTTTTCAAACTCAAGATAGGTATTCATTTAGTGATAAATTATTTACTTAGAGTTTCTATTAATTTTGTTTGCTCGATAATTTGCTCAGCTTGCCTTATTGAAGCAGCGTCAATTAATTTTCCATTTAGCGTCGCAGCACCCGCGCCTGACTCCTGTGCTTTTTTCATTGCTTCAAGAATATCTCTAGCTTTCTGTACTTCTTTTTCTGGTAATGTGAATACCTCATTTGCAAGATCTACTTGACTAGGATGAATTGCCCATTTTCCCTCACATCCAAGAATTGCTGTTCTTCTTGCGTGAGACTTAAATCCTTCTGGATCTGAAAAATCTCCAAAAGGACCGTCAATAATTCTTACACCATGAGCTCTTCCAATAGTTGTCATTTTTGATATTGGATAGTGCCACATATCATTCCAGTGAGTTTTTCTTTCTCCATCAATTTCATCAGTTAAGATTGAATAGTCTTGATTAGATCCACCAATATTTGTTGTACGCATTCTTACTGAAGCTGCATAATCAGCGTAACCAAAATGGAGAGACTCAATTCTTTTACTTCCAGTTAAGATCTTATCTAAATTTGTTATCCCCATTGATGTTTCAACTATAAGTTCAAAGCCTATTTTCTTTTGTCTTTGAGTTTTATCTTCTATTTGCGTCACTAACATATCAATCGCATAAACATCCTCTGGAACACCAACTTTTGGTATCATGATTAAATCTAATCGTTCACCACCATTCTCCATTAAGTCAACTACGTCTCTATAACAATAATGAGTATCCAATCCATTAATTCTTACTGAAATAGTTTTTTTTCCAAAGTCATGATTGTTTAGTGCTTTGATTACATTTTCTTTTGCTTGTTCTTTATCTTGCGGCGCTACAGCATCTTCAAGGTCTAAACAAATTATATCTGCATTGCTTGCCGAAGCTTTCTCAAACAAATCTGGCTTTGACCCTGGCACAAATAACTGAGATCTATTTATTCTCGTAGTGTTTGGGGGTACGGGCGTGAAACTCATTTTGTTGGTTTATCATTATAAAATCCTCTTTTCAAGGACAACTTATATTACGGTTATTCTTTGAATACCTTAGATAATGGGTGGTTATTTTCCACCGTACTTTTTAATCTATCAGTAAGAACATGAGTATAAATTTGTGTTGTAGATATATCTGAATGCCCGAGTAACATTTGGAGTGATCTTAAATCCATACCGTTTGCAAGTAGATGAGACGCGAAAGCATGTCTAAGTTTGTGGGGGCTTACGTATTTAGAGTCAATATTCGCTTCTTTACACAATACTTTTAAGAGTTGATGAAATCTTTGCCTAGTAATATGGCCAAGTTTTGAATTTATTGAAGGAAAAAGCCATTTGTCATCATTTTTATCCGTTTTTAAAAATTCTACTCTTACTAATAAATACTTTTCTATTGTAGATAAGGTGTTTTGGTCGATGGGCACAAGTCTTTCTTTATTTCCCTTGCCTGTAACAAGTAGAAAGTTTTCTTTTTCATATAAGGATGACAATTTTAATTCTACTAGCTCAGTAACTCTTATTCCTGTTGCATATAATATTTTAATCATAGTTAATAGTCTCAACCCTTTAATAGAGTCATCATTTTTAGCTGTCTCCAATAGTCTGTCTACTTGTTCATTTGTTAAAAAAGTTGGTAGCTTAGAGTTTTTTTTGGGAGTTGATATTTGTAAAAATGGATTGTCTTTCAATATATTTTCAGTAACTAAGAAATCAAAAAAATGTCCTAATGAAGATAATTTTCTGAGAATTGTTGATCTTTCAAATCCAAAATCATTCAACGATGAAATATATTTTTCAACTGATTTCCTTGAAAATATTTGTTCAGATGTTTTGCTAACTGTTTGTTTTTCTAAATACTGATTTATGTCACTTTTATAAGACTCAATTGTATTTTTACTTAAACCTTTCTCAGATATTAGTGATTCTAAGAAATTCTCAATTATAGATTTTTCTATTTTTTGCACTATAAATTATACTTTGCAAAATACTCTAATATATAGTCTTGTGCATAAGCTTCATTAATCTCAAACAATCCATCTATTATAAGAAAAATAGAAAACTCATCATTTTCATTAAAATTATCATCTCCATGTAATATATTTAGCAAAATTATTTTTTCACCAAGTTGATTTTCAAGAGATCTAAAATAATTATGAAGCTTTATATTTGCAGTTATTGAGGAGACTTTATTTAATTCATTTGGTGTCTTCCAATAACTATTTTTTTTTGAATTTGTAATAAGTTCATAATACTTCACAATAATATTCTTCTGCCTAACAGAAAAACCTTGATAATCAATTAACTGGTTTAAGTTAGTTTCTTTTATTGCTTTGCCATTTGCTAATGAAAGATAAAACTCAGCTTTAGAGAGCTCTAATGTATTTGAATTGAAATTCAATTGACTTACCCACTCATTACACTTTTCAGGGTCATCACTTAGTATAAAGATTAGACAAATACACGAAGTATTATCGATATAATCTAATTTTGGCTGTACTATTTTTATTTTATCATAAATCAATATAGATGCAGTTTCCAACATCCCGTGTGCACTAAATAAACTAACATATTTAGGTATTTTATTTACTAAATCAGTCTGGGATGAGGTTTTTCTTATGTCTTTAAAGATTTTAATTCTCTCTATTAAAGCTGAATTGTCCTCACTACCATCCTTAATGTTATTTGTATCAAAGGACTGATAAATCTCTCCAAGGTATTTATGTTCTATCAAACCTTTTTTAACAAGCTCTTCAGCGATTGAAATTTTTTTAAGGCTATTTTTCTTATAATTGAAAAAGTAGAATAGTTTAAATTCTATTGGTGAATTTATAGTAATATATTTATCTATATCAACATTATATTTTTGTAATAAATTTAAATTAATTAGATTTATTTCTTTGAGATTTTCAACTTTAAGTTCATCACTATATATAATTTCAGATAGTAAAGATAAGTATTCTTCATCATAATTATTGTCATCTCTCATCAAAGAAATATTTAGATCAAGTATTAGTTTATTGGCTGACATTGCATTGCAAAATGATAAAAAATATAAGTCGCTTAATCTTTCTGATATTAAATTAGAATTGCTATTACAAATTCTTTTGTATTGATTATAGATAAGCAAATTATCAATCATTCCATTACTTAAAATATCATTATTTTCATCACTGCTTATTAAGCTAAATAATTCAGAGATATGCTTGTAATAACCTCTTGATATTAAAAAATCTGATTTAAGATTTAGAAAAGAGGATGAGTCATTTGTTAATTTACCAGGCGGGGCTGCAGTAGTTAACATTGCATTTTTAACCAGGTTGGTAAGAGTTGAACTGGTACCTTCCAAGGGGGCTATGTTAACTAAATATGCTATATCCTCTATGTTGGATCCATTCCATAGATTAGCTTCGAATCCACCGTTAGCAGGATCATATAAACCTATAGCATCAGCTTTAGTGAATAGAAAATTTTCTTGTTTTACATCTTGTTTAGTTATGTTTACAGTTTCCTGAGTATTTGATTTCTCCACAGAACTTTCAATTTCGCTTATAACACTGTTCTCTTGCCAAATTTCAAATGGCTCTTGACCCAAATTACCTTCCGCCAAAACATCAATATTAATGAAAAATGAGCTTATAAGAGATAAACTAATGATATATAGTATAACTTTATTACGAATGCTTTTATCAAACATATTAATTTCTTTTAACAGAATATTTTAAAACTGTGAAATTTATTCACATTTAATAATGTCAAAAAAAAGACTCTCTCAAACAAAAAAAAATATAGTTTTTCTAGGCCATATGGGCTCTGGTAAATCAACTATTGGTAGAGGATTATCAAAAAAACTAGGCTTAGATTTTTATGACACGGATAAAGAAATTGAAAAAGAAATGGGTCAAAAAATTGCAAAAATTTTTGATGAAAGTGGTGAAAAAATTTTCAGAAATATTGAGAAAGATATTACTATAAAATTACTAGAAAAAAAAAACTCAGTTATTGCACTAGGTGGAGGTAGCTTTGAAGAATCAAAAATAAGAAAGTTAATATTGAATAAATGTAATTCAATATGGCTAAAATGTGATTTGAATATTTTAGAAAAAAGATGTAGATTGTCAAAAAAGAGGCCCCTTTTATCTAATAAAAATATAAAAGCAGAATTTGAAAGATTAAATAATATAAGGCAGAAAAATTACTCCAAAGCTAAATTCACAATTGATGTTAGCAAAAAAAATAAATATCAAATAATTAAAGAAATTACCGAAGCCTTAAAAATCTAATAATGAAAAAAACTTTAGAGGTAAAGACCGGAACAGACAAATATAAAATATTAATTGGTGATAATATTTTATCAAGCTCTGGCTCTTTGATAAAAAAGAAATTAATAAATCCACGAGTTTTTATAATTACTAATAAATTTATCTATAAGCTTTACGGAAAAAAATTAGAGAACTCACTAAGAAAAAATAAAATAAGTTTTAATACGATAATAATTAATGATGGTGAGCAATACAAAAATATTAATACTATTAATTTAATTACGACTAAACTTCTCAAATATAAGGTTGATAGGAACGATACTTTAATTGCTTTTGGTGGGGGTGTTATTGGTGATATTGTAGGTTTTACAGCAAGTATCACATTAAGAGGTATTAATTTTATTCAGATACCTACAACATTATTATCGCAAGTCGACTCTGCAGTAGGGGGCAAAACAGGTGTCAATACTAAAGAAGGCAAAAATCTAATAGGTACTTTTTACCAACCCAAGTTAGTGATTTCGGATGTCTCGCTATTAAAAACTCTTCCTAAAAGGCAAGTTTTATCTGGCTATGCTGAAATAATTAAATATGGACTTATAATGGATAAAAAATTCCTTAATTGGCTTTTAGATAATGAGTCAAAGCTTAGAACATTTAACAAAAAATATTTAATTGATGCTGTTTTTCACTCTTGCAAAAATAAAGCAATAATTGTAAGAAAAGATGAAAAAGAAAAAAATATAAGAGCAATACTCAATCTAGGCCATACTTTTGGACACGCTATTGAAGCAATAAATAATTACCAAAAATCATTAACACATGGAGAAGCTGTATCTATAGGTATTATGATGGCTCTTGAAATGTCATCACTTCAAGGGAATATTTTGAATGAAAATATTAATAAAATAAAAGATCATTTTCAAAAATTAAAAATGAAAACCAAAATACCTTACAGAATAAAAAGTAAGACATCACTTAATAGATTTAAAGAGATAATGAATTCTGACAAAAAAGTAAAAAATAATCATGTAAATCTAATACTTTTAAGAAACTTAGGTAAAGCTTATTTAGCCAATCGATATTCAAATAGAAAATTAGATAGTGTGATAAATAAGTATATAAATTAGATGATATTTGAAATTATCGTATTATTTTTAGCCATAATAGTTCTTTTGGCATTTTCTGCATTTTTCTCGGGATCAGAAACAGCATTAACAGCTAGCACGCGAAGTAGGTTAACCGGCCTTGGCATGAAGGGTAAAAAAAATTCTAATGTCGCGATAGATTTATTGAATAAAAAAGAAGCCTTAATTGGAGCGATTTTACTTGGTAATAATTTAGTCAATATTCTTGCTTCAGCTTTAGCTACTAGTTTATTAATTAAAATTTTTGGAAATACAGGTGTTGCTTATGCCGTAATCATAATGACAGCATTAATTGTGATTTTTGCAGAAATTCTTCCCAAGAGCTATGCTATTGCAAATGCAGAGAAAATGGCACTAATAGTAAGCCCATTTTTAAAACCATTTGTAACCATCTTAGCGCCTGTAACATGGCTGATGGAAAAAATCGTTTTTACTATTTTAAATATAATTGGAATTAAACATGACCAGAATGCAAGAAGTCTATCTGTAGCTGATGAAATTAGGGGTACTGTTGATCTCCATCATAAAGAAGGCAGATTATTTAAAATGGATAAAGACATGGTGACTGGAATTTTAGATTTATCAGAAACAACTGTTGAGGATATTATGGTTCACAGAAGCAATATTTTTATGGTAAATATTGATGAAGATCCTGAAGAAATAATAAGCCAAGTTGTTGAAAGTCCGTATACAAGAATACCCGTATGGAAAGACAACAATGAAAATATTATTGGCCTACTACATGCAAAAAATCTATTAAGAAAGCTAAATGAACTTAAATCTGTAAAAATTTCCAGAGAGGACATAAGGCAATCATTAATTAAAACTTGGTTTGTGCCAGAAACTACACCTTTAAAAAATCAATTACAAATGCACCTAAACAGAAAAATTAAATTAGCGATGGTGGTTGATGAATATGGTGTGTTAAATGGAATGATAAGCCTTGAGGATATTATTGAAGAGATTGTTGGAGAAATCAGCGATGAACATGATATCGATTTAGCTGATATTGTAAGAAATAAAGATGGCTCAATTAAAGTACAAGGGTCTGCAGAAATAAGAAACATCAATAGAAGTTTTGGTTGGGACCTGCCTGATGAAGATGCAAATACTATTTCTGGCTTAATAATAAATGAATCAAGGTCCTTTCCTAAAGCTGGACAAGTTTTTCAATTTTATGGATTTAAATTTGAAATAATTGAAACGAAAAAAAATTTGATTTCGCAAGTCAAAATTGCATCACTTAATTAAATCATATTCTGACTTTATATAGAGTTTTAATCTTATTGAGTGTATCTCTGTTAATATTTCTTCTTTAAGTATGTTATGAACAATCCTCTCTCTTTCAATTCTTGAATGTCCATCAAAAGATTCTGAAACAATAATGATTTTAACATGTGAAGTATCTTTGTTATCTCCTTCATAATGATTTTTATGTTGATCAGAAAAGTTTATAATTTTAAAAAAAGACGGGTTTAAATTGTCATTAATTTTCTTATCTATAGATTCTTCTAGAGTCATGTATATTAATCTAATCTAACATATGAAAAGACAATATGAACAAAAGAAAATGTCATTTTAAGGGGTGCGAAGAAATAGGAGAATATCGCGCTCCGTCTTCCCCAAAAGATCTAGGAAAATACATTTGGTTCTGTCTAAAACACATAAAAGAATATAACAAAAAATGGAATTATTTTTCAGATATGACAGCCGATGAAATTGAGGAATTTATCGAAAATGACATAATTGGCCATAGAAAAACTAGGCAAATAGGATCAAATGATACGAGTTATTTTGAAAAAATATCTAAAATTTCAGAGAGAATGTTTCAGGGGATGAATAATCTTGAAAATACGCTCGTACATCCTAGTTATTATAGTTCTAAGTATTTAAATGCTCTTGCAACTTTAGGGATTGATAATAAGGAAAGTTCACTCAATGAAATCAAGTCCAAATTCAAAAAGATTGTAAAAGAATTACACCCTGATACAGTTGGTAACAATGAAAAAAATAAAGAAAAATTAACTAAGGTTTTGGAAGCCTATAAAGTAATAAAGGAACAATATGACAACAACAGAAAATCTCATGCAAAGTAAACCGGATATATCTATATCTGTGAATCAAGCTTTTGGATTTGATACAGATCTTCATGTTGAGGGTTTTTCAAAGAAATCAGAGTATGTTCCTGAAATTGATTCTAACTATTGTTTTGATAAGGCAACTACCATGGCAATACTGTCTGGATTTAAATATAACAGAAGAGTTATGGTCCAAGGATTACATGGGACTGGAAAATCAACACATATTGAACAGATTGCTGCTCGGCTTAATTGGCCTTGCGTAAGAGTCAATCTAGACAGTCACATTAGTCGGATTGATTTGATTGGTAAAGATGCAATCGTATTAAATGATGGAAAGCAAGTTACGGAATTTCAAGATGGAATCTTACCTTGGTCATTACAAACACCTACAGCTTTGGTATTTGATGAATATGATGCTGGAAGACCAGATGTTATGTTTGTCATTCAAAGGGTATTAGAGTCGGAAGGTAAATTTACATTATTAGATAAGAACAGGGTTTTAACGCCAAATCCATATTTTAGATTATTTGCAACTACAAACACCGTTGGATTAGGAGATACAACTGGACTTTATCATGGTACACAGCAAATAAATCAAGGGCAGATGGATAGGTGGAGCATAGTTACTACTCTTAACTATTTAGATCTTGAACAAGAAAAAAAGATAATGCTCTCAAAAGTTCCTTCATTTAATAACCCTGAAAAGGAAGAGATAATTGAATTGATGATAAAGGTTGCTGATTTATCCAGAAAAGGTCTTGCAAATGGAGATATATCAACGGTTATGAGTCCCAGGACAGTTCTAACTTGGGCCCAAAATTCTGAAATTTTTGATCATAATTATTCCGCAGCATTTAAACTTACTTTCTTAAATAAGTGTGATGAAAGTGAAAGACAAATTATAGCCGAGTACTATCAACGCTGTTTTGGAGAAGAGGTCACAACTGAAGCAAGCAAATTTGATTTAGTTTAGTGAAAGAAGATTATTTAGAAGATATCAAGAAAGCTATATCTTCCGCTACACGAGCAATAGCTGAAGATAAAGAAATTGATGTTGTATTCGAGGATAATCTATCATCAACCGATAATAAAATTGTACTACCTAAAATTGACAATAATGAGGACTTAAAAAATTTAAATCAATTACGCGGGCATGCTGATAATGAGGCTCTTAGGTACAAATATCATAACAAAGAAACCTATGTACAATTTGAACCCTCTGGTGAAAAAAATAGGAAAATTTATGAAGTTTTAGAAAATACTCGAATCCAGCTTATAGGCAGTAAGTTAATGCGAGGGGTTAAATCTAATTTAAAGACAATCTATGAACAAAAATTTAGAGAGAAGAACTTAGACACTGTTTCAAAGCAATCAGATTTGAATATTGAAGACGCAATAGACTTGTATTTAAGAAATAAAATCAATCCTGATTATCTTCCATCTAACTCAAATAATGCCCTTAATCTATGGAAGAAATGGTTGAATAACAAAATTAGTGACTCATCTGATCAACTTTTAAAAAATATACATGATCAAAAACTGTTTGCCGAAAATGTGAACGAACTAATTAAAGAGCTAGACTACTATGATAATGAAAATAGTGATGATAAAGACAACAAAGAAGAGGAAAATCAAAATATTGATCAACTAGAAAATAATGAGGTCAATGAAATGGAAAACCAGTCCTCCTTTAGTGATGAAGAATCTACTCAATCTGAGGAAGAAGTAGGTTATGATGAAACTGAGATGAATATTGACCAACAAGAAGACGACGAATTAAGTGAAATAGATGAGGGTAATACTGAAAATGCAACTCCCCAATACAAAGCAGAAAATTCAGTAGAAAAAATACTCAACGACTACGAAGTTTATACTGAGGAATTTGATGAAGTTATAACTGCAAAAAATATCTGTGAAGATGAAGAACTAAATAGATTAAGGGCATATCTAGATCAGCAATTAAAAGCTTATCAAATGATAATTTCAAGATTAGCCAACAGACTACAAAGAAAGCTATTGGCTAAACAAAATCGAAGTTGGGATTTTGATCTTGAGGAAGGACTGCTTGATACCTCAAGACTTACGAGAATAATTATGGATCCATACCATTCACTGTCATTTAAAAAAGAAAAAGATACAGATTTTAAAGATACTGTGGTTTCATTACTTATAGATAACTCAGGTTCAATGAGAGGTCGCCCTATAACAGTTGCAGCAATGAGTGCAGATATTCTTGCGCGGACACTTGAAAGGTGCGGCGTTAAAGTTGAGATACTCGGCTTTACCACTAAAGCTTGGAAAGGTGGAAAGAGCAGAGAGCATTGGATGCAAAATAAAAAAATTCCGTCTCCCGGAAGATTAAATGATTTAAGGCATATAATTTATAAAGCGGCTGATGAACCGTGGAGAAGGTCAAAGAAAAATCTTGGATTAATGATGCGTGAGGGACTTTTAAAAGAGAATATCGATGGTGAAGCATTATTATGGGCACACAAAAGGCTTCAGGCAAGATATGAGGCAAGAAAAATATTAATGGTTATTTCAGATGGTGCGCCCGTCGATGATAGTACACTTTCAGTAAATACAGGTAATTATTTAGAAAAACATCTACGAGGTGTGATAAATTGGATAGAATCTAAGTCTTCAATACAATTACTTGCTGTTGGAATTGGTCACGATGTAACAAGATACTACAAAAGAGCTGTTACAATTGTTGATGCTGAACAATTGGCAGATGTAATGACTGAGCAGTTGGTAGATCTTTTTGAAGAAAATGAAAATAATTTAAATCGTCAAACTATTAACTAGCTTTTTTTTGCACATTATTCATCGCACGTTGTACTCTCTTTGCTTTTTGAGACAGATTCTTACTTTTGGTCTTAGTTAAAAATTCATCAATACCACCAAACTTAGAAACTGTTCTAATTGATGAAGTAGCTACAGAGAATCTTATATTCTTATTTAAAATCTCACTTTTAAAAGTTACAGACTGAAGATTAACATTAAATTTTCTTCTTGTCTTATTATTGGCTTTGCTCACATTATTGCCGAATTGTACTTTTTTTCCAGATAAATCACACGCTTTTGTCATAGTAGGTTTTAAGTAAAGTTTTTGGTAATTATTGTCAATATGATTATTACTTAAGGGTATCTTTTGTTATTGTTTCAACTGCTTCAAACATAGACATTTCATTTTTCATTACTTTTTCAGAGTATTTTGAAATATTTCCCTTACTTGACAGTCGTTTTGTTATATCTGAAGTAATTATATTTTTTACCTCTTCTTCTATCCAGTATTCAAGTTGATTAGCGCGTCTCTCTTCAAATATCCCTTTTAACTTATTTTGATCAATTATCTGATTAATTGTTTTAATAACATCCTCCATTCCAGTTTGCTCAATCGCAGATACTAATAAGACCTGCTTTTCAAGCTCATCTAGTTTCTTATAGTAACTCAGAGCTGATTTATAGTCAGCGGCAGTTTTAGAAGCTTCAATTTTCAACTCGCCATCATTTTTATTGACTATAAATATATCAGCATACTCTGTAATACCTTTTTTAATTCCTTGTAACTCATCGCCAGAACCGGGGCCTACAATAAGGGTGAATATATCAACTAAATTACTTGCAACAATTTCCGATTGTCCTACGCCAACTGTTTCAATAAATATAAAGTCATAACCTGCAGCATCTAATATGATGGATGCTTCGCGAGTTCCCATTGAGATACCTCCTAAAGAACCTCTTGAGGGTGTAGATCTTATAAAGGTATTTGGGTTTTTTGATATCTCTACCATTCGAGTTTTATCTCCTAATATTGACCCACCAGTAATTTGTGAGGATGGATCAATAGCTAAAATGCCTAACTTGTAATTTTGACTAACCAAATAACTTCCAAAAGATTCAATGAATGTTGACTTTCCAACTCCTGGCGGGCCAGAGAAACCTACTCTTATTGATTTGCCAGGCTTTTTAATTAATTCTGAGATCATCTGCCTGCTAACTTGTTGATCAGATTCCTTTGAAGACTCTACTAATGTAATAGCTTTAGCAATGGCAGCGCGTTCTCCCTTAAGAATATTATCAATTAAATCCATTGACTACACTTTACTTAAGTTATCTGAAATTAAATCGATAACTTTTTCGGCAGACTCTATGATATTAGAACCTGGACCAAAAATGGCTGATACATTGTTTTCATATAGAAATTCATAATCTTGTTCGGGAATTATCCCGCCCACAAAAACAATTATCTTTGACTTAGGATCAATTTCTTTTAGGCCTTTCATTAATTCAGGTACAAGAGTCTTATGGCCAGCAGCTAAAGTTGAAACGCCAATTGCATGAACATCATTTTCGATAGCATCTTTAGCAACATCTTTAGGAGATTGGAATAGTGGACCCATGTCAACATCAAAGCCCATATCGGCAAACGAAGTTGCAACTATCTTTGCGCCTCTATCATGACCATCTTGACCCATCTTCACTACAAGTACTCGTGGCCTCCTACCATTTAAATTTTCAAATTCCTTAATTTTATTTTCTACCTTCATAAATTCTTGATCGCCCTCAAAATGTTTACCATAAACTCCCGAGACACTTAAGCTTTTTGCAAAATGTCTACCATATACTTGCTCTAATGCCTTTGAAACTTCTCCAACCGTTGCTCTTAATTTAATGGCTTCTATGCAAGGCGCTAGAAGATTTGTTTCATCTTTTGCAGCATTTGTTAAATTAGCAAGCGCTTTTTCGACAGCTGTTGTATCACGTGACTCTTTTATTGCCTGGATTTTCTTTATTTGATCATCTCGAACGCGATTATTATCAATTACTCTCACATCAACTGAAGGCTCTTTCGGATTTTTATATTTATTTACTCCAACCACAACCCTGGATCCACTATCGACCTTAGCTTGCTTCTTAGTTGCAGACTCTTCAATTTTTAATTTAGGAATACCTGCTTTTACAGCTTTGGTCATTCCACCTAATTCTTCAATTTCTGTAATAATATCCCATGCTTTTTTTGATAATTCTTCAGTTAGGTTTTCAACAAAATATGACCCTGCAAGAGGATCGACGGTTTTTGTTACACCAGTTTCATTTTGAAGTATCAATTGAGTATTTCTTGCAATTCTTGCAGATTCGTCTGTTGGTAAAGCAATTGCTTCATCATAGGAGTTTGTGTGTAAACTTTGTGTTCCTCCAAGTATAGCAGATAAGGCCTCATAAGATGTTCTTATAATATTATTATAAGGATCTTTCTCAGTTAGGGATACACCAGATGTTTGACAGTGTGTTCTTAAAATAAGAGATCTTTCATTTTTAGCTCCAAAATCTTTCATGATCTTTGCCCACAATGTTCTTGCAGCCCTGAGTTTAGCAATCTCCATAAAAAAGTCCGTTCCGATTGCAAAAAAGAAAGAGAGCCTTGGTGCAAAATCATCAACATCAAGACCCTTTGACATTGCTGCTCTTACATATTCCATTCCATCAGCTAAAGTGTAAGCTAATTCAAGGACATTATCAGCACCTGCTTCTTGCATATGATAACCAGAAATTGAAATAGAATTAAACTTAGGCATCTCCTTTGAAGTAAATTCTATTATATCAGCAACAATCTTCATTGATGGCTCAGGAGGATATATGTATGTATTTCTCACCATAAACTCTTTTAAAATGTCGTTTTGAATTGTTCCTGATAGTAAACTTCTATCAACGCCCTGTTCTTCTCCCGCAACAATAAATGATGCAAGTACTGGTAAAACAGCACCATTCATAGTCATTGACACAGACATTTGATCTAAGGGAATATTATTAAAAAGAATTTTCATATCTTCAACAGTATCTATTGCTACACCAGCTTTACCCACATCCCCCATTACCAAATCATCATCTGAGTCATATCCTCTATGGGTTGGCAAATCAAAAGCAACTGATAGACCCTTTTGACCAGACTCTAAATTTTTTTTATAAAATTCATTCGACTCTTCAGCTGTTGAAAATCCTGCATACTGCCTGATCGTCCAAGGTCTATTTGTATACATTGACGCTTTTGGACCTCTTGTATAAGGCCATTGGCCAGGAAGAGAGTTATTCTCGACAAATGAAAAGTTTTCTATGTCGTCTTTAGTGTATACTGGCTTAATATCTATTCCTTCATCAGTCTCTGATTTTGCATCATTAAAGTTTTTCTTAGTTTCTTTTTCGAAACTTTTTTGCCATGTATTAAAGCCATTATTTGATTTATTAGTCATTTTTATTGAAACTTTCAAATTTTGATTAAGTGATATATATAGTTAATTAGAAATAAAAAAAATTAGAATATTTAAAGAACATTCTAAGTTGGTGATTCGGACATATAATTTACACCTTTTGTTCTATAATGGACACCAGATTTAGTACTCTTTAAATTCTAATATACAAATATGTTATTATGTTAGATAAATTCAAAACGCTATTTTCAGATAATAAAGATGTCAAAGAAGAAGAGTTTGAGACATCACAATTAGCTGTTGCATCGTTGATGGTTACTACTGCTCTGCACGATGGTGAATTTGATGAGATTGAAAAAGATGAGATATTAGAATTGCTTCGTAATTTTTATAATTTAGATAACGATAAATTAAATAAACTTTATGAGGCTTCTTATGAACTTGTTTATAACGCAAATGATATTCACCAATTTACGTCAAAAATTAATAGCTTACTAACTGACGATGAAAAAATAATGATAATTGAAATGATATGGAAGATTGTAATAGCAGACGGCAGAATTGATGATTATGAAAATGCTTTGGTACGTAAAATATCTGGTCTTCTATATATCGATGACTTTAAAGTTGGTGAAATAAAGAAAAAACTCTCACAATAGTTTAAAATGACCTACCTAGTTAATGAAAAATGCATAAAATGCAAATATACTGATTGCGTAGAGGTATGTCCGGTTGATTGTTTCTACGAAGGAGAAAATATGTTAGTAATTAATCCTGATGAATGCATAGATTGTGGTGTATGTGAACCAGAGTGTCCTGTTGATGCAATCATCTCTGATACAGATGATAAAGATGAAAAATGGTTAGAAGTAAATCAAAAGTTTTCAGAAATATGGCCAAACATTACTATGAAGAAGGACTCTCCTACTGATGCAAAAACGTATGAGAGTGAAGAAAATAAATATGATAAATATTTTTCCGAAAAATCTGGAGGTTAGGTAATTCTATGAAAAAAAAGAAAAAAGTCAGTAAAGTCGCCAAAAAGAAAATTATAAAAAAGAAAACTGCAACAAAAAAAACTAAAGTTGTAAAAAAGAAAATCTCAGTAAGGAAGACTCCAAAAAAGAAACAAGTAAAAAAAGTTGTTAAAAAGACAAAAGAAGTTAAGAAATTTATAGAGCCTAAACTTCCTCCACAATCTGACAAAAAAGTTAATAATCGAATTATTAATCCTTCTCATTATCAAGCAAAAAAAGTTAAAAAGTTTTTAGAAATAAAGACCATTAAAGAAAAAAAAGTTAAAAAAATATTTAATACAAAGGATCATGTTGTTTATCCAACACACGGTGTAGGCCAGGTCATAGATATTGAAAAAAGAGAGGTCGTTGGACAAAAACTAGAAATGTATGTGATAGAGTTTGTACGAGATAAATTAATTTTGAGAGTTCCAGTTGAAAAGGCAAAGTCGCTTAATTTAAGAAAAGTATCTAAACCATCTAAAATTCAAACAGTATTAAAAATCCTTTCTCAAAAACCAAAAATAAAGAGAACAATGTGGAGTAGAAGGGCTCAGGAATATGACCTTAAAATTAACTCAGGTGATATTGAACAGATTGCTGAAGTCGTTAGAGATCTAAACAGAGCAAATAATCAAATAGAGCAATCTTATAGTGAGCGTCAACTTTTTGAATTATCTTATGATCGATTTTTGAGAGAAGTGATTGCTGGACTTAAAATCACTGAAGACAATGCAATAAAAAAAGTCGATAAGATTCTTGGTAGAGATAAATTAAAAAACGCCCCTAGTTCTTTGAACTAAGGGCGCAAAAAAAAAGCATTGATTAATCAATGCTAATTATCTTCTTTTTTTTCTTCTAGCAGCTTTCTTTTTCTTTTTAGGAGCGGCTTTTTTCTTAGCGGCTTTCCTTTTTTTCTTTTTAGGAGCTGCTTTTTTCTTAGCTGACTTCCTTTTAGCTGCTTTACGCTTTTTCTTTTTAGGAGCAGCTTTTTTCTTAGCTGGCTTCCTTTTAGCAGCTTTACGTTTTTTCTTAGGCGCTGCTTTTTTCTTAGCTTTTTTCCTTGCTTTCGCAAAGATCACTTTTAGTTCCTCCATAATTATCTCCCCCCGTTTGGGTTTAGTTAGAGGTTAGTAGATGAATCAAAATTGATTCGTTCTAATACAATGATTAAACTTTTATGAAAAACTGTCAATTTTTCGCTGTTTTTTGAATTTTTTGAATTTTAAATTTTTTTTTCAATGTATTTTAAATTGTTAGTAAATGTATTTAAATACTTATAGTTATTAGATTTTTTTATAGTAATAAAAATTTATTTTTTTTTATTAATATTAATTAAAATAAAATAAAAATTTTTTTCTTTTTGAAAAAATCTTTAATTATGCGCTCGTAGCTCAGCAGGATAGAGCACAGGATTCCTAATCCTGGGGTCGGATGTTCGAATCATCTCGAGCGCGCCAATATTAGTCAGCAAATGTTCGATCCATTATCTACTTTTTGTTGTGGATGAAGCAAGATCACCTCTTTATTTTCATTTATTGCGCCTAGAATTAATACCTCTGACTCAATACCTGCGATATTTTTTTTCTCAAAATTACATACTGCAATAATTTGTTTTTGAATAAGCTCTTCAATTGAATAGTTTGTTATTTGAGCTGAACTTTGTTTAATACCAACTTTTTCACCAAAATCTATTTTTAGTACATAAGCCGGTTTTCTAGCCTTTTCATTTATTTTTACGTCTAAAACAGTACCTACTAAGATCTCAATTTTTTCAAAATCTTCATATTTTACAATGTCTTTCATGTTAAATTAAGCCACATTGGCAGTTTTTATCCCCTCAAAATTGAAGATTCAAATTGTCTTTTTACATTGAATTTGTATTTTGCATGCATGTCAAGTTTTGATGATACTAATGAAATGAAAACCTTTGTTAAAAAGGCCATGTCGATCCCTTTGCTTGAAGAGAATCATGAAAAGGTTTTAGCGAAAAAATGGATCAAAAACAAAGATGAAAAGGCATTGCACGAACTAACCCAATCTCACATCAGATTGGTTATTGCTTTCGCTGTTAAGTATAAGAACTATGGTCTTAATTTAAGTGACCTCATTCAAGAGGGCAATATAGGTCTAATGAAAGCTGCAGAAAGATTTGAGTTGGATAAAGAAGTTAGATTTTCAACTTATGCTGGATGGTGGATAAGAGCATCAATTCAAGATTTTGTTCTTAAAAATTGGTCATTAGTCAGAATCGCAACTACCTCAAAACAGAAAAGTCTATTTTTTAGTCTTAGAAAGCTAAAACAGAAAATTCATCAAACGGAACATGGATCGATTGATTTCCGAACCGCGCAAGGTATTGCTAATGATTTAAATATTTCAACTTCTGACGTCATAAAAATGGACAGCAGAATTAGCCAAAACGATAGTTCTCTCAATCATAAAATTAATGACGAAAGTGAAAGTGAGTTTATGGAACTCATTGAGGATGAAGATGCAAGACCTGATGATAAGGTATTTGAAAAGGATCAAGTAAATTTTAAAAAAGACTTAATAAAACAAACTTTAGAGATACTTGATGAAAGAGAAGTGAAAATAATAAAGGATAGGCACCTTTCAGAGGAAGTTAAAACACTAGATATACTAGGCAAGGAATTAAAAATTTCCAAAGAACGTGTAAGACAGATAGAAAAAGGTGCTATGATGAAGATGAAATCGTATATATCAAATTCACAAAAGAAAGAGTTCCTCTTTTAACTTACCATATTGGTAACGTATTCTCCAATAACAAGTGAAGAAGTCAACCCAGGCGATTCCATTCCAAATAAGTTAACAAGATTCTTAATACCATGTGCCTTTTCTCCTTGAATTGAAAAGTCACTTTTACCCTCGCCTTTATTCTTAAGTTTTGGTCTTACACCTGAATATCCGGCTTTAAGATCTTCAATTTTAATTGAGGGAATATATTTTATGACATCATTATGAAACAAAACTTGTCTATCTTTTTTTACTTCATAATCAATTTCATCTACCCATTCAACATCAGGTCCAAATCTAACTTGCATTCCTAAATCTAATCCCAAATGTAAACCAAGACTTGCATCATTTGGTATAGGGTAAATTAGATGTCGAATCTTTAGGTCTTTTCCTGTTTCGAAATAATTACCTTTGGCGAAATATGTTTTGGGAATATATTTTTTATCTAAGGGTAGAATGTTATTTGCAATATTTTCAGCGTTTAGACCAGCAGCATTTATTATAACTGACGATTCTATAATTATTTCTTCTCCATCACTCAGCACAGTAGAACAATATTTCTCACCATGAATTTCGGAACGTAAGAATTGTGAATTAAAAACAATATTGCCGGAGCTTTCCTCCAATTCACCAAGATAAGACCTCATGAGAGAGTTTTGATCAACAATGCCTGATGATGGCACAAATAATGCCTCAATACATTCGACTAAAGGCTCTTTGCTGGTAACGTAATTTCCTGTTACTCTTTCTATTCCTTCAACGCCATTATATTCTGCTTTGGAGAAAATTTCCTCGAGTTTAGGAATTTCATTGAAAGATGTTGCAACAATGAACTTTCCTGTATTAATATGAGGCACATTAAATTTTTTACAATATTCATACATTCTACGATTTCCATCGGCACAAAATTTAGCCTTCATCGAGTCCCTGTCATAATAAACTCCCGCATGAATGACTCCGCTGTTTCTTGAACTAGTAACAGAACCAAAAGTATTTTCTTTTTCCAATACAATGACTTCACGACCTTTAGCAGCAAAATTTTTAGCTATTGCTAATCCAATAACTCCTCCTCCAATTACTAGCACATCTACGAAATTTGAACTCATTATATATTTTTGACCATTAATGAAACTTTTTTTGTATTGTTTTCAGTAAACTGAAAGCCAACATTCTTATAATTTAAATTTTCATGAAAACTTTTAGAAATTGGGTTTGGAGGTTCTATGTTAAATTCGCATGCAATCATATTATATTTATCTAGTGATCTTTCGAGATCGAGATACAGACTTTTGCCTATACCCAATCCTCTAAATTTACTAGATATAGCAATTCTATCAATATACGCGAACTCACTATATCTCTCAGTAAACCACTTATAATTTAAACTCTGATAATCAAGTCCAGATGGTAAAACAAGTAAAAACCCACAAATATTATTATCATTATTGATAGCTACCTTAAAATAAGTTTTTTTTTCATAAAAATTTAAAAACTCTTCATGTGATACGGAGTTCACAGCTGGTACAGCATCTTCATTAATCAAAATGATATCTTTTATATCATCAATAGTGGCATTTCTTAATTTAAACATCACAAGTAACTTCATAACTATTTTTATAAATTTCTGGCATTCTTACAGGCTTAAAATTAATAAGACTCACACACGCATAGTCAACATTTGAGGTAAACACAGTATGATTTTTTGCAATGTTTATTATTTGAAAAAATCTGCTCAATCTAACTTTTTTATCAGTCTTTGTAATCCATGTTGAAATTGCAATTTCATCATCAATGAAAAGTGATCCAGAAAAATTATTTTCACTTCTAATAACAACACATGCACATTGATTTTTTTTATAAGTATCAGGGGTTATACCTAATTTTGCCGAGTGATCCCAGCTGACACGTTCACACCAGTTTAAATATACTTTATTGTTAACATGGCCAAGAATATCAATGTCATCACTGACAACTTTAAATTCCAAGATATGTGGATTACTATATTTCCAGCTAAGATTGTTTAAATTCAATTTAAATCCCTCTTGGTAATTTAAAACTTATATTTTCTTCACCTGCACCAACTTCTTTAACATTAATTTCAAATACTTCTCTAAATTTAGAAATAACATCTTGAACAAGTATATCTGGCACAGAAGCTCCTGAAGAAAGGCCAATAGTTTGATGATTTTTATAATTATCAATATTTAAATTACTTGCATTTTCTAAGAGCACGGAAAGATCACATCCAGATTTTTTTGCTACTTCAACTAAACGATTTGAATTTGATGAATTTTTTGATCCTACAACAATGAAAGAGTCACATTCATGAGCATACTCTTTAATAGCATTCTGCCTATTTGTTGTTGCATAACAAATATCCTCCTTAGGCGATGATTTTATATGAGGGAACTTTTTCTTTAGAGCATCTATAATTTCTTTCGTATCATCAACAGAAAGTGTTGTTTGAGTTACATATGCAAGTTTATCTTCATTTTCAAACTTCAAATTTTGAATATCATCTAAATTTTCTATTAACACAATTCCGCCCGCGGGTAATTGACCAAGTGTTCCCTCTACCTCTGGATGATTTTTATGACCAATTAAAATTATTTTGTAATCTAGATTGTAAAATTTTATTGCTTGAACATGAACTTTTGTAACCAATGGACAGGTTGCATCAACTACATATTTATTAATTTGTTTGGCCGTATCTAAAATATTTTTTGCTACACCGTGCGCTGAAAAAACTAGTGGTTTATCAATAGGAGCATCGTTAATATCCTCAATGAATATTGCACCTTTTGCTTTTAGATCATCAATTACATGCTTGTTATGAACAATTTCATGTTTAACGTAAACGGGAGGTCCAAACTTTGCTAAAACTTCGACTACTGTATCTATTGCTCGTGTAACACCTGCACAAAAACCTCTTGGCGAGATTAATAATATTTCTTTATTTTTTTTAATATTCATTATCTTATAATGGGGAATATAGATCTAAACTTATGAATTTTAATTAAAAATTCATTATTTTATACTATATTAGCAAGACTTTTTTAGACTCTTATTTCTCTTCTGTTTATTTTATTAAAAGACTCCTGATCTAGATTCAAATATTTTTTTTCATCACCTGAAGCAAAATAAATAGGATCTTGGATTTTAGTTGGATCAAAACCTTCTTTAACTAAATCAGTTTTTTTATACTTAAATGTTCCTGTTTTTTCTATTTCAGGACTTATTCTAATAAATACTGGAACACTATAAGCAGGTAATTGCTCACTCAGGTATTCATAAAGCTGTTCTAATTTGAATTCATCATTCACAACTAGGGAAGCCATACCCGCTCTACCATCTTGATTTGGTACTTCAACTCCATAAACGTTAACTTCATCAATACCTTTAAATGAAGAAATGGCCTCACTCACCTCATTAGTTGAAACGTTCTCAGATTTCCATCTAAAGGTATCACCGATACGGTCAACGAAATAGTAATATCCTTGCTTGTCTTTTTTTAACAAATCCCCAGAAGAGAACCATCGATCACCTTTTTCAAAAACATTTTCAAGGATTTTTTTCTTTGTTGCCTCTTTGTCTGTATAACCCTCAAATTTACCAGTAAACTTATCATCATCAGGTATAAACCCAATCGCCTCACCAGCCTCTCCATCTTCGCACTCTATGCAAAAACCATTCTCATCTCTGATCACCGTCTCATTTTCTACATCGAATTTAACCACTTTAGTTGGCAACACACTTTTTAAATATGGAGGTATTCTGCCGATTGAACCGAACTTACTGTCAACATTTGTTAGTGAAATATTTCCCTCTGAGGCCCCATAAAACTCAACAATCCTATCAATACCAAATCTTTCTTGAACTATCTTCCAAACTTCAGGCCTGAGACCGTTACCATAGATGCCTCTAATTTTATGCTTCGTTTCGTATTCACTTTTCTTGGTAGCTACTAAATAACGAAACAGTTCTCCTATATATGTAATTACTGTTACATCATGTTTAACACAATCTTCCCAAAAACTAGCAGCAGAGAATTTCTTTCTCAATACTAATGTGCCACCAGTACAAAATGTCGAACCAACACCAACAACTCCACCCGTTGCATGATAGAGCGGTAAGACCATGTAAGTTTTATCAGTGGGTTTCATATCAAGTGAAAACATTTGCAGACCACATCCAACTAAAAATTTTTGATGGCTGAAGTTTGCGGCTTTAGGCATGCCTGTAGTTCCACTTGTATAAATATAAAACAGTGATTGACTATTTGATAATTCTTCTCTCAAAGAAGTTTCGGGTCTTACTTTACTGTTTTCAATTTGTGAGCCATCTAAAGTTTCATAACCTTGAACATCCTGACCTGCTACATAAACATCTAAATTGCCTTCAATATATTCTTGAGCTGATGCAAGATTTTCCATTAAGTCAGAACTTATGATCAGACTTTTACTTTCTGATTTTTTAATGCAGTGAGCAAGCGATTTACTCTTTATATTATTGTTAAGACAAGCAACTGTAACGCCTATCTTCGCAAGTCCAAACCATGTAAATATATACTCAGGTTTATTTTCCATCAAAAGAGATATTACATCTCCCGTCTTATAACCTTTATTAATTGCCCAGTTTGCAATCTGGTTCGCTTCAGCATCCATCTCACGATATGTGTATTTCTTGTCTTCAAACTCGATGGCAATATTGTCAGGAGTTTTATCAACCTGCTCCTCCATAATATCGGCTACAGTTGTGTATTTTTTTTT
This sequence comes from uncultured Pelagibacteraceae bacterium, assembly GCA_902590345.1. Taxonomy (GTDB): domain Bacteria; phylum Pseudomonadota; class Alphaproteobacteria; order Pelagibacterales; family AG-422-B15; genus CACNXQ01. The sequence goes on along the minus strand of CACIWK010000002.1, from coordinate 177,599 downwards.
GTCGAAACTTCTTGATCGTCCAACTAATTTTAAAAAAAACTTAAAATAACTAAATTCTCTTGAAACTGCACTTACAACACTCATTTTAAATACCTAATTTATTCAAATATTCCGTAATTTTTTTAGTTATTGGCCCGTTTTTGAAAGAACGGTTGTTAATTTTACTAACTGGCCGCAAACCCATGCTATTTGTAAGAAATATTTCACTTACACTGGAGAGATTATTCAATGATATGCTTCTAACTTCAACCTTTTTCTTTTCTATTAATAAACGCCTTACAGTCCCATCTAAGGCACCATCATTGATTGGAGGGGTAAAAATTTTATTTTTTTTAACAAAATAAATATTTGAGCTTGAGCAGCAGCAAATTTTGTCACTTTCGTTAAGCATTAATGCGTCATCATATCCATTTTTCTGCGCAATGAGTTTTGATTGGATATTCTCAAAATAATTGTTTGTTTTATTCCTAGATAACAAAGAATTTGAGAATCTTTTGATTTTTGAAACTTTAAGTTTCACTGGCTTTATGGTTGTATGATTACTGGTTAATTTGGAAATAGTAATGAGAAAATTTGACTTTTGATTGTTTTCAATATCTAACCCTCTTCTCTTTGCATCGCCTCTGGTCAATGTATATCTTATTGAAAGTTTGTTGTTTAAAAGATTATTTTTTTTTATTAATTTTAAAATTATATTTTGTAAATTTTTTTTTGATAAATTGAAATTAAAATAATTATTTCTTATTGATTTATTAAATCGAGCAAAATGAAAATCAAATAAAATTATTTTATTTTTATTATATAATAAAGTATCAAAAATACTGTCTCCTAAAAGTAAACCGCGGTCTTTTATGTTAATAGTTGCTTTTTCTTCATCTATAAATTTATTATTGAGATAAACTTTCATTATATTTGTTTGTTCTTAGACATAAACTTATTCAATGATTTTTTATTAATCTGTAATAGATTCTCAACTTTTTTATTCAGTTCGTTATATTCTTTTAGAGGTTTTGAGTCTGCTACGATCCCTCCCCCAGAATTTAGAAATACTTTTTCATTATTGACAGTAATGGTTCTGATTGGGATATTAAAATCTGCATAACCACTAAATGAGACGAAACCTATAGCTCCACAATAAACACCTCTTTTGAAAGTTTCTAATTCTGAAATAATTTGCATTGCTCTTACTTTTGGTGCCCCAGTTACGGATCCTCCAGGCATACAGTGTTTTATAACATCAAATATATTCATACCTTTAGATAATGTACCCTCAATATCAGAAACAAGATGGTGAACATTGTTATAGGTTTCTAGTTCAGCCAAACGAGAAACTTTTACCGTTCCAGGTTTACAGACTTCAGAAATGTCATTTCTCAAAACGTCAACGATCATTAAATTTTCAGCATTATCCTTCTTACTTGAAGATAATTGTTCTTTTAATTTTGCATCTTCGAATTCACTCTCACCTCTTTCAATTGTCCCTTTTATTGGCGAAACCATAATTTTGTTATTCTCTAATTTTAGAAATCTTTCAGGTGAATAAGAAAATATATTAAAATCCTCACTTCTAATTAAGCATGAAAAAGGTGTCTCTGTATTTTTTCGATAATGCAAATAGTACCGAACGACATCATAGTCTTTTGGAATCTTAGATAAAAAACGTTGAGTGAAGTTAGCTTGGAATATGTCACCATTTTTTATGTAATTTAGTATTTTATTAATTTTTGAAATATATTTTCTTTTATCAAAATCTTTTTTCCACTGAAAACCAAGTAGTTTGTTAATTGGATTATTTATCCGCGGCACCGAGTACAAGTTTTTTGCATTTTGTAATCGAATTTGATGTGATAGCTCACTTTTAAATTCTTTATCTAAATTAATTGAAAAAAGATAAGCTTTTTTCAATTTGTTATCGAAAGCAATCACTATATCGAAGAGACCAAAAAATAAATTTGGCAATATTTTTTCTAATGGATTTGCACTTTCAATCTTTTCCTTTGCAAGGCCTGCTTCATAAGAAACATAGCCTGCTAAACCACACTGAAACTTTGGTAATGATTTAATTTTTTTTGATTTAAAACTTGATATTAATTTATTTATTCTTGCAAATTTTTTTGAATTTAAATAATTTTTGCTTGCATTGAACTTTATGGTGTAGATAGGATCAAATGCAATATAGGAATACCTATTATTTTCAGATATCGTTTTATTTGCACTATCTAAAAAAATTAAATTTCTTTTATCTTGAAATCTTATTAATACTTCTTTCGGATTAATGTAATCAAGTTTATTTATCTTTATCTTTTTTTTTCTCATATAAAATACTGGTAGGGATATCCGGAGTCGAACCGGAACGCCCGAAGGCACCAGATTTTGAGTCTGGCGCGTCTACCAATTCCGCCATATCCCCATTCTTAAAGACTTATTATACTTTACTTATATTCGTCATAAAGGCTTAGTAGAATTATGTATGCAAATATATATATTAGCAATGGTATGTTAATCTCAATTTATCATAACTTAAAAGCGTATTTTGTCTCACTTGGTGAGCGTTTTATAAAAACTAAGTTCGCTTATCCGTTTATCTTTTTGATGGGGTTAATTGAAGCAATTATTTTTCCATTCCCTCAAGAAATATTCATGGTTCCAATGATGGCATTAGACAAAAAGAAAATATTTAAAATTGCTGGACTCTCAGTTCTTGGCTCAATCACTGGAGCGATAATTGCATATTTTATTGGTGTATACTTCTTCAATAGTGTGGGAAATTTTATTCTTCAGAATTTAAATTTGGTTGAGTCATTTAACTCATTTGTTAATGACATAGATAATTATGGTTTCCTTTACGTTTTCATAGGTGGTTTTACTCCTATTCCTTTTAAAATTGTTACACTGACAAGTGGTTTTTTAGGTATTAATTTTTTTATTTTCTTAGTTGGAAGTGTGATCTCAAGATCAGTGAGATTTTTTCTTATAGGCTATTTAATCTATCGATTTGGAAGCATTGCACTTGAATCATTTGAAAAAAGAATAAATTTATATTCATTTATTCTTATAACTTTAGTGATTTTAGGCATTTTATATATTACATACTAGAATTATGAGTCTTATTAACATCAACTTTATTATCTCAGCATTAGTAATAATTGTAGTATTCGTACTGCAATACGTATTTAATATGGCTCCTTGTGACATGTGTCTCGTTGAAAGGTATCCTTACTATTTATTAATTATAATAGGTCTAGCATCAATTATTTTTAAATTTGAAAAAAGAGCAACAATTAAAAGGATCGCAAACTATGCTTCAATTCTGATTTTACTATTTGGATTTTTGTATACCTTAAGACATGTATTGGTCGAAAGAGGCTTGGTTAATTTAAATTCAGGATGTACCTCTAATTTGTCTGATTTATCTGACAAGTCTAAACTTTTAGAAAGTCTTAATGAAACTCCATTGATTAGATGTGACGAACCTACTTATTTATTTAATTTTATTTCGGTAGCTGAGGCAAACTTGATTATGACATTTTTACTATTATCTATAACTTTGTATTTTGTATTTTTGAAAAATGAACGTTAAAGAAAAAATTTTAAAAAAGATTATTAGAGTTGATCAGGCGGGTGAGCTTGGTGCTCAGCAAATATATCAGGGCCAGAAAATGATATTCAAACTTCAAAAAAATAAGAAAGATTTTGACCAAATATCGAAAATGGCTAAAGATGAAGAGGAACATTTAGATTTTTTTGACAATATCGCCAAAGAAAAAAAAATCAGACCCACAAAACTTAAAGGCCTATTTGGTATTGGTGCTTATGCAATGGGTGTAGGTACTGCCCTCATGGGCCCCAAAGCAGCCTATGTGTGCACTGAGGCAGTTGAAGAAATTATTGAAAAACATTATCAAAAACAAATTGATCAACTAGAGGGAGTGGACGAAGAATTAAGAAAAAAATTAGTAAAATTTCGCGATGATGAAGTTGAACATAAAAATACCGCTATTGATGAAGGGTCGCGAGAAGCCTTTGGTTATTCTGTTTTAAGAAAAACAATCAACGAAACAACAAAAGCTGCTATTTTTTTGGCTGAGAGAATTTAATTATCTTTCTAGTTGAATATCCCAATATAAGAAATCCATCCAGCTTTCATGCAAAAAGTTAGGAGGAAAAGATCGGCCACATTTATCTAAATCAGCCATTGTAGGTACTTTTGGAATATTGAGAGGCTTCATACCCGAGTTTTTCAAAAGTTTTCCTCCCTTTTTTACGTTACAACTTGAACATGCTGTTACAATATTTTCCCAAGTTGTTTCACCGCCGTGTGATCTAGGTATAAGATGATCAAATGTTAAATCTTTCTTTGAACCACAATATTGACAACTAAACTTATCACGCAAAAAAACGTTAAATCTTGAGAATATTGGATTTCTATTTGGCTTGATGTACGTTTTTAGACTAATAACGCTTGGCAAATACATTTGAAAACTTGGACTTCTAATTTCTCTTTCATAGTTTGATACAATATTTACCCTTCCAAGAACAACAGCTTTTACACTATCCTGCCAACACCAGAGAGAAAGCGGATAATGGCTAAGAGGCCTGAAATCTGAATTTAGAACCAAAGCTGGACATTTTTCTAAAGGAACTGCAATACTCATTATTAATTAATATATGCAATTGTATAAATATTTCAAAAAATATTTTAATTTGAGAACTTTTCGACTAAGAATTTAATAGCTATATCTAATCCGTCTTGAGCAATTGAATGCTGAGTGTTTGTAGAAATATGAGCCTTAACATCTATACTCAATTGTGATAATTTTTTTTCAGCTTCAATAGTTTCTTGATAAGGAACCATAGGGTCCATATCTCCATGAATTAGATAAATTGGAGGTTTTGACTTTAATTCATTTTTAAGAAGTTCTGGAGCAATTAACCTTCCTGAAAAGCCAACAATTGCTCTCATTGAATTTTTTCTTCTAAGGCCGACATGTAAACTCATCATTGTGCCTTGACTGAAACCTACGAGCGCCAAATTATCATCACTTAACTCATAATTCTTAAGTTGTTCATCAATATAACCATTAAGTGTATCAGCTGCATTTAACACACCTTTCCAAATAGTTGCAGGATCACCCGATTGAAAATCAAACCATTGATATCCCATTGGGTTTAATCCACATTTTTCAGGTGCATTAGGTGATAAAAAAACTGCATCGGGCATTTGAGGCTGAATATAATTAGCAAGGCCAATCAGATCATTGCCATCTGCGCCGTATCCATGACAAAATATTACAAGTTTTGATGGCTTTGAAGAGTCTTGGGGTTCTAAAACTGGTCCACTTAAGATTGGCATTAAGATACTTTTCTCTCAACAATGCTCACAATGTCACTCATTATATCTTTCAGCTGATAATCCTTTGGAGTATAAACTGCTTGAACTCCATTTTTAATTAAGATCTTTTCATCTTCTGTTGGAATTATACCTCCTACAATTACCGGGATATCATCTACTTTATTTTTTTTCATTTCATTCATAATTTCCTCGACAAGCTGCACATGAGAACCAGATAGAATAGAAAGTCCGATGATGTGTACATCTTCTTCAACAGATGATTTTACTATTTGTTCTGGTGTTAATCTAATTCCTTCGTACAAAACATCCATTCCACAATCACTCGCACTTACAGCAATTTGTTCAGCTCCACTAGAATGTCCGTCAAGGCCAGGTTTGCCTACAAGAAATTTAATTCTTCTTCCCATCTTATCTGACAATGACTCAACTCTTTTACGTATTGGGCTGTAATCGTCATTATTGGATGGTTGAATATTAGTTATACCAGTCGGTGCTTTGAACTCACCAAAAACATCCCGAAGTATTTGAGACCATTCACCTGTTGTTACACCTGCTTTTGCAGCTGTAATAGAAGCTTCCATTATGTTTTCTCCAGATTTTGCTGCTTCGCTTAATTGATTTAAAGCGCTATCAACCTGTTTTTGATCTCTGTTTTGTCTCCAATCAATAACTGCTTTTACTTGTTCATTTTCAATTTTTGGATCAATTGTTTCTATGCCTCCATCATTTGATACAAGAGGTGACTCTTCAGTCTCAACAAACTCATTAACTCCAACAACGATTTGCTCTTTATCATTAATTCTTTTTAGCCTTTCTTTTTGAGAATTGACCAATTCCTGTTTTAAGTAACCACTTTCAACTGCAGCTACTGCACCACCAATTGATTGAATGTGATTAAATTCTTTCATCGCAGTCTCTTTAAGATTTTTAACCTTTTCATCAATTACTTCAGAGCCATTGAATATATCGTCAAAATGTAGAAGATCTGTTTCATACGCAACAATTTGTTGTAATCTTAAGGACCATTGTTGATCCCATGGTCTTGGCAATCCCATTGCTTCATTCCAAGCTGGCAACTGAACTGCTCTTGCTCTTGCATCCTTTGAGAGAACGACGCCTAGCATTTCAATTAATATTCTATATACGTTGTTCTCAGGTTGTTGCTCAGTTAATCCAAGACTGTTTACTTGCATGCCATATCTAAATCTTCTGTTTTTAGGATCCTTAACACCATATCTCTCTTTTGTAATTTCATTCCACAAAGATACAAATGCTCTCATTTTACACATCTCAGTAATAAATTTGATTCCAGAATTAACGAAGAAGCTTATGCGACCTACTACATTTTCAAATTCTTCCTCTGATAACACATTTGAGGTTTTAACTTTATCGAGATACGCAACTGCAATTGAAAGACCAAAAGCTAATTCCTGCTCAGGAGTTGCGCCTACTTCAACTAAATGGTAAGGACATACATTGATTGGATTCCAATTTGGCATTTCTTTAAAAGTAAAAGTAATCACGTCAGATATTATTTTTAAACTTGGGTCAGGTGGAAGAATATATGTTCCTCTTGAGAGATATTCTTTTAAAACATCGTTTTGAGTTGTTCCCCGTAATTTATTTCTGTCTATGCCCTGTTCATCTGCAACGGCTACATATAAACTCAGCAACCATGCAGCTGTAGCATTTATGGTCATTGATGTATTCATTTTATCTAATGGAATCTGATTAAAGAGCGATCTCATATCGCCAATATGACAGATTGGAACACCAACTTTGCCAACCTCCCCTTTAGCGAGAATGTGATCACTGTCATACCCAGTTTGAGTAGGTAAATCGAACGCTACTGAGATACCTGTTTGACCTTTTGATAGGTTCTTAAGATAGAGTTCATTTGACTTTTTGGCAGACGAATGTCCTGCGTAAGTTCTTATGAGCCAAGGTTTATCCATTGTTTTTCAACGTTTTTTTTTGGTTTTATTAAATCCTTTTGTTTAAAATGTATATACTAATCTAGCTAAAATGGCTATAAACCTAGAAAAAAGAAACATTAGTTTTATATAAATTACACTACAGGAGCAGATTTATGACCACTGAAGAAAAAGACATTTATGCAATAGGTGAAGTTCCACCTCTTGGTTTTGTCCCTAAGAAAATGCACGCATGGGTAATCAGAAGAGATCGTCATGGAAACCCAATGCAATCATTTAAAGAAGAAGAATTTGATGTTCCTGAAGTTGGATCCAATGACGTTTTGATATTTGTAATGGCCGCGGGTGTAAACTACAACGGTGTTTGGGCTGGTCTTGGAAAACCTGTATCTACGCTTGATATGACTAAAAAAGACTATCACATCGCAGGTTCTGATTGTTCTGGAATTGTTTGGAAAGTTGGTTCTGGCGTAAAAAAATGGAAAGTAGGCGATGAGGTAATCATTCATGGTATGCAGTGGGATCATGAGGATGCTGAGGTTAATGGTGGTGAACCAATGATATCGAAAACAAATAAGGTCTTTGGTTACGAAACAGCTGATGGAACCTTTGCTCAATTCACAGCTGTTCAAGCGCACCAAGTTTTACGTAAGCCACCAAATTTATCTTGGGAAGAAAGTGGTTGTTATATGTTAACCCTCGCAACTGCATATAGAATGCTATTTGGCCACGCTCCCAATGAATTAAAGCCGGGTGAGTTTGTTTTAATATGGGGCGCATCAGGAGGCCTTGGAAGCATGGCAGTGCAACTTGCAAAAATTGTTGGCGCTAAACCAATTGGTATTGTTTCTGATAACTCTAAAATTGATTATGTAAAAGATCTAGGAGCTGTAGGCGTTCTAAACAGAAAAGATTTTGATTGTTGGGGTGAACATCCTGACATTGATGACGCTGAAACATATGCAAACTATATGAAAGAAGTTAGAAAATTTGGAAAGGCCTTATGGGAATTTACAGGTAAGGGTAATAATGTTGACATGGTATTTGAGCATCCGGGCGAAACTACCGTTCCTGTTTCATGTTTTGTAGTAAAACCAGGAGGAATGGTTGTTATTTGTGCTGGTACTACAGGATATAATCTCACATTAGATGCTAGATACCTTTGGATGCAAAGTAAAAGACTTCAGGGTTCACACTTTGGAAATTCAAAGCAAGCGAATGCAGCAAATGAACTTGTTATTGACGGCACATTAGATCCTTGTATGTCAGAGCTTTTTGCATGGAACAATATTCCTGATGCTCATGAAAAGATGCTTAACAATGAACATAAAGGTGGAAATATGGCTGTCCTTGTTGGCGCTGCAAAAGAAGGACAAAAATCTCTAAACTAGAAAGTTAAACATGCACGAACTAATTTCTAAATGTCAAAAATCCCTTATTACTGTCGATAAGTATTACGATGCTGCCCTGCAACATGTAAGAGGTGAGTTAATTGTTAATGGAAAATTATCTCGTGATAATCTAGATAGGGAACAACATGCTGCACATGGCTTATCTTGGGTTGCTGCATATAGAGCTACTTTGAAAGAAATGGTTAATTGGGCCTCAAACCTAGACTCGACCGGAACGTTTAATGAAACAGAGCAATTAATTTTGCAAATTACTTTTTCGGAATACTGTGCGCAAATTAAATCTGGGATACCAATGTCACAACTTGAGTATGTTCGTCCTCAAGATTTAGGATTAAAAAATGGTCTCTTTCAAGAAACAGGAACCGAAGAATTTAATGATCTGATTTTGAATGGCAATAGTACTGCAGATCGCATGAAACTTGCTCAATTATTAAAAGATGGATTTACAAGTAAAAACTTTGGTAATAGCGGCCTAGATGAAACTACATCAATAATTCAAGAACAATTTAGAAAATTTGTTGAAGATGATGTGACGCCAAACGCTCATGAATGGCATCTTAAAGATAACCTTATTCCGATGTCTGTAATTGAAAAAATGTCTGAACTTGGTGTATTTGGTCTGACGATACCTGAAGAATACGGTGGACTTGGAATGACAAGATTTGTTGACTGTGTGGTAACTGAGGAACTTGCAAGGGGTTATATTGGCATTGGCTCACTTGGTACACGCGGCGATATAGCTGCCGAATTATTGATTACAGGTGGCACCGAAGATCAGAAAAATAAATATTTACCGAAAATTGCATCTGGTGAAATGCTTCCATGTGCTGTTTTAACCGAACCTCATTCAGGATCTGATATGGGCTCATTCAAAACAAGGGCAGTTGCAAATGGAGAGCACTATACAATCACAGGAAACAAGACATGGGTTACACATGGAGCTCGAAGTGACGTGATGATGTTATTAGCACGCACAAACCCTGATGAAAAAGGCTACAAAGGTTTATCAATGTTCCTTGCTGAAAAACAGAGGGGTGATGACGATAATATGTTCCCTGATGAGGGAATTAGTGGTGGCGAAATCGAGGTTTTAGGCTACAGAGGCATGAAAGAGTACGAAATGGCTTTTGACGGCTTTAAAGTTAAAAAAGAAAATTTACTTGGTGAAAAAGAAGGAAATGGCTTCAAACAAATGATGGAAACTTTTGAAGCAGCTCGTATACAAACTGCAGCTAGAGCACTGGGTGTAGCACAATCAGCTTTTGAAACTGCAATGCAATACGCAATAGATAGGCTAGATACAAATGGCGGTTCGCTGTATGACAAACCTAGAAATGCATCGAAAATTGTTTCTATGGCTACTGAGATTATGGCTGCAAGACAATTAACTTATTATGCTGCAAGAGAAAAAGATAAAGGACACAGATGCGATTTGGAAGCAGGAATGGCAAAAATGTTGGCTGCTAGAGTTGCTTGGGCATGCGCAGATAACGGAGTCCAAATTCATGGAGGTAATGGGTTTGCGCTTGAGTATCCAATAAGTAGAATTTTATGTGACTCCAGAATTTTAAATATATTTGAAGGAACTGCAGAGATACAGGCCGACATTGTAACACGTCGACTTGTTTCTACGAACCCTGCTTAATTTTATATGCCAGGTTTTTTATATTACTTATTAATTCCTATATCACTTCTTGCTGTTTTAGCGGTTTTAGGAACAGGTATTTACGCTATGTTTAAAGGTGGAGATTTTAATAAAAAGTACTCAAATAAACTTATGAGACTTAGAATTACTCTGCAGTTTATTGCGATTGTAATAATTATGAGTGCTCTTTACTTTTCAACTAGTTCTTAATGGTAAAACTCAATAAAATTTATACAAGGGCCGGTGATAAAGGCAAGACAGGGCTAGTATCTGGCAAACGTGTATTTAAGGATAATATAAGAATAAAAGCATATGGGACTGTCGATGAACTGAATTCTATACTTGGAATTTTAAACACGAGTGCCAAATCATCTCTGAAAAAAATAATTTCAGAAATACAAAATGACTTATTTGATTTAGGTGCTGATCTCGCAACTCCAGTTGAAAAAAAACCAAAATATAAACCGCTACGCGTTACAAGCAAGCAGGTTACAAGAATTGAAAAAACAATTGACAAATATAACGCAAAGTTAGCACCTCTTAATTCTTTTGTGCTACCGGGAGGGTCTCAGTCTGCGGCATTTTTACACAACGCAAGAACTGTAACGCGCCGAGCTGAAACTCAGATTGTCGCACTTGCAAAAAAAGAAGAGGTCAACGAAGAAGCAATTAAATATATCAATCGGTTATCTGATTTATTTTTTGTTTTATCGAGAGTTGAAAACAACAATGGCAAAAAAGATATTTTGTGGAAACCTGGTAAGAATGTATAATTTATGTTTACTCAACTAAAAAAGATATTATAACACATAAATCATGAAAATTTTAGTCCCTGTCAAAAGAGTTATTGATCCGTACGTTAACATCAGAGTTAAATCTGATCAAACTGGTGTTGAAACTGAGAATGTAAAAATGTCTATGAACCCCTTTTGTGAAATTGCAGTTGAAGAGGCAATTAGATTAAAAGAAGCTGGTAAAGCTGAAGAGATCATCGCTGTTTCAATCGGCAATCAATCTTGTCAAGAAACTATTCGAACGGCTCTTGCAATGGGAGCTGACCGAGGAATACATGTGCTCACAGAAGAAAAAGTTGAGCCTATTTCAATTGCAAAAATTCTAGCAAAAATTTGTGAAAACGAGTCACCTGGACTAGTGATATCCGGAAAGCAAGCGATTGATGGAGATAACAATCAAACTGGTCAGATGCTTGCTGCGCTAACAGATATGCCTCAAGGAACTTTTGCTTCAAAAGTTGAAATCGACGGCGACAAGGTTAAAGTCACCAGAGAAATAGATGGAGGTTTACAAACTGTAAATCTGAATATGCCCGCTATTATTACCACCGATTTAAGATTGAATGAACCTAGGTATGCTTCTCTGCCCAATATAATGAAAGCAAAAAAGAAGCCAATTGATCAAAAATCTCCTGAAGACTATGGAGTTGATGTTACACCTAGAGTAAGTATTTTAAAAGTTATTGAACCTCCAAAGCGTCAGGCTGGAATCAAAGTCGAGAATGTTGGAGATCTTGTAGAAAAATTAAAAAATGAGGCAGGAGTTATATGACATCACTTTTTTATATCGAGCATGCAAACGGAAAAGTCAGCGATCAAAGTTTAAAAGCGATAACAGCAGCGTCTCAAATTGAAGGCGATGTTCACGGACTTATTGTGGGCTCAAATATTGATGAAGCTGTTGAGGAGGCTTCAAAAATTAATGGATTGAGTAAATTACTCCACTTGGATGATGCGGCATTTGATAATGTTTTGGCTGAAAAACTTACTCAAGTTATTTTTAATATTGCCGGCGATTATGACTACTTTTTGGCTGCAGCAACAACAACTGGTAAAAATGTGATGCCTCGACTTGCTGCAAAACTTGATGTCTCTCAAATATCGGAGATCGTTGCTGTTGAAAGTGCAGATACATTTATTAGAACAATTTATGCTGGTAACGCTATTGCAACTGTACAAACATCTGATGCAAAGAAAGTTCTCACGGTTAGACCAACTGCTTTCAAAGCTGCAACAACTGACTCTGCTGAATGCGAGGTTGCAAAGATAAATGCTGAGAATATTCCATCAATTTCAGAATTTGTGGGCGAAGAGCTAACAAAATCTGATAGGCCAGAACTTACTTCTGCAAAGACAATTATTTCAGGTGGACGCGGAATGCAAAATGGAGAAAACTTTGAACTTTTGGATAAAGTAGCTGAAAAACTTGGAGCTGCTGTTGGAGCATCTCGAGCTGCCGTTGATGCAGGCTTTGTTCCAAATGATTATCAAGTCGGACAAACTGGTAAAGTTGTAGCACCCGAACTGTACATAGCGGTCGGAATATCTGGAGCGATCCAGCACTTGGCTGGCATGAAAGACTCAAAAATTATAGTTGCCATAAATAAAGATGAAGAAGCACCTATATTTGATGTGGCAGACTATGGTTTGGTAGCAGACTTGTTTCAAGTTCTTCCCGAATTAGAACAAGCCTTATAATTATTTATAAATTACTATCAATATAATCTTGAAAGTAGTTACTGTCCCATTCAGTTGGACCAATAAACTTTGCTATTTGATTTCCCTCTTGATCAATAAAAAATGAAAATGGCAGTCCTGCTGCTCTTACTTCTCGTGGTATATTATTTTTATCGTCAAAGAATAAATCTATATTTTGGATTTCGTATTCATTAAAAAAATTTACTGACTTTTTCTTCGGCCCACGATCAACGCTTATTGCAAGTATCTGAAAATCTTGTTTATCATATTTTTGTTGCAATCTATCGAGTGATGGCATTTCTTCTTTGCAAGGTTCACACCATGTTGCCCAGAGATTAATTAAAAGCAACTTGCCATTAAAATCATTTAAAGTGACATCATTGCTATTGATATCTTCGAATTTACTCAAAAAACCTTGTTTTTTTTCTATTATCAACTCATTCGCGTGTGAATTTGAAGTATATAAACTGTTGCAAAAGATAAGGATTGTGGCATATACCATCAAAATTATAAATCTACTGCATAAAGAAATCATCATTATTTGAGAAATAAATAGTTTTAGTAAAATGTCCATTAAAAAAAATAAGTTAAGAGATAGATTTAATAAAAAATCGAGTGAGTCTTTTATAAATATTAATTCGTCTTTGGAAAATGACAAATTTTTATTTGAAGAGGATATTGAAGCATCGATTGCACACGCTACGATGCTATCGTCTCAAAAAATAATTTCTAATAAAGACTCAAAAAAAATTATTTCCGGATTAAAAAAAATTAGGACTGAAATTAAAAATAATAAATTTATATTTGATAATAATCTTGAAGATATCCACATGAATATTGAAAGTAGACTAGAAGAGCTTATTGGTGATGCCGCTGAAAGGTTACATACTGGTAGATCTAGAAATGATCAAGTAGTAACAGATTTAAAATTGTGGATGAAAAAAGATAATATACTGATTTCAAAAAAATTAAAAAAACTGAAATCTGCGTTACTACAGGTTGCAAGTAAAAATATTTTGATTACGTTTCCAGGCCTTACTCACCTGCAAACTGCGCAGCCAATATCAGTTGGACATTTTTTTATGGCGTACTTTGAAATGTTTAACAGGGATACGAATCGATTTAGCGACTCTTTTAGAAGAATGAACGAAAATCCGCTTGGTGCAGGAGCCTTAGCGGGAACTAATTTTCCAATTAATAGAAACAAAACAACAAAAATACTTGACTTTAAAAAACCTACAAAAAATTCATTGGATACAGTTTCTGATCGAGATTTTGTGGTAGATTTTTTATCTAGTTCATCCTTATTGGCTGTTCACTTATCAAGGTTAGCCGAGGAAATTACTCTTTATAATTCCGATTTAGTGGGTTTCTTTAAAATCGGAGACCAATTAATGTCGAGTTCTTCAATTATGCCTCAGAAAAAAAATCCTGATGGCGCTGAATTAATTAGAGCAAAATCTTCGACAATTTCAGGAAATCTATCATCTATGCTTAACTTGCTTAAATCTCTTCCACTAACTTACAGCAAAGACCTTCAGGAAGATAAGGCGCTTGTGACCTCAACAAGTAAAAACATTCATCTTTGTCTCGATTGTATGATCGAAATAATCTCTACAATTAAAATTGAAAAATCAAACATCGAGAAAAAGCTTAAATCTTCTTTTGCCAATGCAACTGATTTAGCAGATTGGCTAGTTATAAATCTTGGTTATTCTTTTAGAAGTGCTCACAATTTAACCGCTAAAATTGTCAACTTTGCAGAAAAAAAGAAAATAAGTTTAAATAAGATATCGATGAAGGATTATAAAAAATTTGATAAAAATATAGACAAATCTGTGTATGGATTTTTAGATTTGAAAAATAGTATTAACAATAAAAAAAGCTATGGCGGAACAGCAATATCTGAGATAAGAAAAATGATTAGTCAAGCTAGGAAAGAATTAAGTAATGAAAAATATTAGTATTTTGATTATTTTCTTATGTATTCTTGGTTGTGGGAAAAAAGGCTCTCTTGAATTTCCCCCAACAGAATCAAAAAGCAATTATAAAATAGAGATCTATAAGGCTTAAAAATGTCCTTTCTAAAATATGAAAATGATATCCTTAAATTTGAGGATATCTCAATAAGAGAAATTGCTGAAGGTAGAGCTACACCATTCTACTGTTATAGCAAACAAACTCTCACAAATAATTTTAGAGAGTTTTCAGATTCACTTACTTCACTTGATGCAACGGTGTGTTTTTCTCTCAAATCAAATTCAAATCTAACAATACTAAAAACTCTAACCGAACTCGAAGCGGGAGGAGATGTTGTTTCTGAGTGGGAAATGAGAAAAGCATTACAAGCAGGGATGAAACCAAATAAAATAGTTTTTTCAGGCATTGGCAAAACTGCTAGCGATATTCAATTTGCGATCAGTAATAATTGTTTACAAATCAATGCAGAATCACTCGATGAACTTGATCATATAAATCGAATAGCTTCTGTGTCGGGAAAAATTCAGAAAGTAGGAATTAGGATTAATCCAGATATCCAATCAGAAACACACAAAAAAATTAGCACAGGCAGTCTCGAGGATAAATTTGGAATCAGTATAGAACAAACTTACGAAATTTTTCAGAGTCGACAAAATTATCCAAATTTAGAGATTTCATCTATAGCTTTTCATATAGGTAGCAATATTAAAGACCTAACACCATTTCAAAAAACATTTGAAATTATTGGTGAATTAGTTGCTAAAATAAATAGTGAAACAAAAAAAATAAATACCGTTGATGTTGGTGGGGGAATTAGTCCTGAAAAAAGAAATTTTACTTTTGAAGAATATAAAAACTTAATCGTAAAATATTTTGATACAGAAAATCTTAAATTTATCTTTGAACCAGGTAGGCTTATAGCTGCAAATGCAGGAATATTAGTATCAAAAGTACTTTATACAAAGAATATAACTGGAAAAAAATTTGTCATTATCGACGCAGGTATGAACGATATGATGAGGCCTGCATTATACGATGCTCATCACGAAATAATGCCAGATACCAGGACAAGTGAATATGATGAAATAAATACAGATATAGTTGGTCCAATATGTGAGAGTTCTGATGTGTTTCTTAATATTCAAAAATTTAATAAAGTAAAGAGTGGTCAATATGTCATATTAAAAGATGTTGGGGCATATGGTTCAACGATGAGTTCAAACTATAATGCTCGACCACTTATTGAAGAGCTCATGGTAGATGGATCTCAAATAAGAATAATTAGAAAAACTCAGTCATACGAAGACTTTATTAAAAATGAAATTTAATAAGAAAAGAAGCTTCTTATTTGTTCTAATATATAATCAATATAACTGTTAATTGACCTGCTCAATTCAAATGCATTTACATTTGAGTTTTGTATAACCGCATCGATTGATATAAAAATTACTGGGGTCAATAAAAGTAGAAATGGGAGAGGAATACTTGTTTTGTTTTTTTCATAAACAACTGGTAAATTCTGATCCTTTGAATGGTCCCGTTCTGCGTAAGTATTAACAATTTCCTCTATTTGTAACTTTTTATCATTTTCATAATTCTTATTTTCATGAAACCAAGAATGGTTGCATCTTGTACATTTAACCTGTCTGCCAAAGCCAATATCCTCTATATTTACTAGATACTTTGCCGAACATGATGGACAGGATATTATCATAATCTTACTTAATTTTATTAATTATAATTATTAGCAGTAAAATAGTGTAACTTATTTAAAATGATTAATGAATTAAAATCACATTACATTCGTTTTTCTCTACTTTTATTTGTAATTATCGTACTCTTACATTTTAATTTCTTTCTCTTTAACATTCAAAGCTATAAAAATACAGACCTCAATAAAAAAGAAATTGAAGGGATAGTCGTACTAACTGGTGATAAATTTAGAATATTAGAGGGACTTAAAATAATTAATAGTGAGATTGGGTACAAACTTTTAATATCAGGAGTTAATAAAGAAATTTCTATTGAGGAAATAAAAAAAGAATTTCCAAAATTCAATCAGCTGTTTAATTGTTGTGTTGAACTTGAGAGCATTTCAACAAATACCTTCGAAAATGTTAGAGAAATTTTTTTTTGGAAAAAGAATAATAATATTAAAAATATTTTATTAATAACATCTGATTACCATCTACCCAGAGTTGAACTCGAGGTAAATCGACTTTTATTAGATAAAGAAACTTTCTATTATGGTGTAAAATATGACAATCAAAAAATTAATATTCGTATGAAGAAATTAATTGTAGAGTATATAAAATATTTAAGGACAAAAATAAGTTTGAGTATAGGACTTTAAATTATGATTTATGTAAGATCTCTTTTAGCAAATTTAGCATTTTATATTGTATTATTAATTTGTATTTTTTTTGCGCCTATACTTTTTTTCTTACCTAAAATACATATGCTTGGCATCATACGTTTTCAATCAATACATACAAAATTAAGCCTTAAGCTATTTGCAAATCTAGAAGTTGAGTACCGTGGGTTAGAAAACATTCCAAGCACTCGAAAATATCTCATAGCTGCTAAACATCAATCTCTTGCAGAAGCTATTTTTCTTAATGAAGCGATTGAAACACCGTCAATAATTGCAAAAAAACAATTATTATTGATACCAATTGTTGGACTTTGTTTTAAGAAAGCCAATTTCATATATGTCGATAGAAGAAAGGGGGAAACAAATATTCAGGCAATGGTGAATTCTGCAAAAATCAGTATGGACAATGATCCCCGTCCTTTATTAATTTTTCCTGAAGGGACCAGAACACCAGTTGGTGAACGTCGACCATATAAGTATGGCGTTACAGCTTTGTACGATGGTCTCAAAATTCCTTGTCTACCGGTTGCAATTAATTGTGGTTACTTTTGGTCAAGGAGACGATTTCTTCGTTATCCTGGTAAAATGATAATTGAATTTTTAAAACCAATTGAACCAGGACTAGATAAAACTGAATTTACAGAAAAATTATATAATTCTATTGAAAATCAGTCGGATAAACTGCTTGAAGAGGCCAAGATTAAATATCCAAAATGAAGATATTTTCATTTAATAGAATAATCATTTTGGTATTGGCTATTTTGCTCATTTATTCAATTTATTGGATGTTTATTTCTTTTCAGTTGAAATCCCAATTATCAAGTAACCTTGAAAGATACAACATTAAGTATAACGACTTGAGGGTGACGGGGTATCCTTACAGAATATCAGGTTTGATTGTAAATCCTAATCTCAACGGATCAGATAGCCTATCTAATATAGAAATAGGAAATATAAAAATTGATATGAATCCTTTCGATATAAGTAAACTAATGATGAGAACGGATAAAATAAATAGTTCATTTAATGAAGACGACTCTTTAAATTTTTTTTTGAATGATATTCAGCTCAGATTGTCGATGGATAAAGGACAAATTTATGAGATTTATTCAATTTCAAATAATATGAGTCTGAATATAGGTGATTACAATATAGAGAATATAAAAAAAATTATTTTTAAAATGAATAAAGTTAATGAGAATGGCTATCGCGTTTTTTTTACAGCCGTTGCATCAAATGTTTTAGACTCATTTAAAAATGAAACAAGAATTTTGCTAGAGGGAAAAATTTCTGATTTAAGTACAAATTTAAATGGCAATATTCAACTAAACGTATCAAATGTTGAAAACAATGATAATTTGTTTAGTACCCCTTTGGTAATTAAAAATGGAATTATTTCTGTGCTTTTCATCCCTTTGATCGATTTAAAGGAATTATTTTCTTTTTAATCTACCAAAATCGGCATCAGAAGTGTCTTGACCTGCTTTAATTATTTTCTCACGCACAATTCTTGTTTTTGAAAATAACTTATACAAACTATCTCCGTCTTCCCACCGTATTGATTTTTGTATAGCACTCAGGTCTTCAGAAAATCTACCAATCATTTCTAATACAGCTTCTCTGTTTGCCAAAATTACATCTCTCCACATAGTAGGATCTGAGGAAGCAATTCTTGTGAAATCTCTAAATCCACTCGCGCTGTACTTCACAATATCTGATTTTATAAAGTTTTCTAAATCAGCTGCTGTATGGACCATATTATAAGCAATTAGATGGGGCAAATGAGAAGTCACTGCCATTACTTTGTCATGTCTAGAAGGAGTCATAGTTTCTACTTTGCTTCCCAATTTTTTCCAAAAAGTTTTTACTTTATTTATGTCTCTGGTTTTATTGCCTTTTAAAGGTGTAATTATGCACCATCTTTCTTCGAATAGTTCAGCAAAGCCAGCTTTTGGACCACTTTTTTCAGTACCAGCAATAGGATGAGCAGGTACAAAATTTATCTTTTTTTTAATTAAACTCTCGACTTCTGAAATTGAAGACTCTTTCGCAGATCCAACATCTGTTACAATGGCATCTTTATTAAGATGCGGTGATATCTTTTTAAAAATACTTTTGTAACTGCTTAAGTGAGTACAAATAATAACCAAATCTGAATTCTTTACGCAGTCTGATATATTATTTTTTATTTCACTTGTTAATTTAAGTTTTTTCGCGATAGTTCTTGTTTTTAAAGACCTGGAGTAACCAGAGGTAATTTCTGCTAGTTTTTTCTTTTTTATAGCTAAGGCAATAGAAGAACCTATTAAACCCAAACCAATTATACTAATTTTTTTAAATGGTCTCTTCTTACTTGGCATTATAAAACTCTTTCATAGCTTTAAGGACTTTTCTATTTTCTGTAGATTTACCAATAGATAACCTAATGCAATCTGGAAGATTATACTTATCCATTAACCTTACAATAATTGATTTTGACAATAAATACTGATTTAGTTTTTTTACAGATTTACCTACATTAATGAGTAGAAAATTTGCTCTGCTATCATAAACATTTACTGGCAATCTACTTAGTTCACTATTCATTTTTTTAAGCCAAAGTTTGTTATGGTTTATTGCATTTTTTTCATATTTTTTATCTTTTAATGCCTCAACGCCGGCAAGTTGGGCAATTTGATTTACGTTAAATGGCCCTCTCACTTTATTCATTAATTTTATTATATCTGTATGGGCATAGCACCAACCCAATCTTAAGGACGCCAAACCATAAATTTTTGAGAAAGTTCTAGTGACAATGATATTTTTATATTTTTTGGCAAAGTTAATGCCATTAGAGTAATCTTTATCAGTTACAT
This sequence comes from uncultured Pelagibacteraceae bacterium, assembly GCA_902590345.1. Lineage (GTDB taxonomy): Bacteria > Pseudomonadota > Alphaproteobacteria > Pelagibacterales > AG-422-B15 > CACNXQ01. The sequence continues at coordinate 157,554 of CACIWK010000002.1, read as the reverse complement.
ATTCTGCATAGGCAGAATCAATAATTATAAATATCTTCTTAGGGACTCGTGAGATAAGCAATCTTAATTCTTCTTTGGATAGATAAAATCCTGTTGGATTATTGGGCTGCGCAATAAATATAATTTTAGTTTTTTTTGTGATTTTATTTAAAATGCTTTTTACATCAAAACGTAAATTTTTTGTTGATGAACGTTTAACAACCCCCCCACTGATTTTAGAGTAAATTTCAAACATTAAAAAACTGTGTTTAGGAATAATAACTTCGTCTCCTTTATTTAGAAAAAGTTGACAAGCCAGGCCTAGTATCTCGTCTGATCCATTTCCAACGAAGATGTTGTTGATATTTAATTTGGTTTTTTTTGATAAGGCATTTTTTAATTCCAGACTATTTCCGTCAGGATATTTGTGAGTTTTTGACTTAGCCGTTGATATCGCCTTTTGTACTCGCAAGCTCGGACCAAATGGTGACTCATTAGAGGACATCTTAATAACTTGCTTTTTGCCAGGAATTGATGAAATGCCTCCTTCGTAAAGCTTTATATTTTTAAATTTTTTCATATTTCAATTGGCTATAAATAGGTGAATATCGCTAAATTTGAAAGAAAATCTTTGAAATAAATAAATCTTCTAATTTGACAATATCCTATTGAATATATAATACATGAATTGCGCCGATTTGAGCACAGCTTGCGGGCGCAATAAAAATGCAGCTAAAGAGGTAGTTGAAACCGCCAAACTTAGTTGTTGGGCGGTTTTTTTTTGGAAAAAATTATGAGTGAAAATAAAATTGTTACTTTAGCAGAAGATGAACCATTAAATTTGGATGGAGGTGGAAGTTTATCTAAATTTAAAACTGCATATACAACATATGGCAAACTTAACGATAAAAAAAATAATTCAATCTTGATTTGTCATGCCTTGACTGGCGATCAATATGTGGCAAGTGATCATCCCATTACAAAAAAAAATGGCTGGTGGTCGATGGTTGTAGGGCCCGATAAACCAATTGATACGAACAAGTTCTTCGTCATTTGCCCTAATGTTATTGGTGGGTGCATGGGATCAACGGGTCCAAAAGAAATAAATCCTGAAAACGGTAAAGAATTCGCGACTGATTTTCCTGTAATTACAATTGCAGATATGGTCAGAGCTCAAAAATTATTAATTGATTATTTGGGAATTGAGAAAATATTCTGTGTTACTGGCGGATCGATGGGGGGCATGTTGGTACTCGAATGGCTTTCAAAGTTTCCTGAAATGGTACATTCAGCAGTTCCTATTGCAACTGCAACAAACCATTCGGCTCAAAACATTGCATTAAATGAGCTTGCAAGGCAGTCCATAATGGCTGATCCAAACTGGCAATCAGGAAATTACTATCATTCTGATAAAAAACCCATGAAAGGACTTTCAGTAGCTAGAATGGCAGCACATATTTCATATCTATCTAAAGAAGCTCTACAAAGTAAGTTTGGAAGAAATCTCCAAGATAAAAATAGCTTGGATTATTCTTTTGATGCCGATTTTCAAATTGAAAGTTACTTAAGACATCAAGGATTTACTTTTGTTGATCGCTTTGATGCAAACAGCTATCTGTATATCACTCGAGCAATGGATTATTTTGATGTTTCCTCAGCAAATAATGGCTCCTTAATAGAGGCCTTTAAAAATACGCAATCTAAAATTCTTTGTGTGTCATTTACCAGTGATTGGCTATACCCAACATCTGAAAACAAAAAAATTGTAAAAGTTTTCAATTCTCTTGGGCTTAATGTCAGTTTTATTGAAATTGAAACTGAAAACGGTCATGACTCATTCCTATTGGATGAACCAAAGTTTTTTGAGGCGATAAAAGGATTCATTAATTCAACATTTGAAAATTTATGAGCTTAATAAACGAGAACAAAGATTTTGGTGTAATTGCTGAGCTAATTCCTAACAATGCTTCTGTTATTGATGTTGGGTGCAATGATGGGTCTTTGTTGGAGTATTTGAGAGAGTATAAAAATATTGATGGTCGCGGGATGGAAATTGATCAAAAAAAGGTTCAGCTTTGTTTAGCCAAAGGCATTTCAGTAATTGAAGGAGATGCAGATACTGATTTATATGATTATCCAGATAAGTTATTTGATTATTCAATACTTACTTACACTTTACAAGCTACAAAAAGTCCTAAAACAGTAATGCAGCAATTGGTTAGAATTTCTAAAAAAGCAATTATATCCTTTCCGAATTTTGGCCACTGGAAGATTGGGGCTAGTTTATTATTGAATAGAAAAATGCCAGTAAGCAAGAAACTAAGTTATTCATGGCATGAAACTCCAAATCTACATTTTTGTACAATTAATGATTTTATTGATTTATGTGAGGAGTTAGAAATCAAAATTGAAAAGAAAGGTGATCTTTCTAATAAAAAACTTTCCAATTTTAGTGGAAAAAATTTTCTTGATAGCTACTTTAATGAAGTCGGACTTTTTTTAGTTTCAAAGGATTAAATATGAATGAAATACTTATTGTTAAATGCTTAAGCGATAATTATGCTTATATATACTCAAATAAAAATGGGGATGCATTTGTTGTTGATCCATCTGAAGCAAGTCCTGTAATTGAAGTTCTAAATAAACACAAACTTAATTTAAAATTCATACTTAATACTCATCATCATTTTGATCATGTAGGAGGAAATTTTGAACTCAAAGAAAAGTATGGATGCAAAATAGTTGGCAGCAAAAAAGATTTTGAGAGAATACCAGGAATTGATATACAAGTTTCAGAGGGTGATATTTGGAATTTTGATGAACACAATGCTCAGATAATTGAAATACCTGGGCATACTACGGGCCACATCGCTTTTTATTTTGAATCCCTAAAACTTGTTTTTACTGGTGACACGCTATTTTCACTTGGATGTGGTAGACTTTTTGAAGGTTCACCAGAAATGATGTGGAAATCTCTTACAAAACTAAGGGATCTACCTGATGAAACAAAAATTTACTGTGGCCATGAATATACTTTAAGTAATGGAAATTTTATAAGCTCTATTTACCCATCGGATGAAATAGAATCAAAAATGGATCGTCTGAAAAGCCTAGATAAACAAAACATACCATCTATTCCATCAACAATTGGGGATGAAAAGAGATTAAATATTTTCTTAAAGGCAGATGATGAAGATTTGATCAACTCTCTGGGGCTTACGGGTAAAAGTCCAGAAGAAGTATTCGGTCATATAAGAAATCTCAAAGATTCCTTTTAAGTAAAATATTGTCCACCGTTTGCGGATATCGTAGAACCTGTTATAAAGCCCGCTTCATCACTAGCAAGGAATGTAACTATTCGTGAAACCTCATCAACTGTTCCAAGTCTTCCTACAGGAATTTTTCCAATTAAACTTTTCATAAAATCCTCGGAGGCATCCGCTAGAATTTCAGTATCGATATAGCCAGGTGCAATAGCGTTAACTGTAATATTCTTTCTAGCAGTTTCTTGCGCTAATGCTTTGGTAAAACCTAATAAACCAGCTTTTGCCGCACTATAATTTATTAGACCCATCTCACCTTTTTGACCGTTAATAGAAGAAATGCTGATTATTCTTCCAAAAGATTTTTCTCTCATGCCTTCAAGTACACATCTTGTCATATAAAAAACTGAGTCTAAGTCAGTTCTTATTACATCATCCCATTGTTCAACTGACATTTTATGAGCCATTGAAGCTTTGGAAATGCCGGCATTATTCACTAAAATGTCAACATTGCCCAGCTTATCAGCAACTTGCTTTACGCCCGCTTCACATGCAGCTGCATCAGCAACATTCCATTGAAATACCTCAATACCGTTTTCGGATGAAAACTTATTTGCTGCATCTGAATTTGAACTATAGGTTGCAGCAACATTGCACCCCTCCTTTTTTAAAGTAAGAGATATTGCAGCACCTATTCCTCTTGTTCCTCCAGTTACTAATGCTACTTTAGACATAATTTTCTCCTATCGTTCGACGCACAAAGCGACTCCCATGCCGCCACCAATGCATAATGTGGCAAGTCCTTTTTTAGCGTCCTGTCTTTTCATTTGATTTAATAATGTTACAAGAATTCTAGCTCCTGACGCACCAATTGGATGTCCTATGGCAATCGCTCCCCCGTTAACATTAACTTTTGAAACATCCCATCCCATTTCTTTATTTACTGCACAAGATTGAGCGGCAAATGCTTCATTTGACTCAATTAAATCTAAATCAGAAATATCCCACCCTGCTTTATCAAGAGCTTTTCTGCTTGCAGGTATAGGTCCTGTACCCATCACAGATGGATCAACCCCAGCACTTGACCACGATACAATTCTTGCCAAAGGCTCAAGGTTTCTTTTTTTCATTTCATCTGAGGACATTACTGCCAAAGCAGCTGCGCCATCATTTATACCACTTGCATTTGCCGCTGTAACTGTTCCCTCTTTTGCAAATGCAGGTCTTAAAGATGAAATTTTTTCTAATTGAACATTGTCTTTAATATATTCATCACTATCAAAAACTACTGTCTCTTTTCTTGATGTGACTTCAACTGGAACAATTTCATCCTTAAATACTCCATCTGCTTTAGCTTTACTTGCTTTCTGTTGTGAGTTAAAAGCAAATTCATCTTGTTGATCTCTAGTAATTTGCCATTGTTGTGCAACATTTTCAGCAGTTGTTCCCATGTGATATCCATTAAAAGCATCCCACAAACCATCTTTGATCATTGAGTCGATCATCTTATCATCGCCCATTTTGGTACCATTTCTTAGGTGCATACAGTGCGGGGATTGACTCATACTTTCTTGTCCACCAGCAATAATAATATTTGCATCGCCATTCATTATAGATTGGTAGGCCAAAGCAACACTTCGTAAGCCAGATCCACAAACTTGATTAACTAGCCATGCTGGGGTTTCTTTATTTAAACCAGCATTTATTGATGCTTGTCTAGCAGGGTTTTGACCGGTTGCTGCAGTTAGTACTTGTCCAAGTATCACCTCATCTACATCACCACCTTCAATGCCTGATCTATTAAGCGTTTCTTTTATAACTATTGTGCCTAAATCGTGTGCTGGCATACCCGATAAAGATCCATTAAAAGAACCAACGGCTGTTCTAACGGCAGATGTAATAAATACTTCACTCATAACTTTCCCTTTTTATTCCCCAATTATTGGCAATTTTTGTGCTCTTGAGGCATCAAGATAACTTGCGGAGTGAATTTTGCAACTATTATTTAGGCTGATAACTAGTGGATTTGCAGTTGGTATTTCTAAGCTTGTTATGTCTTCATCAGATACATCAAACAAATACTTACATAGAGCTCTTAAGCTGTTTCCATGTGCTGAAATAATAGTGGTATTTTTTAGTACTAAAGGTTTTATCGAATTTTCCCAGTAAGGAATTACTCTTGCATACGTATCTTCTAAACATTCCGTTAGGGGTAAATTATTTATTCCTTTATATAAATCGTCTTTATTAGGATTCATTTCACTATCAATTGGTAGTGCAGGTGGTGGTGTGCTGTAACCTCTCCTCCATTTTAAAAACTGATCTTCACCATATTTTTTTTTAACTTCATCTTTGTTTAATCCTTGCAGTGCTCCATAGTGTCTTTCATTTAATTCCCAGGCAGTTTCTGTGTAAAGATTATATATATTTAATTCCTCAAGAATTATTTGAAGCGTATTTTGTGCCCTTCTTAAAAATGATGTAAATGCAAATGAAGGAACTATTTCAGCTTCTTTGATTAACAATGCTGACTTTAATGCCTCTTTTTTTCCTAAATCGTCTAATTCTACATCAACCCATCCGGTAAAAATATTTTTTACGTTCCAAACACTTTTACCGTGTCTGATTAATATCAGAGTATTAGACATTTATTTGTTTACTTGGTTAACTACATTATTATTTAAAAGATAATCGACCATTTGCTCTGCAATTTGTATAGCAACTTTTTCTTGCGCCTCTGCAGTACTGGCGCCGATGTGAGGTGTCATTACAACTTTTTTCATACCTGAGAATATACTATCAGTTTGTGGCTCTTTCTCGTAAACATCGCAGCCATATCCTCCTAAACCATTTTTATCAATTGCATTCTTAACATCATTTTCATTTACAATTCCACCTCTCGCACAATTAATAATAATTGCTGTTTTTTTAATTGTTTTAAGAGTGTCTTTATTAATCATATATTTTGATTTATCTGATAGTTTATTATGAAAAGTTATAATATCTGAGTGTAACAAAATTTCTTCAAAAGATACTTTTTCAACTTTATATTTTTTTTGTTCTGTATCACTTAATGAAGCACTATGAACAAGAACATTCATTCCATATGCGTGCGATATTTCAGAAATTTTTTTTCCTATATTCCCAAATCCTACGATGCCAATAGTTTTGCCCAACATCTCAGATCCAATGAAATTCTTTTTCTCCCATTTTTTACTGTGCATTGACTCATTTGCCTCTGTAATTTTTCTCATTAATGCATGTATAATAGAAAATGTAAGTTCGGCAGTTGCTTGAACATTTCCAAGAGGAGTGTTCATGACTACGATGTTATTTTTGGTAGCTGAGTCAAGGTCAACATTGTCAACCCCCACGCCTGGCCTACCAATAACTCTCAGATTTTTAGCGCTGCTTATTATTTTGTCAGTTACAGTGACTGCTGATCTAATTACTAACCCGGCGTAATCTACGATTTCTCTTGAAAGCTCGTCTTCACTAAGACCTGTTTTCTGAACATATTCAATGTTATTTTCATCAAATACTTTAAAAACAGCGTCAGAAACATTATCGGCAATAAGTACTTTATTCACTTTTTAAAGGCTTCTTTAGTTGTTAAATAAGCCCAGTCAATCCAAGGTAGAACAAGTTCAACATTTTTATTTTCAACTGTTGAACCGCCCCATATTCTAATTCCCGGTGGCGCCGTTTTATAGGAGTTTAGATCATATCCTGCTTCATTGCTTTCAAGCAATGAACAAACTTCCTTCATAAAATTTACTTTGTCTTCGTCATTAAGAGTTTTAAACCACTCATCCTTTGGAAGTATACAAATTGAAGTACAAGATCTGGTCTCTGGATCTTTAGCTAGAAATTCAAAATTATCATGCTTATCAATCCAATTATTAACTAATTTTAAATTTGTTTCTGATATATCAATTAATTTATTTAAACCGCCTAACTCTAAGCCCCAGTTAAGGGAATTTAATACATCTTCAACACTGATCATGGATGGAGTATTTATTGTTGCTCCAGAAAATATTCCTGAAATTAATTTTTGATTATTTGCTAGACGAAATATTTTTGGGATGGGCCATGGTGGAGTGAAAGTTTCAAGTCGTTCAACTGCACGAGGAGATAAAATCAACATACCATGGGCAGCTTCGCTTCCTAAAACTTTTTGCCATGAGTAAGTAATCACATCTAATTTATGCCAATCCATGTGCATTGAAAATACTGCAGACGTGGCATCACATATTGTTAATCCTTTTCTTTGATCACTTATCCAATCAGTATTTTTTATTCTTACTCCTGCGGTAGTACCATTCCATGTAAAAACAATATCGTTGTCAGGATTGCTATCAGAAAAATCAGGAAGTTCCCCATATTCCGCTTTAATTAACTTTTTATCTTTTAGAGGCAGTTGCTCTCCTGCGTCTATATTCCAGTCATGACCAAAATTTTCCCATGAATAAACTTCAACTCCTCTTTGACCAAGCATACACCACATAGCCATTTCAACAGCGCCAGTATCAGACGCGGGAACAATACCAATTAAGTAGTCATCAGGAATTTCCAACAGTTGTCTTGACTTATCAATTACCTCTTGAAGTTTTTTAACAGCTGCGCCAGATCTGTGAGACCTTGAAAGAGCTGCATTTTTTAAATTATCAAACGACCATCCTGGAGGTTTGGCGCAGGGACCGGATGAAAAATAAGGATAATGAGGCTTCTGAGCGGGCTTTTCCATTAAATTAAATATCCATAAGCAAATTAACCAAGCCATCAGCAGGCTTTGGATCAAAGTAAGTTGACTTTTTAGGGACAATCTTACCTTTGTCTGCGATTGACATTATCTTTTTCATCGGTAAAGGGCAAATAAAAAATCCTATATCTGCCACACCTTTATCCACTTCATTTGCTAATTTTTTATGATCAAATTTACCAGGAATATTCGACAAATTTACTAAAGAACAATTACATTGTTTTTTAATGATACTATTTATCATTATTTTCTCAACTATGTCAGTGTCAGTTTCATATTTAGTATAGAGTTTTTTATTTGATGTGAGTGAAACATTGTACCAAGTTTTATTTAAATATATCATCACACTGCCTGGGTCACACGGATTTTTAAATTTTAATTTTTTTTCTAGCTTAAACTTTTTCTTTAAGGCCTGAATTATTTTTTGTTGATTAAAATTTTTAAATTTAGCTAGTCGATGAAAGCTCAATATATTGACAGAATGCTCATCGAATATTGCTGCAAGAAGGTTTATTTTTTCTTTTTTATTTTTATTAAGATTTTTCTTTTTGTTTAAATTTTCAATAGCGGAGTACCTATGATGCCCATCAGCAATATAAAATTTTCGAATTTTTGATAATTTCTTTCTCAAAGATCGAATTTCATTTTTTTCACTTACTTTCCAAAGAGATCTGGTTGTACCGCCTGGCGACTTAAATTTATAAAGAGGTTTTTTTCTTTCGTATTTTTTAAAATCAATGTGTCTGCTATTTTGATTTTTATAGGATAAATAAACTGGACCTATTTGCATTTTTGTGTGTTCAATTGTTTCCATTATAGAATTTGATCGTGCTTTGAATATTGCTTCATGTTTCAGAATTTTATTATTCCCTTCCTCAAACTCTATTGATGCAACTATACCAAACTGCTTCTTATTATATTTATCTAAACAATATACATAAAAACATTCTTCCTTCTCCTGAAAAATAATATTATTCTTAATCATAGACTCTAAGTGCTCGTATGCGTGCTTTTTTGAATTTTTTTTGGTAATGTTAGGGTAAAATGCTTTTGGGCTTACTACGTTTAAGAAATTATATTCTGACTCTTTTAAAATTTTATTTAGCTGTTTGTTCGTTAAATTATCAAAAGTTGGCAATACCACTTCCTCTACTCTTTTCTGTAAAGGCCTAAAGGCTTTGAATGGTTTTATTGATAAGGTCATATTTATTTATTTGATAAAACGCTGATTAAGTAGGGTATTTATATGTATATTTTATGCATAAATCTCGCAGATTTTAAGTTTTTTTATCTAAAATTATGGCTATTGACATAAGAAAAGTGACGTTTATATTCAGGCCACTTTTAATATCAAATAGTAATTTCTATTATGTTTGCGATTATTTCAACTGGCGGAAAGCAGTATAAAGTTAGCGAAAACACTATGCTGAGTGTGAGCAAAATTGATGGCAAAGATGGTGATAAGATCACTATCGATGATGTCCTTTTCGCTTGTGATAAAGAACAATTTTCTGTGGGATCTCCACAAATCAGTGGCGCGAAAGTTAATGCTGAAATTGTTAAACAAGACAGAGATAGAAAAATTTTAGTATTTAAGAAGAAAAGAAGAAAAAACTATCGAAGACTTAATGGTCACAGACAGGATATAACTTTTTTAAAAATTAATTCACTTGATATACCTGGATTTTCTTCAAAAAAAGCTGTGAAGAAAGCAAGTGATACGAAGTTAGAAACTGAAAAGAAAACAGTTACAAAAAAGAAAACTACAGTTAAAAAGAAAACTGTAAAAAAAAAGGATAGCTAATAATGGCAACTAAAAAAGCTGGCGGCTCATCGAGAAACGGAAGAGACTCAGCTGGAAGAAGATTGGGTATAAAGAAATACAGTGGTCAAACTGTAATACCAGGTAACATCATAGCTAGGCAAAGGGGTACTAAATGGCACCCAGGTGATAATGTAGGCCTTGGAAAAGATCATACAATTTTTTCGCTTGTTGATGGCTTTGTAAAGTTTGGTAAGAAAAAAAACGGAAAAACATTTATTTCTGTTGTTCCCAAACAGTAAATCTAAATCTTTTTTCTAAAAATATTCCCTTAAAATGAAATTTATTGATGAAGCTAAAATCTTTGTAAAAAGTGGTGATGGTGGTGATGGCTGCTTGAGCTTCAGAAGAGAAAAATATATCGAATTCGGTGGACCCGATGGTGGCAACGGAGGAAAAGGTGGAGATATTATTCTAGAAGGAACAAAATCTTTAAACACACTTGTAGACTTTCGATTTCAAAAACACTTTAAAGCACAAAAAGGTAGAGGAGGAGCTGGCAGGAATAGAACAGGCGCGTCAGGTAAAGATTTAATTTTAAAGATTCCTGTTGGAACTGAAGTATTATTAAATGAAGAAATAATTGCTGATATAATTAATGATGAAAAAGTAACTCTTTTCCCTGGAGGAAAAGGGGGGTTAGGAAATATTAATTTTAAATCATCAACTAATCGAGCGCCACGCAAGATAACACATGGAGAAAAAGGCCATGAAGCTGAAATTGTATTAAGATTAAAAATTCTTGCTGATGCCGGGCTTGTAGGATTTCCGAATGCAGGAAAATCAAGTCTTTTGAGAAAGATATCTGCTGCTAAACCCAAAGTGGCTGACTATCCTTTTACAACTCTTGATCCAAAGCTAGGAGTTGTAAGAAAAGACGACCAAGAACTTGTGGTGGCAGATATACCCGGCTTAATTGAAGATGCTCACAAAGGCGATGGGTTGGGATTTAAGTTTTTGAAACATATTGAGAGATGCCATTCAATCATTCATGTAATTGATGTAACTGACGAAGATGTTAAAAAATCTTATAATACAATTACCAGTGAGTTGAATAATTATGGTGGTAGTATAACAAAGAAAAATAAAATAGTTGTATTAAATAAATGTGATCTGATTGATAAAGAAGAAATAAAAATTAAAAAGAATATCCTTGAAAATGAAACACAGCTACAAGTATACACAATTTCAACTATTACAGGTGAAGGAGTAAGTAATTTAATAAACCATATTTTAATTATTAAAAATTAAATGAAATTAGAACAAACAAATAGAATTATTATCAAAATTGGATCTGCACTTCTATTCAATGAAACTTCGGGAAGTCTTAATAAAGAATGGCTTAATAGTCTTGCTGAAGATGTTAAATATTTAAGAGAAAATGATAAAGAGGTTATAATTGTTTCTTCTGGAGCAATTGCGATGGGCGCAAAAGATTTAGATCTTGATATGAAAAATATGAAGATGGATATGAATCAAGCTGTATCTGCTGTGGGCCAAATACATTTGATGGGCTCATTTAAGAGTGCCTTTGAAAAGAATGAAATTAAAATTTCCCAAATTCTTCTTACCTTAGATGATACTGAACAAAGAAGAAGATCAATAAATGCCAGAAGAACAATAGATACATTATTAAAATTGGGTATTGTTCCAGTCGTTAATGAAAATGATACAATTGCGACAAGTGAAATAAGATATGGGGACAATGATAGACTTGCATCAAGAGTGGCTCAAATAACAAGTGCAGATTGTCTTATTTTATTATCTAATATTAATGGCCTTTATTCTGCTGATCCTAGTACCGATGAGGATATAAAATTGATAAACAAGGTAAGTGAAATTGATAAAGATATTGAAAAAATGATTGGGCAATCAATTTCGGATTACGGAAAAGGTGGAATGAAGACAAAAATTCAAGCCGCAAAGACAGCTATGCTATCAGGCTGTCACTTAGCAATTACTAATGGTTCTATAATGAGACCTGTAAAGTCCTTATTTGAGGGACGTCCATGTACATGGTTTGAACCAACTAAGACCCCCTTGGCAGCACGCAAGCAATGGATTGCGGGAACAATGAAACCCGTAGGTAAAATAATAATTGATAATGGAGCTGTTGATGCACTTAAAAAAGGAAGCAGTCTCTTACCGGCTGGTGTAAAGTCAGTAGAGGGAAACTTTGAGAGAGGAGATGTTATTGAAGTATTTTCGTCTGACCAAAATAAAATAGGTATAGGGTTAGCAGGTTACGCTGCAGAAGAAAGTATTAAAATTTTGGGACACAAAAGTGATGAAATAGCTAACATTCTAAGTTACTCTTACAGAGAAGAAATGATACATAAGGACGATTTAGTTTTGATATGAGTATTGAATTAGAATTAGAAAAGATGGGTGAAAACAGTGTTAGGGCCTCAAAAGACATTAGGTCTTTGAACGAAAGAGATAAAAATAATATTTTAAAATCAATTATAGTAAGTTTAGAAAAGAATAAACAAAATATTCTAGATGCTAATTCATTAGATATTAGTAACTCTGAAAATAGTCTTTCAAAAGCAATGGTTGATCGACTTATGCTAGATGACGAACGATTTGATGGAATATTATCGTCAATTGAAAATGTTATTTCTTTAGAAGATCCAGTTGGAAACAAACTTTATTCTAATAAAAGGCCAAATGGAATGTTAGTCGAAAGAGTGTCAGTTCCTCTTGGTGTTATTGGAATTATTTACGAAAGCAGACCAAACGTTACAGTTGATGCGACAGTTTTATGTCTAAAAGCTGGCAATAGTGTAATACTAAGAGGAGGATCTGAGTGCTTTAACACTAACTCAGAAATGGTAAAATCGATACAAGGGGCTTTAAAGGAAAATTTTGTTAGCGAACATATTGTTCAATATGTAAGCACCACAGATAGAGCGGCAGTAGATTACATGCTTGCTAAAATGGGAAAATATATTGATGTTGTAGTACCTAGAGGTGGTAAAGGTTTAGTAAAAAAAGTTCAAGACACCGCAAAAATACCTGTTATTGGACATCTCGATGGAATATGTCACTTATATGTTGATGAAACATCAGATACAGAAATAGCAAGCAAAATTATAGAAAATGCAAAATTGAGAAGAACTGGAATTTGTGGTGCAGCTGAAACTATATTAATTGATGAAAACTGTGTCGACACTCATTTACCAAAAATTATTACTGATTTAATTAATGGGGGCTGTGAAGTAAGAGGAGATAATGTATGTATGAAAATCTCAGACAAAGTTCTAAAAGCATCCGAAGAAGATTGGGGTACAGAATATTTAGATGCAATAATATCTATAAAGACTGTTAAAGGGGTAGATGAAGCAATAGAACATATTGCTACATATGGATCAGGTCATACAGAGAGTATTATTTCTGAAGATAAAGAGAAAGTTGAAAAGTTTTTAAATACCGTAGGTAGTGCAATTGTTATGCATAACACCTCAACCCAATTTGCAGATGGAGGTGAATTTGGTTTAGGTGCTGAAATAGGAATTGCTACCGGCAAATTGCACGCCAGAGGGCCAGTTGGATTAGAAGGGCTGACTACTTATAAATATATAGTGAGAGGAAATGGACAGGTTAGACCGTAAATGAAAATTGGCATTTTAGGAAGTTCATTTAATCCAGCACATTTAGGACATTTAAAATTATCAGACAAGGCAATTCAAATTTTTGATCTTGATGAAGTCTGGTGGATGATCACAAAGCAAAATCCACTGAAGGAAAAAGATGATTATATGTCATTTGAAGATAGAAATAATCAAGCAAAAAAACTAATAGGCAATAACAATATTAAACTGAAATTTTTTGAGGATATTACTAACTCAAATTATTTAATTGATAATTTGAAACATATCAAATCTAACTTTACCGAGGATGAGTTCATATTTTTAATGGGTAGTGACTCTTTTGAAGAAATGAATAAATGGAAAAATTATTTAGATATTTTTAATCAAATGCCTATTGCTGTATTTAATCGTAATGAAAAATTATATAATCCACTTACTTCTATAGTTGCGGAAAAATTTAAAAACAAACAAATAAAATTGTCTGATGCAAAGTTGATATTTACCAAATCACCTGCTTGGATATTTATTCGTGACTTCAATGTAAGTGAGTCATCAACTGCCATTAGAAATAATAAATGACTCAAATACTAAAAAAAATATTAACTGATTTAGAGGATAATAAGGCTCTGGATATAGTCTCAATAGATATATCTAAAAAAACTTCACTAGCTGACCACCTAGTATTTGCAACTGGAACATCAAATAGACATATAAACGCGATTTCGCAATCAGTTCATAAAATGCTTAAAAGTCTAAATATTACACTGCCATCAATTGAGGGGAACCAAGACAGTGGCTGGATAGTAATTGATAGTGGTGACGTTATTATACATTTATTCAAAGATGAAATTAGAAAATTTTATAACTTAGAAAATATGTGGTCCGCAGAAATTGAATAATTGATCCTTAAATGAAAATTGAAATTCTACATTTTGATAAATTTAAATTTGATCATGAAGAACAACTTCATGATATTTATATAAAACGTATTTCACAGTTTAGAAATATTATAACTGATATAAAAACAGTAAAAATTAATAATAAAGGAATTGAAAATAGAATAATTAAAAAGAAGGCCAATGAGTGTTTTGTAAGCCTTGACGAGAAAGGTGAGCATTTTTCAACTGAAGACTTAAAAGTATTCTTATTTAATAATAATTTCAAAAACTTGAAATTTATTGTTGGCAGTACTGATGGCATTCAGAAAGGTATACTAGAAAAAAGTAATAAGGTTATTTCCTTGAGTAAAATGACATTAACGCACTCATTTGCACTAATAATTTTATTAGAACAAATATATAGATCTGCTACTATTGTATCTAATCATCCATATCACAGAGTTTAAAAATGAAAATTTTGTTTATTACGTTATCATTTGTTATATCACTTTTTAGCTTTAATTATATCTCTGCAAATAACCAAGATCTTTATAAAAAATTGGATGTCTTTGGGGATGTTTTTGACATTATAAAAAGTAATTATGTCGAGGATATAGATGACGAGAAGGTAATTGAATATGCAATTAACGGCATGCTTCAATCATTGGATCCATTTTCAAGCTATATGGATTCAGAAATTTATACTGATATGCAAGAAGAAACTAAAGGCGAATTTGGGGGACTTGGAATTGAGGTAACAATGGAAAACGGGTATGTAAAAGTAATTTCTCCAATTGATGACACTCCGGCTGCGAGAGCAGGAATGCGCCCTGGTGATTATATTACACATATTGATGAAATTGATGTGCTTGGATTAACACTAAGTGAAGCTGTTGAACTTTTACGAGGGCCTGTGGGTAAATCATTAACAATAAAAGTGGTTAGAATCGGAGAAGAAGACCCCATAGATGTGACATTAAAAAGGGCGGTTATAACTGTGCAAGCAGTTAAATTTAATGCTGAGGGTAACATTGGATACATAAGATTAATATCATTTAGTGAACAAGCCGATAAAGGCATAAGAAATGCTGTAAAAGAATTATCAAACAGTATCGGAAAAAATAATATTGAAGGCTACATAATTGATTTAAGGAATAATCCTGGTGGCTTATTGGATCAATCGGCAAAAGTTACAAATAACTTCCTAAAATTTGGTGAAATTGTATCAATAAAAGGAAGAGATAAAAATGATATATCAAGATTTACAGCGTCAGGTGGGGACATTGCTAACGATAAGCCAATTATTGTTCTTATAAATCAGGGATCTGCATCAGCATCCGAAATTGTTGCGGGTGCGCTTCAAGATCATAAACGCGCAATTATTCTTGGAGAACAATCATACGGAAAGGGATCAGTTCAAACGATCTTTCCATTAAAAGACTCAAGTGCCATCAGAATGACAACAGCGCTTTATTATACGCCCTCTGGTGACTCTATTCATAGAGTTGGAATAACTCCAGATATTGAAGTTGAATATATTTACGATGAAGACGAAGAAACCGATAATCAATTAAATTACGCTCTAGATCTTTTTGATAAAGAAAAGATGGTTGAATAAAATTAATATTTTCAGCAACAGAACAGAATGGATCAAAAACCAAGGTATAGAAGAGGAGTTGGAATGATCATTCTCAACTCTAAGAATCAAATTTTTATTGGACAAAGATTTGATAAAGATAAATCAGCTTGGCAGATGCCACAAGGTGGAATTGATAAAGGAGAAAGCCCTGCAAAAGCTGTTATACGAGAAATGAAAGAGGAAACTGGAATTAAAAAAAATTATAAAATTATATATGAAAGTAAAACTTGGTATTTTTATAAACTTCCTTCTTATTTAAGAAAAAAACTTTGGAAAGGTAGATTTATTGGTCAAAAACAAAAATGGTTTATAATAAATTTTACCGGAAAAGATGAAGATATAAATATTAAAACAAAGAAACCAGAATTTAAGAAATGGGAATGGTCTACACAAGATAAAATACTTAAAAAAATCGTTCCCTTTAAAAGAAGACTTTATATAAGCATATTTAAAGAAATTAATAATATTGATATTTAATTTAAAAGAAGTTTTAAACTATCAATTTTTTTCTGAATTTTCATTTTTTGAGTCTCATCAGCGGTCTCAAGAGCTGAAGAATAATTCTCAATTTTATCATTAATAAAGTCATTATTCAAAGCAGCTTCTTCATCCAAACCCACAGCTACAACAAGTAGCTCGTTGTTAGAGAATTTAATAAAGCCCTCTTCAACAAACAATGATTGTGTTTGATCTGAATTAGTTACTTTTATGATTCCTGGCCTAAGAGAGGTAATAATATTTGAGTGATTTGGAAGCACTCCAAGATCACCTTCCGCACCAGGTAAGACAACCATTTGAGCATCACCCTCAAGGTATATTTTTTCAGGCGTTACTAATTTATAGTTAAATTGATCAGACATTCAAGTTACGCAGCGGCTTCTTCAGCCATTTTTTCTGCTTTTTGAATAGCTTCTTCTATTGTACCAACCATATAAAAAGCTGCCTCAGGTAAATGATCATATTCACCCTTACAGATCGCATCAAATCCTTTGATCGTATCCTCTAATTCAACATATTTTCCGGGAGTTCCTGTAAAGACTTCGGCAACAAAGAACGGCTGGGACATAAATCTTTGAATCTTACGTGCTCTGGCTACTGTTAATTTATCTTCTTCAGACAACTCATCCATACCTAAAATTGCAATGATGTCTTGTAGAGACTTATAAGTCTGCAGTACAGCTTGCACATTTCTTGCAACTCGATAATGTTCATCTCCAACAACGCGAGGGTCTAATATTCTTGAAGTACTATCTAACGGATCAACAGCAGGATAAATACCAAGCTCTGCAATCTGTCTTGAAAGCACGGTTGTTGCATCAAGGTGTGCAAACGAGGTTGCAGGCGCAGGATCGGTTAAATCATCAGCAGGAACATATATTGCCTGCACAGATGTAATTGAACCTTTATTTGTAGATGTAATTCTTTCCTGAAGTGATCCCATATCAGTAGCAAGAGTAGGTTGATAACCTACGGCAGATGGAATTCTACCAAGCAGGGCTGACACCTCTGAACCAGCTTGAGTAAATCTAAAAATATTATCTACAAAAAATAATACATCTTGGCCTTCCATATCTCTAAAATACTCAGCAACTGTCAAACCTGTTAAAGCTACACGAGCTCTTGCTCCTGGAGGTTCGTTCATTTGTCCATAAACTAATGCACATTTTGACTCTTTACCTTCTAAATCAATAACGCCAGATTCAATCATTTCATGATAAAGGTCATTACCTTCTCTAGTTCTTTCTCCAACACCAGAAAATACTGAATAACCACCATGAGCTTTTGCAATGTTATTTATTAGTTCCATGATAATAACTGTTTTACCAACCCCTGCTCCTCCAAAGAGACCAATTTTTCCTCCCCTAGAATAAGGCGCTAGCAAATCTACAACTTTAATACCCGTAACAAGAATTTCTGTTTCTGTAGCTTGATCAACAAAGTCAGGGGCATCTCTATGAATTGACCATTTATCTGTAGATTTAATTTCACCCCTTTCATCAACAGGCTCACCAACAACATTCATAATTCTACCCAAAGTCTCAGGGCCTACTGGAACCTGTATCTGATTACCGGTGTCAACAACATCGTCACCTCTAGTCATTCCATCAGTTGACTCCATAGCAATAGTTCTAACTGTGGACTCGCCTAAATGCTGTGCGACCTCAAGGATCACAGTTTTATCGCCAACTTTACATTCTAATGCTGCAAGAATTGGCGGCAAGTTTTCCTCAAAGCGTACATCAACTACAGCTCCGATAACTTGTGATATGGTACCTTTATTATTTGTTGTCATATTTACTCCTTAATTAAACTGCTTCTGCTCCAGAAATTATCTCAATAAGCTCTTTAGTAATAACAGCTTGTCTGGAACGGTTATAAAATAGTGTTAAATTATCAATCATATCAGACGCGTTTCTTGATGCATTATCCATAGCGCTCATTCTAGCACCTTGTTCGCTGGCTGCGCTTTCAAGTAAAGCTTTAAATATTTGTATTGTAAAGTTCAGCGGGAGTAGTTCATCGAGTATTTCACTCTCACCAGGCTCAAATTCAAAAAAAGCATTATCATTTTTCGTTGTATCTGACTCGTTTTCAGGAATATCAATTGGAATAATTTGTTGTTCAGTTGGAATCTGTGATATTACTGATTTAAACTTATTATAAAAGATAGAACATTTATCAAATTCTTCGTCAAAATACATTTTTGTTATTTTGTCAGCTATATTTTTTGCATCCTGATAAGAAGCAGACTTAACAGATCTCATATCAACAACTTCGACAATTTTTTCTTCATACTGTCTTTTAATAATGTCATAACCCTTTTTTCCAACACAAATAATTTTTACTTGTTTACCTGACTCCTCAAGACTTGCTACTTTATCTCGAAGTGATTTAGTGACAATTGAATTAAATCCACCACACAGTCCTCTCTCAGATGTAAAAAGGATCAACATATGAATTGAGTCCTTATTATCTCCGGTTAATAAATTTCTTTCATTTGAAGTTGGAGAGTACCCAGATGATATAGATGATATAAGATCTTCCATGGTCTCAGAATAAGGACGACTTGACTCAGCAGATTCTTGGGCACGCCGTAATTTTGCAGCCGCAACCATTTTCATAGCTTTAGTTATTTTTTGAGTAGACTTAACGCTACCAATTCGTTTTTTTAGATCGTCTAAACTTGGCATTTATCTATTTTTTTTAAACTCTTCAATTATTGATGTTAATTTACTGGAAGCATCATCGTTCAAGTCTCCAGATGAATTGATAGACTCAATAATATCTGAATGAGATGATTTTATAAGTTCAAATAGATCTTTTTCGAAATCCCTTATCTGATTCAACTCCAGATCATCTAAGTAACCGTTCACACCAGTAAAAATTGAAACAACTTGCTCTGCAATTGTCATCGGTGAATACTGGTTTTGCTTTAATAGTTCAGTAAGTTTTGAACCTCTATTTAATAGCTTTTGTGTCGAGGCATCTAGGTCTGATCCAAATTGGGCAAATGCTGCCATTTCACGGTACTGCGCCAGTTCAAGTTTTATCGAGCCTGCAACCTTCTTCATCGCCTTGGTTTGCGCTGCAGAACCAACTCGGGATACACTTAAACCTACATTAACTGCAGGTCTGATACCTTGGTTAAACAATTCAGTTTCTAGGAAAATTTGACCATCAGTGATTGAAATCACGTTTGTTGGTATAAATGCACTAACATCATTTGCTTGAGTTTCAATCACAGGCAACGCTGTTAATGAACCACCTCCATTTTCATCATTCATCTTGGCTGCTCTCTCAAGTAATCTACTGTGAAGATAAAATACATCTCCTGGAAATGCTTCACGTCCTGGAGGTCTTCTAAGAAGTAATGACATTTGTCTATAAGCTACTGCTTGTTTTGATAAATCATCATAAATTATTAAAGCATGCATTCCATTATCACGGAAATATTCACCCATTGAACAACCAGTATAAGGAGCAAGAAATTGTAGTGGAGCAGCGTCACTTGCTGTTGCTGCAACAACTGTAGTATATTCCATGGCGCCAGCGTCTTCTAAGGCTTTCACTGTTTGAGCAATCGAAGATCTTTTTTGACCTATACCAACGTAAATACAATAAAGTTTCTTAGTTTCATCGCCAGATTCATTAATAGATTTTTGATTTATGATAGTATCAATAGCAATTGCTGTTTTTCCAGTTTGTCTGTCACCAATAATTAATTCACGTTGACCTCTGCCAATTGGTATCAAGCTGTCGATCGCTTTAAGACCTGTTTGCATTGGTTCGGACACTGATTTTCTTGGTATTATACCTGGCGCTTTAACTTCAATACGACTTCTATTCTGTGACTCAATGTTTCCTTTTCCATCTATTGGATTTCCAAGTGCATCTACAACTCTTCCTAGCAGCTCTTTACCTACTGGAACATCAACAATAGAATTTGTCCTTTTAACCGTATCACCCTCTTTAATATTTGCATCACTTCCAAATAGCACAACACCTACATTATCATCCTCCAGGTTAAGGGCCATTCCTCTTGTACCATCATCAAACATTACCATTTCACCAGCCTGAACATTATCAAGTCCATAAATTCTTGCGATACCATCTCCAATTGAAAGAACTTGACCAACTTCTGTAATTTCAGAGTCAGATCCAAAATTTTTAATTTCTTCTTTGAGTATTTTTGATATTTCTGATGGTTGTATGTCCATTAAGCGACCTCTTTCATTTTTTCTTTTAATGTTTGGAGTTGATTTTTAATGCTGCTATCAATCATTTGACTGCCAACTTGTATTTTAAGACCCCCTATTAAAGTCTCATCAACTATAGTGTTAATATTAAATTCTGAACTAAACTTATCTTTGAGTTTATCTTTAATATGCTTTAATTCTTCTTCTTTTAGAACTTTAGCTGAAGTAATTGTTGCTGACATCTCACCCTTAAGTCCAGACATTAATTCTTCAAATGAATTAATTATATCCATTAAGTAGTTTATTCGGTTTTTATTGATTATTACTCCAATAAAATTTTTTGCCAGCTTAGACATTTCAATTTTCTCAGAAAGTGAATTAAAAAAATTAAATTTATTAGATTTGCTGATTGAAGGGTTTTTAACCATGGATAATAAAGTATCATCTTCATTCAATATTTTTTTTAAATTTAAAAGTTCACTGGAAACAGTTTCGAGTACTTTGGCTTCTTTTGCCAGCTGAAATAATGCATTAGCGTATCTATCAACTGATGCGATTTGTCTTGTACTTGCGTTAGCCATTATGTGGAAATTCCTTAAAAATTCACTCTTTCCGTACCATTAACTCTCATATTTTTCAAGTATTGGAATGTCGCAATTCGAATTTTATACAAAGCTAAATGGGTCGATATCCACAGATATGTTTACGCTCGATAATGATTTGGAATTCTTGAGCCAAGCATTGACTATTTTTTGCATATTTCTGGCTTTTTTGTCATGTATCAAAAATCTCTGTCTGTGGCGTCCTTTTAACTTGGATAATGGGGCTGGCGCAGGACCATATATTTCAAGTTCTGAAATATTTGGAATAGAACCAAACATGATACTGCATTGCTCCCTCACCTTGGCAATATTATTTCCACTAACAATTATTGCTGCCATTTTTCCTGAGGGTGGAAGGTTATTAAGTTTGCGATAATATATTTCATTTTCATAAAATGCATCTCGATCTAATTGTGAAAGAGACTGAATAGTTTCGTTTTCAGGATAATATGTTTGAATAATCACTCTTCCTTTTGTTTGAGCCCGTCCTGCTCTTCCGGATACTTGGTATAAGGCCTGATAAGTTTTTTCAGAGGCTCTCAGATCACCACCTTTCAATGTCATATCCGCATCAATTATTCCAACACATGCAAGGTTAGGAAAGTGATAACCTTTAGTTATAAGTTGAGTTCCAATAATAATATCATATTCATGATCTTTAATTTGTTTTACCTTAATTTCTAATTCATCTTGCGATTTTATATGATCACTAGAGAATAGGCATATCTTTGCCAAGGGAAAAGTTTTTGAAATTTCTGTAAATATTTTTTCAATGCCGGCTCCATAATCAATAAAGTGGCTATCATTATTTTGACATGAAGGACATTCTAAGCCCTTAGTTAAAATACTATGACCACAGTGATGACATAGTAATTTTTTATTATTTAAGTGTTCTACTAAGTAACTCGAGCAGTTTTTACATGTTATTTTATGCCCACATGACTTACAAATAATTACGGGCGCATATCCTCTTTTGTTGATATAAAGCAATGTCTGCTGTTTTTTTTTCAATGTCTGACTGATTTCTTTAATGAGTCTTTCAGACAACCATTGATCTTTTTTTAATTTTTCTTTTTTCATATTAACTATGAAAATTTCATTTTCTTCTTGATTAAAATACTTATTTTTGATCGAAACTTTATTATATTTTTTATTCATCACATTAAAAATTGTCTCGAGTGATGGGGTAGCGCTTGCTAAAATAATTGGAATATCTTCTATTGAACTCTTAACGACTGACATATCCCGTGCGTGGTATATACCTTGTTCTTCTTGTTTATAAGAGCTGTCATGTTCTTCATCTAAGACAATCATTGATAGGTTTTTGTATGGTAGAAATAAAGAGGAACGAGCACCAACAATAATTTGAGAAGTGCCATCAATAATGCTTTTTAATACTTTTGTTTTATAAGCAGTACTTATCTTTGAGTGCCAAACTACTGGTGAAAACCCAAATCTTTCTTCAATTCTATTTACAAAGTCTCCTGTCAATGAAACTTCTGGGAACATAATTAAAACTTGTTCACCGTCTTTAACAAAATTTTTTATAACATCAAAATAAACTTCTGTTTTTCCAGATCCGGGGACACCATCAAGTAGGACAGGCTTAAAATTTCGTTGTTGAAAAATTTTTAGTATATCTTGAGAAGCCCTTTTTTGCTCCAAACTTAGCTTTATTGTCTTAACATTTTTTTTAATATTCGAAGTGAGTTCTTTTGTTTTTTTCTTTTTAAAATAAAATTTACTATGCGACAAAATCATTTTGAGAACTAACCCTTTATCAATTAAATTGTAATTACTAACCCAATTTAAAAACTTTATCATTTTTGAATTCAGTCTATATTCGGGTGAAATTTCTTTTATAAATTTCAACTTTATTTTTGAGTCATTTAAAACACTGTTTACTTTGGTGATAATTCCAACTTTTTCTCCTGAGCGCAGAGGAGCTAAAACAATCGTTCCAACTCTAGGTTTTTCAATCGTTTCGTGTTTATAGGTAAATTCTTCACTTACATTGTGAGCTAATAAGACATCTATATAGTAAATAATTTTATTCATAAATTTTGTTTGAATCTCTAACTATGATATAAATATATCAGTCAAAATATTATTTGTTATGGAATTCTTTTTAGATACAGCAGATGTAGAAGAAATTAGAGAATTTAAAGAAACCGGCTTGATTAATGGAATTACGACCAATCCATCATTAGTGGCTAAATCAGGAAAAGATTTTAAAAAAATACTTAAAGAAATTTCTAAAATGATAAAAGGGCCGATCAGTGCTGAAGTTACAGCCATTGAATGCAAGGGAATGATTGCTGAAGCAAAAATACTATCAAAAATATCTAAAAATATTGTTATTAAGTTACCTTTAACAGAAGAAGGACTTAAAGCTTGTAAGATACTAAGCAGCAAAAAGATCAAGACCAATGTAACCCTATGTTTTTCAGCTGCACAGGCATTAATTGCTGCTAAATGTGGAGCAACATATATATCTCCATTTGTTGGACGGTTAGATGACATAGGTGAAAATGGAATGAACCTAATTAGAGAAATCAAAGCGATATATTCAAATTATAAAAATATTAAAACAAAAATATTAGTTGCTTCAGTTAGAACTGTTGATCATGTTATTGAGTCTGGAATGATTGGTGCTGACGTAGTCACCTTGCCGCCTGCAACGCTTGAAAAGCTATATAAGCATCCCTTAACAGATAAGGGTTTAAAAGCTTTTCTCGATGATTGGAAAAAAACGAATCAAAAAATTCTTTAGTGTGTGAATAATCAAGTTAAAGAATGCTTTCATGATTGGATTGAGAATTTACAGAAAGTAAGAAACTTAAGCGATAACACGCTTATAAGCTACAAAAATGACATTGAAAAATTTTTAATTTTTTCAAAGGATCATTTTGGGGGTAGCTTATCAATGAGTGATCTTGATAGTATGCAAATTTCTGACTTTAGAAGTTTCTTATCCTTTTTAAGAAATCAAGGCATTGGAACTACATCAATTGCACGAGTGATATCATCATTAAAATCTTTTTTTAATTTCTTAGTAAAGAATGAAAAAATAAAAAATAGTACGATACAATCCTTAAAATCTCCTAAAGCAAAAAAGTCTTTGCCCAGACCAATTTCAGCTGATCTTGCAATTGAAGCTATTAAATATTCGCAAGAAATTGAAAAAGAGAAATGGGTAGGATTACGAAATAAGTCAATCCTTATGCTTTTATATGGATGTGGATTGAGAATATCTGAGGCATTAAATTTAAATTATGATGATATTAATGAAAATGAATATCTGGTTATTAGAGGAAAAGGTAACAAAGAAAGACTCGTGCCTTTAATGGAATTTATTAAGCGTGAAATAAAAGAATATATAAAAGAGTGTCCAAAAGGTTTTGAAAATGGTGATCCACTTTTTTTAGGTAAAAGAATGAACCGTCTAAGTCCGAGAATTATTCAAAATACTTTGGAAAAAATTAGACATAATTTGTCTTTACCTGAAACTGCAACCCCTCATGCGTTGAGACATAGTTTTGCTACACATTTGCTGGACTCAGGTGGAGACTTGAGAACAATTCAGGAATTATTGGGACATAGCAGTCTTTCCACAACTCAAAGATATACCAAAGTTGAGACTGAGCGACTATATGAAGCATATTCAAAAACCCATCCGCTTGCTAAGAAATAAATAAATTATATATTAATATATATGCAAAACCCGATATCAAGATGGCATGATGTTGTTAATCTTCGAGACTATAATGCTCTGACAGAGATATTAGATGAGCATGTTATTTTTTATTCTCCAGTTGTGTACACACCTCAGCGAGGAAAAGATATCACATTAAAATATTTAATGGCTGCATCAGAAGTATTTAATGCATCGAATTTTAAATATCATAAAGAAATAATTGGAAAAACAAACGCAAGCCTTGAATTTACTTTGACTATTGAAGATACTGATATTAATGGAATCGACCTCATCACATGGAATGAAGCTGGACTTATTACTGAATTTAAAGTATTTATCAGACCACTCCAGGGAGTTAATATAATACACAAGATGATGGGTAACATGTTAGAGAGTTTTAAAAATGTCAGTTGATTTTTTGTTCCAATATTCCGCTCTAGAGCTTTTTTGGTTATTGGTACCAATTTTAATTGGAATAGCAGTTGTAGAAACATTAGCTATATATTTCTTTAAACTGAAAGGTAAAAATGATTTTAAAGAATGGATATTAAATATCTCCATGGGAGTTTTGAGTTATCCTGTTAATGGAATATTTGCGTTTATAACACTAGGAGCTCTATTTTGGGCTAAGGAATTTCAGATTTATACATTCCCATTTACTTTAAGCGCTTTAGTTTTATGCTTCATACTTGATGATTTAACTTTTTATTTACATCACAGAATTTGTCATCGATGGCGATGGGGCTGGGGTCTGCATCGAACTCACCACTCTTCAGAAAGAATGGGCATCGATGTGGGTGCAAGACAACCATTTACAAAACACTTCACTGGAACTCGAATGCTCAAAATACCACTTGTAATCATTGGCTTTGATCCAGTAATGGTTTTATTCTGTGTGTTTATAAACGGTTACTACCAATATTTATGCCACACTCAAACTATATATAAGTTACCACGCTGGTATGAGTATTTATTTAATACACCCTCACACCATAGAGTTCATCATGCAAGAAATCCGAAATACCTTGATGCAAATTATGCTGGAACACTAATGGTTTGGGATAGAATGTTTGGAACATTTGTTGCTGAAGATCCAAAAGAACCTTGTGACTATGGATTGGTGGTTCCAATGACATCTTTGAATCCTCTTAGGATATTATTTGAAGAATATGCAAATATATTTAAAGACATTTCAATGCGCGGTATTTCGCTTAAAGATAGATTTATGTATCTTTTCGGCCCTCCTGGATGGTCGCATGACGGAACCCGAAAAACTTCAACTCAAATTAAAGAAGACTATAACAGGGCGATCAAAAGTCATTAATGACACCTCCAGCTCATTTTGCTCTTTCTGAAATACTGATTGTAATAGCTGGTGCATACTCAATGAGAGTCTTTTTGCAACATAAGCTAAACTTTGCTGCTGCTGGAGTTTTAGTACTGGCAGTCGCAGCTTTTTTAGCAACCCTTAGGTTTGGCTTGAACATGCATACCGAGCTGAAGTCATCACATCAATTGTTCACAGCTCTATCACTTCTATTCGGAGTACCCCTCATCACGATAGACGTCATTAAAAAAAGTCAGTTCCTTAATGAAAAGATAATTTTAATTTTTGCACTGATAATGGCATTGATAAGTATATATATTTTCTTTCAAGCAAAGAGTTTAATCATTATGTACGCTGTTATGTGGCTTGTTCTTGGAATAATTTTTTCTTTTTTGATACCAAGAGAAAAAATTTCTTCTCGTTTCCTATCAAGCTTCATTTTTTCAATAATACTGGTTAATTTTATTATTAGACAGGTTCAGCTGTTTGAACCAAATCTCAGCTGGCATTTTTATCATGTAGTTGTAGCAGTCTGGCTGTACTTGATGACTTTATTAATAACAAAAAAGGAAGCTAAATATGAATAGCTTGATCATCCACGTTTAACGCAGCTTCTTTTATTGATTCTGTTAGAGTTGGATGTGCGTGACACGTTCTTGCGATATCCTCAGCTGATGCACCAAATTCCATTGCAATTGTGAGTTCGCCAATAAGGTTGCCAGCGTCTGCTCCAATGATATGAACACCTAATACTTCATCTGTATTTTTATCAGATAAGATCTTCACAAACCCGCTTGTTTCATTCATCACTTTAGCTTTACCATTTGCTGAAAACGGAAATTTACCTATTTTGTATGTGATGTTGTTTTTCTTTAATTCTTCCTCTGTTTTTCCAACTGATGCAACTTCTGGGGCAGTATAAATAACCGATGGAATTGTATTATAGTTAACGTGTCCAGCCTGACCATCAATAATCTCAGCTACAGCAGTACCTTCTTCTGAGGCTTTATGGGCAAGCATTGGTCCTACTTTACAATCACCGATTGCATAAATATTTTCAATCGAAGTATTAAAATGCTGATTAGTCTCAATAAATCCTTTATCATTCGTTTTTACTCCTATCTTCTCTAAGTTCAGACCAAAAGTGTAAGGTTTTCGACCAGTCGATATTAAAACTTTGTCACAATCCATATCAAGAGTTTGACCATTGTTTTCAACCGAAACGGAAAGCGAGCCG
Organism: uncultured Pelagibacteraceae bacterium; assembly: GCA_902590345.1. Classification (GTDB taxonomy): domain Bacteria; phylum Pseudomonadota; class Alphaproteobacteria; order Pelagibacterales; family AG-422-B15; genus CACNXQ01. The sequence goes on along the minus strand of CACIWK010000002.1, from coordinate 130,058 downwards.
TTGCTTTTATTTACCTTTCTTAGAGCAGTAGAAAGTTTAAAATCAAATCCTTGTTTAATAAGTATTTTTTGAAAAGCATCAGAAATTTCTTGGTCCATTCCAGGAAGTATTCGGTCAGCATATTCAATAACTGTTACCTTTGATCCTAGTCTTGACCAAACAGATCCCATTTCCAAGCCAATGTAACCTGCGCCAATAACCATTAAGTGCTTTGGAACAGACGATAAACTTAAAGCTCCAGTGGATGATAAGATATCAATTTCATCAATGATTACTCCCTCAGGTGAAACAACTTCTGAACCTGTAGCAATAATTGTTTTAGATGATTTAATAACCTCAGAGCTATCGCCATTTAAAATCTCAATTTGCTCATTATTAATGAACTTGGCAAATCCCAATTTTCTAGTAACTTTATTTTTTTTAAAAAGAAATTCGATGCCATTTGTAAGTGACTCGACGCTTTCATTTTTAGATTTCATTATTTTATTTAGATCAAACGATACGTTATCAAAATTAATGCCTAATTGATTAAGTTCTGAAGCTTGATGAAATAAGTGAGAAGAATGCAATAGAGATTTTGAGGGAATACATCCAATATTTAAGCAGGTACCGCCAAGCGTTTGTCCCTTTTCGATACAACAAACTTTGTATCCAAGTTGTGAAGCCCTAATTGCGCAAACGTAACCAGCTGGCCCGCTACCAATCACTGTGATATCAAATTGCTCCAAATTAAACTCCTAACAATAGTCTACTTGGATCCTCTAGACCCTCTTTAACTCTGACTAAAAAAGTTACGGCCCCTTTGCCGTCTACTATTCTATGATCGTATGAAAGGGCAAGATACATCATGGGTCTAATTTTTATTTCACCATCAATAGCTATAGGTCTTTCTTCTATTTTATGCATTCCCAATATTCCTGATTGAGGTGGATTTAATATTGGAGTTGACATTAAAGATCCATAAACACCACCATTGGATATTGTAAATGTACCACCCTGCATATCTTCAATACTTAATTGGCCAGAACGAGCTTTCTGTCCCAGTTGATAGATTTCTTTTTCTACTTCAACAAGAGATTTTTTATCAGCGTCTTTAACAACGGGTACGACGAGGCCTTGATCAGTTCCAACGGCAACACCAATATTGTAAAAATTTTTATAAATGACGTCGTTGTTTTCGATTTCTGCATTTACTTCAGGAATATCTCTCAGCGCAGTTATACATGCTTTCACAAAAAAAGACATAAAGCCTAATTTCACACCATACTTTTTTTCAAATTCTGATTTATGATCATTACGTGTCTTTATAAGCTCACTCATATCAACCTCATTAAATGTTGTGAGCATGGCAGCATTATTCTGAGCATCCTTTAGACGTTTCGCTATTGTTTGCCTTAAACGCGACATGGGCACTCGTTCTTCTCTTTTATCGGTTTGTCTAATTGTTTGAGGAGTATTTTCTTGTTTTTCTATGTTTTGATAATTTATGACGTCAGATTTAGTAATTCTACCATCCTCTCTTGACGAGGTAACAGTACTAATATTTATATTCTTTTCAGCAGCAATTTTTCTTACAGCAGGGGATAATTTTTGATTATTTAAATTATCAATTTGAACGGGCATCTCTTCTTTTGGTGGAGACTTTACTTCCTCAGGAATAATTTTTTCTGGAGTCGTAACTGATTTTTCATTTACTGGTTCTGACTGTTTAACTTTTTGGTCTGTAGAAGCATTTTCATCAATAGACCCTAAGATTGCACCAACTTCAACAGTTGAACCTTCTTCTGCGTTGATTTTTTGTATACAGCCATTTGATGGAGAAGGAACTTCAAGAGTTACTTTATCTGTTTCAAGCTCAAGCAGTGGTTCATCGACGGATACAGTGTCACCTTCATTCTTATACCATTTTGCTACCGTTGCTTCTACAACGCTTTCTCCGAGAGAAGGAACTTTGATTTCAACAGACATATTTAATATTTAACACTTTAAGATTATTATTCAATCGGCAGTTTAAATTTAACTAATGTTACGCCATCCTTGTGTTTTTTAATTTCATTTATATCGCTCTCTACAGCCAGCTTTATAATATTGGCTTGGTTTTCTGCATGACGATTAGCTATACCAGTAGCAGGAGATGCGGATGCCTTTCTACCTATAAATAGTAGTTCTTTATATTTTCCTGTTATTACCTGTAATACTGACTCAATACGATGTTTAACAAATCTGAATGCTCCCATATTTGATGGCTCTTCTTGAACCCAAATTATTTCAGCAATTGGAAACTGTAACACTTCTTCTTTTAAAACTTCATAAGGAAATGGATACAATTGATCAAATCTTAAAATGTGTACATTATCTTTTTTTAATTTTTCAAGATGGTCATCAAGCTCAAAATATATTTTTCCAGAACATAAAAGCAATCTATTTACTTTTGATTTTTGATCTGAAGTTAGTTCTTTTCTTAAAATTCGATGAAAGGTTGATCCATTTGTAAATTCTTCAATGCTAGATGTATTTTTTTTGTGCCTTAATGTAGATTTAGGTGTCATGATAACCAGTGGTTTTCTGAAATCTCTATGAAGCTGTCTTCTAAGAGCATGAAAATAATTTGCGGGTGAAGTACAATTAATAACTTGAATATTGTCCTCGGCACACATTTGTAAAAATCTCTCTAATCTTCCACTTGTGTGTTCAGGTCCCTGGCCTTCATGGCCGTGTGGCAAAAGCAATGTAAGACCTGACATTCTTAACCATTTTCTCTCACCAGTAGTTATAAATTGGTCAATTATTGTCTGAGCATTGTTTGCAAAGTCACCAAATTGACCCTCCCAAAGCACTAGAGTTCTTGGATCAACTTGTGAATAACCATATTCGAAACCCAAAACACCATACTCAGATAAAAAACTATCAATGATTTCAAAAAATCCTTGTTTTTCTCTAAAATGTCTCAATGGTACAAATCTTTTCTCGCTTACTTGATCATAAAGAACTGCATGTCTTTGACTAAAAGTGCCTCTGCCCGAGTCTTGACCAGAAAGCCTTACTCCATAACCTTCTGATAACAATGAAGCAAATGCAAGAGACTCAGCAGTTGCCCAGTCAATTCCATTACCTGTTTGTATACTTGATAATCTATCATCATAAATTTTTTTTATTCTTCTATGAGGGTTAAAGTTTTCTGGAATGGTATGTATTTCTTCCCCAATTTTTAAAAGCTCATTTTCAGTAATAGCTGTTTTACCTCTTCTTGCATCGATTGACGCTACCGTTATACCTTTCCATGAACCTTCAAGCCAGTCAGCTTTATTTGGCTTATACGACTTTGCAAATTTTAACTCTTCATTCAATTTACTGGCGTAAATTGATCTTTCATTTTCAACATCATCATTAGTTAAAACACCCTCTTCAATAAGTTTTTTTTCATAAATTTTTAGAGTAGAAGGGTGAGATTTAATTTTTTGATACATTAGCGGCTGTGTAAATTCTGGTAAATCCATTTCATTATGGCCAGATCGACGATAACAAAACATATCTACTACAACGTCAGTTTTAAATTTATTTCTAAATTCAACTGCTAGTCTACATACATGAACGACTGCTTCAACATCATCTCCATTAACATGAAATATCGGCGCCTGTATGATTTTTGCTATTTCGGTGCAGTATGGAGCTGAACGACCATAATGGGGCATTGTGGTGAAACCTATTTGATTATTAATAACAAAATGAATTGTACCTCCTGTGCGAAAACCCCGTAATTGCGACATCGCAAAAGTTTCTGCAACAACACCTTGCCCAGCCATTGCAGCATCACCATGAATTAATAGTCCTATTACTCTGTCGTTTGTTTTATCTTGAAGCAATGTTTGCTCAGCTCTAACTTTTCCAATCACTACGGGATCCACTGCCTCCAAATGTGATGGGTTTGGCGTCAAAGAAAGATGAATTTTTTTATCATCAAACTCTCTATCACTTGAAATCCCTAAATGGTACTTCACGTCCCCGGATCCTAAAACTTCATTTGGATCCTCTCCTCCACCCTCAAATTTTGCCATAATTGATCGCAAGGGAACTTCCATAACAGATGAAAGAAGAGTTAATCTCCCACGATGTGCGGTTCCTATATATATGTCCTCGACTCCTGCTAAGCAGCTTTGTTTAATTATTTGCTCAATGCCTGGGACAGTCGACTCACTGCCAACGAGCCCAAACCTTTTGGTGCCTATAAATTTTTTATCAAGGAATTGCTCGAACATTTCAGCTTCAAGCAAACGTTTGAATATTGCTTTCTTACCGTTTGAGGTAAACTGTGTTTTATTTCTAACTTCCTCTATTCTTTCTTGAACCCATTGCTTTTGATCAGCATCTTGAATATGAACAAATTCAACACCTATAGATCCGCAATAAGTTTCCTTAAGTATGTCAATTATATTTCTGAGTTTAGCAAAGTTTAGACCAAGACTTCCGTCAATAAAAATTTCTTTGTCAAGGTCATTTTCTTTGAAACCATAATTTCTATAATCAAGTTCAGAATATGTTTTAATTTCTTTTAAATTTAGTGGATCCAGATTTGATGCAAGATGACCATTAACTCTATAAGCTCTGATAAGTCTTATTGCCCTTATTGAGTCAAAAACCTGTTCTTTAAATACTTCACTCGTAACAATGTTATCTTTATTTAATATTTGGGACTCTATTTTGATTTCACTCTCATTAATATTTTCTAAAGTATCTTCTTCATTATTGGTTTCTACATTTTGAGATGCCCAACTGGCACGAAGAATATTTTGTTGATTTAAGTTATCTGTAATGCCAGAAAAAAAAGTTCTCCAATCATCTGGAATGTCAGCGGGATTATTTTGAAATCTTTCGAACATTTGTTCGATATAAACTGCGTTTGCACCGTGCAGGAAAGATGTTTTATCAAAAATGTCGTTTATGGATGACTTTGTCATTAAGCAGCTTAATTTTAGTTTTGATTCTGTAATACCTCAAGTAAAGTTGATCCTAAAGCTGCTGGAGAATTTGAAATTTGAATCCCAGCACTCTTCATGGCTTCAATTTTATCTTCTGCTCCACCTTTCCCTCCAGATACAATTGCTCCAGCGTGTCCCATTCTTCTTCCTGGAGGGGCTGACGTTCCTGCAATAAATCCAACGGTTGGCTTTTTTACCTTTTCTTTTCTCAAAAATTCAGCTGCTTCTTCCTCAGCTGAACCACCAATTTCACCAATCATGATAATCGACTCAGTTTCCGGATCAGATAAGAAAAGTTCCAAACAATCAATAAAGTTTGTTCCATTCACTGGATCACCCCCTATTCCTATACAGGTGGATTGTCCAAGACCTTCCACTGTTGTTTGATAAACTGCTTCATAAGTTAGTGTTCCAGACCTAGATACAATTCCTACGTTTCCCTTTTGATGAATATGCGCTGGCATTATACCAATCTTGCACTCATCAGGAGTTATGACTCCCGGACAATTGGGGCCAATGAGGCGTGATTTGGAAGATCTTAATTTATCTTTGACCTCTAGCATATCCATAACAGGAATTCCCTCTGTTATACAAACTATTAGCTCCATCTCACTATCTATTGCTTCTAAAATTGCTTTTGCAGCAAATGGGGGAGGAACATAAATTACAGTGGCATTTGCTTCCGTTTTATCTTTAGCTTCTTTTACTGTATCAAATACTGGTAACCCTAAGTGCTCAGTTCCTCCTTTTTTTGGAGTAACTCCACCAACCATGTTAGTGCCATATTTAATTGCCTGTTCTGAATGAAAGGTACCTTGTGATCCGGTGAAACCCTGACAAATAACTTTTGTATCTTTGTTAACTATTACTGACATTAAACTAGCTTGACTATTTTTTTTGCTGCATCATCTAAATCATTGGCAGAAACAATTTCGATACTTGAATTATCAAGAATTTTTTTACCTTCATCAACATTTGTGCCTTCAAGTCTAACTACAAGCGGTACAGAGATTTCTAATTCTTTTGCAGCAGCAACAATTCCTTCAGCAATGATGTCACATCTCATGATTCCACCAAAGATATTAACTAAGATGCCTTTTACACCTTTATCAGAAAGAATAATTTTAAATGCACTCGAAACCTTTTCTTTAGAAGCTCCACCACCAACATCAAGAAAGTTGGCGGGCTCACCACCATACATTTTAATTATATCTAAGCTAGCCATTGCCAAGCCTGCGCCATTGACCATACAGCCTATATTCCCATCCAATTTTATATATGCGAGATCATATTTTGATGCCTCTCTTTCGTATTCATCCTCTTCATTCTCATCCCTTAAGTCCTCAATTTCTGGATGGCGGTATAAAGCATTATCATCAAAATTAACTTTAGCATCGAGACACAATAGTTTGTCAGTCTCAGTTATAATCAAAGGGTTAACTTCAACAAGACTAGCATCTTTTTCTAAAAAAAATTTATACATATTTTTTATAAGATCAGAAAGTTGGCCCTCAAGATCTTTTTTGAGTTCAAAAGCTTTACTAATTGTATTTATATCATTTTCAGTAACACCTATTGAAGGCTCTATTTGAACTGTTGTTATATTTTCTGGGGTATCTTTTGCAACTGCTTCAATGTCCATACCTCCCATCTTAGATACAATAAAGGCAACTTTGCTTGTCGCTCTGTCTAATAAACAAGAAAGGTATAATTCTTTTTTAATATCCGACCCATTTTCAATGTAGATACGTTTTACTTCTTTTCCTGCTGGGCCTGTTTGAGGCGTTATTAAATTCATACCAAACATTTTTTCAGCCTCATTTACAGCTTCTTCTTTTGAAGAAACTACTTTAACGCCTCCACCTTTACCTCTGCCACCTGCATGAATTTGCGCTTTAACAACCCAAATTGGACCCTTAACTTTTCCTACTGCTTCATTTATCTGACATTTTTCATATGCAACGCTTCCTTTGGACACAGGTATATCATAACCGTCAAATAATTCCTTTGCTTGATGTTCGTGTATATTCATTTATTTAAGTGAGGGATCAATATTTTTTGCAGCCTCAAATAGCTCACTGACTGCTTCGATTGAAGTTTTAAAATATTTTTTTTCTTCTTCGTCTAAATCAAGTTCAACAACTTTTTCAATTCCAGCTGAGCCAATAACAACAGGAACTCCAACATATAAATCTGAAACACCGTATTCACCATTTAAATATGCTGCGCATGGTAACGTTTTTTTCTTATCATTTAGATATGAGTCGGCCATTTCAATTCCTGAGGCTGCTGGCCCATAAAAAGCGGACCCGGTTTCCAATAATTTTACAACTTCGGCTCCACCTTTTCTCGTCCTATCAATAATCTCGTCAAGCCTAGCCTTTGAAATTTTTCCTTTATTCACTAAATCAGTCAGGTTTTCACCACTAACCATAGTTCTATTTGGAACTGGTACCATTGTATCACCATGGCCACCAAGAACAAATGAGTCTACTTCGCTAATTGGAACATTCAATTCTTGTGATAAGAAATATTTAAAACGTGAGGTATCTAAAACTCCAGCCATACCAATAACTTTATTTTTTGGAAGTCCTGAATATTTTTGAAGAGCCATAACGATTACATCCAATGGATTTGTAATACAAATAACGAAGGCATTAGGAGAAGTTGATTTTATACCTTCAGCTACTTGCTTGATAATTTTTAAGTTTGTTCCCAAAAGGTCATCTCTAGTCATTCCTGGTTTTCGAGGAACTCCAGCTGTTATAATTATAACATCAGAGTCACTTGTATCCTCATAATTATCAGTACCAGACAAGGAAACATTAAAACCATCTATGGCTGAGGACTGCGCTATATCAAGAGCTTTACCTTTTGCCAGTCCAGACATCAGATCAAAAAGAACTACATCTCCAAGCTCTTTCATAGCAGCTAAATGAGCAAGTGTACCTCCAATTTGTCCAGCTCCTATAAGTGATATTTTTTTATTTGTCATGATGAGTTTATAGCTCGGTAAACTAACTAGATAGCGATTAAAATCAAGATAAATTAAATATTTACTTCATTGTTGGAATGGTAAATTCAGCACCTTTTCTAATACCAGTTGGCCATCTCGAAGTAACAGTTTTGAGACGCGTAAAGAACCTTACTCCATCCATGCCATGCATTGCATGATCCCCAAATAAGGATCTTTTCCAACCACCAAAGCTATGAAAAGCCATGGGTACTGGTATGGGAACATTCACTCCAACCATTCCAATTTTGCATTGATTAGCAAAAGCTCTAGCTGTGTCGCCATCACGAGTATAAATAGTGGTGCCGTTTCCGAATTCATGATTGTTAACCATTTTTAAAGCATCGTCAAAAGTAGGTTGACGTACAACAGATAATACAGGTCCAAATATTTCTTCTCTATATATCTTCATATCTTCCTTAACATGATCAAATAAACAGCCTCCGATGAAGTATCCATTTTCATAACCTTGAAGAGATATTGATCTTCCATCCACTATAAGATCAGCTCCTTCAGCAACTCCAGAATCAACGTAGCTTTTTACTTTTGATAAATGTACATCACTGATGAGTGGACCCATTTCAACTTCTGGATCTGTTCCGGGGCCAACTTTAAGTCCCTGAACGCGAGGGGTAAGCTTTTCAATTAATTTATCACCCACATCACCAACAGCTACAGCAACAGAGAGAGCCATGCATCGCTCTCCTGCAGATCCATACCCTGCGCCGATCAGACCATCAACAACTTGGTCTAAATCTGCATCAGGCATTACAACCATATGATTTTTTGCACCGCCTAATGACTGGACGCGCTTATTGTGTTTAGAAGATGTATGATAAATGTACTCAGCAACTGGAGTCGAGCCAACAAAACTAACTGATGCAACTTCAGGATCGGTGATCAGAAGATCTACTGCTTCTTTATCGCCGTTAACCACATTGAAAACACCATCTGGCAACCCTGCTTCTCTAAGTAAATCTCCCATCATGTATGGAACCGTTGGATCTTTTTCACTCGGTTTTAAAATAAATGAATTACCGCATGCAATAGACATAACAAACATCCACATTGGAACCATAGCAGGAAAATTGAAAGGTGAAATTCCCACACAAACCCCAAGAGGCTGTCGCATGCTCCAGCTGTCGATATTTGATCCAACGTTTTCAGAATATTCTCCTTTAAGCAAATGAGGAATACCACAAGCAAACTCAACTACTTCCATGCCTCTTGTTATTGAGCCAACTGAGTCTGATAAAATTTTTCCATGCTCTGTTGTTAGTTCTAGAGCCAATTTGTCCATATCTCTGAGAATTAAATCTTTGAATTTAAATAAAACTCGAGATCTAGTCAGTGATGGAGTAGCAGCCCATTCTTTACCTGCTTTGACTGCACAACTTATTGCCACGGATACATCTTCTTTGTTAGCAAAGTTAACTTCTCTTATTTTTTCTCCATTTGCAGGGTTATATACGTCACCAAATCTATCTGACTTACTCACGTACTCTTTACCATTAATAAAATGATTAACTATATTCATCTAAATTACCTAGATTTCAAAACTTTCGCCTATAGCCTCACAACTTTTGACCCACAGCATGCTCTTGACTTCAGGATTATCATAAAAAGGCTCAAGTGAAAAAGATTTTGCTTTACCTTTCATTCCTTTTAAACCAGGCCCTACCATTGAGCCTGAATTAATATTAGGATCTGCAATACATCTTAGGAGACCCAACGTTCCATCTTTTTCAGACTGCCCAAACTTCATTAAATATTTTGTAAAAAAACTGCCCATTCCGCCATCCTCTACTGTTGTAGATTGTAAATCACTTTCTGCAAGACCTGGATGAGCAACCATCGCTCTAATTTTTGAATTATTTTTTTGCAACTTTTCATGCAAACATGCAGTGAATGCAGCATTAGCAAGCTTTGTCTGGGCATAACGCTCCCATCGGCCACCACCAAACATCAAGTTACCTCCATCTCCACCTAAGTTGCCACCTTTTTTTTCAAGAAACTTTTCTTTAAGTCTTTTTGTTTGAAAGCGTGCAATACTAGAATGATTAACTATTCTTGCTTCATCCCTTAATTTTGATGCTTTTTCTAGTAAGGGCATACATAATTTAGTTAGAAGAAAATGGGACAAGTGATTAGTTTGCATTTGTACATCAAAGCCGTCGATTGTGGCTTTATCTTTAAGAGCCATTACGCCAGCATTATTGCATAATACATCAAGGCCATCGCTACATATTTCATTAATTTTTGGAAATGCAGTTTTTACCGAATCAAAACTTTGTAGATCACAATCCACTCTGTGAAAATTTCCATTTGCGCAATTTTGTCTAAGTAAATTTAAAGATGACTCGGCTCTAGTTGAAGGACGATTCAATAATAGGACTTTAGCACCAAGCTTAGCTACTGACTCAGCAGCATAAAATCCAAGCCCAGAAGTTGTGCCTGTTATAGCGACTGTTTTATTCTCCATTGAAGGTAGTGAGTTGAATAAATCATCAAAATACTTAGTATCGAGATTAGGTTTAGTATAAGAATTTTTCATATAATGAAATATTCTAGATTAAATACAACTAATGGCAATGTTTGAAAATTATGAGAAAACTTGACCTTCATGGATTTACACTTGAGGATGCTTATCAAGAATTCACTGACTTTATTTACGAAGCTTACCAAGGAAGTATACCCAAAGTAGAGGTCATAACAGGTAAAAGTGGACAAATCAGAAAAGAATTTCCTCATTGGGCAGAAAGCAGTCACCAAATACAGTACATTGAACAGAGTTGGCATGAAGGCAGTTTTGTTGTCAAAATCCAGAGGAAATATTGAAATCAAGCTCTGTCATTTTGGCAAACTTATTAGAGTTTAATTAGAAAGTTTTACACTTATATGTATTACTCAATGGTGGGTACGTAATATTTTCATAAAATCCCCTAATCAACTGCCCGCCATTGAGATTTATAGTGATCAATTATTTTATCGTAGTTACAATTATTATTTCAGTCCTGTTGGTAAGTATATTTTTGGATTTTACAATAATTTAATCACTGCTGTGCTATCATTTGTTTGATACCAGCAATAGCCTTTGCGGGGTTGAGACCTTTTGGACATGCTTGAGTGCAGTTCATTATTGTGTGGCATCTATAAACTTTAAACGTATCATCTAATTCTTTTAATCTCTCTTTTCTTTCCTCATCACGGCTATCTTGTAACCAGCGATATGACTGAAGCAGGACTGCAGGGCCCAAATATTTGTCACTGTTCCACCAATAACTTGGGCATGAAGTTGAACAACACGCACACAAGATGCATTCATACAAGCCATCTAATTTTTCACGGTCATTTCTTGATTGAATATTTTCAGTATCGTTTGCGTTTTGTTTCTTATTCATAAGCCATGGCTTGATGGACTTTAATTGCTTATAGAGTGTTTTTAAATTTGTAACCAAGTCTTTTATAACTGGCATGTGAGGCAGAGGATAAATTTTTATGTCACCTTTCACATCACTAATCGCTTTAGTACAAGCGAGTGTATTTGTCCCATCAATATTCATTGCACAAGAACCACATATTCCCTCGCGACATGATCGTCTAAAGGTTAATGAAGTATCAATTTCACTTTTGATTTTCATAACTGCGTCTAATACCATCGGACCACAATCGTCTAGATCAACTTCATAAGTGTCCATCCTTGGGTTTTTTTCATCGTCGGGAGACCAGCGGTAGATTTTGAATTTTTTAGTATTCCCATTGCTTTTTTCAGACTTGTAATAATCACCGTCTGTTAATTTAGAATTGTCGGGAAGATTAAACTGAACCATTAATAAACTCTGGCCTTTGGCGCAATATATTTAACTTCATTTGATAATGTGTATTCGTGAACTGATCTATAATCCAGTTCACAACTCTTATCGTTCAGCCATGACATTGTATGCTTCATCCAATTTTTATCATCTCTTTCCTTATAATCTTCTCGAGCGTGAGCCCCTCTACTTTCTTTTCTGTTTAGTGCGGAGTTCATTGTAACTACAGCTTGTGCAATTAGGTTTTTATATTCAAGTGTTTCTAACAAATCAGTATTCCATATAAGTGATTTGTCTTTAATTTTAATATTTTCTGAGTTTAACCAGGTTTCTTCGATGAGTTTTTTTCCTTCAGACATAATCTCATCATCTCTAAAAACAGCGCAGTGTTTCTGCATAACTCTCTGCATTTGAGACCTTAATTCTGAAGTTGAAATATCCCCATCAGAAGATCGTGTACTATCAAACCTTGCAATGACTTCATCGATTACATGGCTTGGAATTTCCTTATTGGGTTCATCTTTATTTACCGTGTCATTTATTCTATCTGCTGCTGCTTTGCCAAAAACCACTAAATCAATTAGAGAATTTGATCCGAGTCTATTTGCACCATGAACACTCACACAAGCAGCTTCACCAACTGCCATCAAACCCTGTACGATTGTTTCATTTCCTTTTTCGAGGTTCATTACTTCTCCATGAAAATTTGTCGGAATTCCACCCATATTATAATGAACTGTAGGTATAATTGGAATTGGCTCTTTAGTTACATCAACTCCTGCGAAAACTTTTGCGGACTCTGAAATTCCTGGCAATCTTTCTTCCAATATATCTGAGTCTATGTGATCAAGATGTAGATAAGCATGATCCTTATCTTTGCCAACGCCTCTACCCTCTAAAATTTCTTTTGTTATAGAACGAGACACAACATCTCTTGAAGCTAAGTCTTTCGCTGATGGTGCATATCTCTCCATGAAACGTTCGCCTTCACTGTTTACTAAATAACCACCTTCTCCTCTTGCGCCCTCTGTTATAAGACAACCAACGCCATAAATACCTGTTGGGTGAAATTGAACAAATTCCATATCTTGTAGAGGTAATCCAGCTCTTAAAACCATTGCGTTACCATCACCTGTGCAGGTGTGAGCTGAAGTTGCAGAAAAATAAACACGGCCATATCCGCCAGACGCTAGTATTGTTTGTTTAGAATTAAATACATGTAATTTACCGTCCTCTAAACACCATGCAACAACACCCCTGCATTCACCCTCAACCATTAATAAGTCCAAAACAAAATATTCAATATAATAGTCAACGTCATGTTTTAATGATTGCCCGTATAAAGTATGAATTATTGCATGGCCAGTTCGATCAGCAGCAGCACATGTTCTTTGTGCAGTACCTTCGCCATAATTTTTGGTCATCCCTCCAAAAGCTCTTTGATAAATTTTTCCATCCTCTGTTCGACTAAATGGAACTCCATAGTTCTCTAATTCTAAAACAGCTTTTGGTGCATTTTTGCACAAATACTCAATTGCATCCTGATCCCCAAGCCAATCAGAGCCTTTCACAGTATCATACATGTGCCATCTCCAATCATCATCACCCATATTTCCAAGTGCAGCAGAGATGCCTCCCTGTGCTGCAACCGTATGACTTCTGGTTGGGAATACTTTTGAAATACAAGCAGTCTTGTAACCATTCTCAACAGCGCCTACTGTTGCTCTCAAACCAGATCCACCAGCACCAACAACAACTACATCGTAATCGTGATATTCAATTTCGTAATTCATTAAATTAACCTATAAAAATTAGTAATAGAGACAAACAAACAAAAATTAGTATTAGTAAAAAGAATAATGAAATTATTAAATTTAATATCCTTTTAACCACATCAGAGTGAATGTAATCATCAAGGATTTCATGCACACCAGTATTCATATGAATTAATCCTAAGACCGTGAAAATCAATATAAACCCTACACCCCATAAGTTGCTTAATTCACTCAAAATTAATTGATATGACAGAGTGGAAAGGTGTATTATTTTTATAAATAAATAAACAATGAGTGGTAGCAGTAAAACCGTGCTCCATCGATGAAGTTTCCAAGTATTTTTGGCAGACATAGAGTTAATATTCAATCATAATTAAAACCCAAAATAGAACAGTAAGCAAAGCAGTAAACAAAATTGTAATCCATCCTGTCAATTTGGCAGTATTTAATTCGAGCCCAATGCCAACGTCCCAGAATAAGTGCCTTAAGCAGTTTAAAAAATAAAACAAATATGAAAACGTAAGACCTATTAATATTGCTCTTATAAAAATATTTTCTGATAAGGAAATTATAAATTGAAAAGTTTCTTCGCCAGCGCTAATTGAATATAAAAATATTATTAATATAATTACACCTAATGATGAAACTATACCCGTTATTCTATGAAGAATTGATAGAATCGATGTAATTTGCCATCTATAAACTTGCAAATGTGGTGATAAGGGACTGCTCATTAGTAATATTTATATATACCAAATTGCTGGTGATTAAACGACAGTAAATTATTTTTTTCTTGGAATTAAAGCCCAATAATCAAGACTTAACAAAACGGACGGATCAAAGCGCTTGTTACTATCTTGGTGTTGAAACTGATAAGCCTGCGCATCACCAATTCCATTAGTTCTGATTCGAATAGCCCCTAATGACTCTGATACTTCGACTTTGTCTAAAATCAGACTCCAAGCAAAAACAGTTGTTCCCGCAAAACACGGTGATGCGTGGGTTCCACCGTTGATCGCAATAATTTTAAAAGCATTTGAAAGTCCATTAAACGATAAAGCTCTTGTTAAACTTATAACGTGACCACCGTAAACAATTCTTTTCCCAAACCTGCCGCCTTTTTCAACAAAATGGTTAAAGTGAACTTTTGCATTGTTCTGGTATAATTTTGTTGCCATCATATGTTCAGCCTCTTCAACTGTCATACCATCAATATGATTTATTTTTTCGTCAATAGAGTAATCCTCATAACAAAGATCAGAGCCTGAGGCTTTATAATCATATACTGTACAATCAAAATCATATTTTTTTGCAATTTCTACAACCTCCTCACTTGTAAGCTCTTTATTTAATTTCGGTATAGACGGTTCTACTTTATTTAGATTTCTATTTTTTTTTCTAACCATAACCCATCTTTTATAATCAATAACTGGTTCGTCATGCTGGTTAGTGCCTACAGAGTGAACATATACTACTCCATTTTCTCCGCTTGAATTCTCTTTAATGCCAATCACTTCTGAAGTTGAACTAATTGTATCTCCTGGATAAGCTGGCTTTAAAAACTTACACTCTGCGTAACCTAAATTGGCAATTGCATTTAAAGAGACATCTGGGACAGTTTTACCAAAAGCTATGTTAAATAAAAGAAAATCGTCAATTGGTGATTTTTCTAATGAGAGTTTTTTTGCAAACTCATCTGAGCAGTGC
The DNA here is from genome assembly GCA_902590345.1 of uncultured Pelagibacteraceae bacterium. GTDB lineage: Bacteria > Pseudomonadota > Alphaproteobacteria > Pelagibacterales > AG-422-B15 > CACNXQ01. The sequence goes on along the minus strand of CACIWK010000002.1, from coordinate 114,775 downwards.
AGGGCATACCTTGAACCGTATAAAGCTGTATAAAGTGCACAATCTCCATATGTTATTGTTCGTGGAGTTGCGTGTATTATTTTTTGTCCTAACTTAAAATTTTCAAAAAAGTTACCAATTTTATATTTACTTGAAGAAGTTTGTATAACTTCTGATTGATCTAGTTCTGTAACTTTTGAAACAAGCAATTCAGCTTCTATAATTCGTTTTGCATGATTTACGTGCAATTCCTCTATCTGACTGCCTTCAAACGTAATTACCCCAATATTTGGATCCTTTTTTCTTGCATCCTCAAAGGCTGCAACAATTCGTTTTGCTTTGTCTAGTTGTTCAGCCGTAGGGGTAAATATTTTATTACATATTTGTATTTGTCCCGGGTGTATTAAGGTTTTGCCGTCAAATCCGAGGCCATGACTATAGATGCACTCTTCTTCAAAGCCATTAGCGTCTCTGATGTCATTAAAAACTCCATCAAGTAGTGATAATTTGTAGGCTTTTGTTGCCATCATACATTTCTCAAAACTTGTGACTAATGCAGTTCTTTTTAGTTCTTCCTCTATACCCAACTCTGCAGACAAGTCATTAGTTCCCATTACAAAACATTTTAAGTATTTTGATGATTTTGCAATATCATATGCGTTTACAATTGATAAAGCTGTTTCCATCATAACCCAAATTTTAGTTTCTTTATTTTTAAGATATTTTTCAAAAGCTTTAACATCTTTAGCTTCATTTACTTTAGGGATTAATATTGCATCGGGATTACATTTGTCCAAGACCTTAATATCTATTTTACCATCATCAGTATCCAAAGCATTTACTCTTATCACCTGTTCCTTATTTTTGTTTACACCAGAGTTTATAATTTCGATAATTGCTGTGCGTGCATCATTTCTGGCATTTGCAGCTACCGAGTCTTCTAAGTCGTAAATAATTGCATCTACATCAAGCGTACTACTTTTTTTTAATGCTTTTGGATTAGATCCAGGAACATAAAGTACGCTTCTTCTTGGTTTTCTTACATCTTGTCTCATTTAGATAAATGTTCCTCAATTAGCATTTCAGCGATTTGGATTGTATTTAAAGCAGCACCTTTCCTTAAATTATCAGAAACTACCCAGATAGATAATCCATTTTTTGTAGACGTATCCTCTCGAATTCGCGATATATACGTGTCATCATTTCCAGCACACTCTTTTGGAGTTACATAACCTCCATCAGCTCTTTCATCAAGTAGTGTGCACCCAGGAGCATTTTTAATAGCTTCACGTGCTTCTTCTACTGAAATTTTGTTTTCAAACTCAATATTTACAGCTTCAGAGTGACCAATAAATACAGGAACGCGAACACATGTAGCGCTAAAGCTGATCTCACTACTTAAAATTTTATGAGTTTCTTGTCTCATTTTTAATTCTTCTTTTGTGTATCCATCATCCATGAATTTATCAATATGAGGTATGACATTAAAGGCAATTGGTTTTGTAAACTTAACATTATCTTTAATATCATCAGAGAACATATTTTTTGTTTGCTCAAACAACTCGTCCATACCAGCCTTACCTGCACCCGAAACAGATTGATAAGTTGATACAATAACTTTTTTTATTTTTGAAATTTCGTGCAATGGTTTTAAGGCAACCACCAATTGAATTGTTGAGCAGTTTGGATTAGCAATTATATTTCTTTTTTTATAATTATTTAGATCACTTGGGTTAACCTCAGGTACAACCAGAGGAATATCTTCTTCCATTCTAAAATGACTAGAGTTATCTATAACAATACAGTTTTTTTCTGCGAACTTTGGTGCCCATTCCTTTGAGGTACTAGCTCCTGCTGAGAAGAGTGCCAATTCTACTTTTGAAGGATCAAACTTTTCAATAGATTCTACAACTAGTTTATCCTCCCCAAATTCAATTTCCATACCTTCACTTCTACTAGAAGCCACAGGAAATATTTTTGACGCATCATATTTTTTTTCAGAGAGAATATTTAACATTTCTCTTCCAACATTTCCTGTGGCACCCACTATAGCAATATTAAAATTCATAATTTAAAAGTTTTCTTTCAATTGATTTAATATTTGATCACCCATTTCAACTGTTGATAGGTTTTTGTTATCATCTCCTATTAAATCCGCAGTTTTAAAGCCACTGGCAAGTACATTATTTACAGCCTTATTTATAAGATCTGATTCCTTGTCCATATTGAATGAGTACTTTAAACACATCGCAAAACTAAGAATGGATGCAATTGGGTTTGCTATTCCTTTACCAGCTATGTCTGGCGCAGACCCATGAACTGGCTCGTATAAAGACTTTCTAAAATTATTACTATCGACTGCACCCAAAGAAGCAGAGGGCAACATTCCAAGCGAACCTGTGAGCATGGCCGCCTCATCTGAAAGAATGTCTCCAAATAAATTATCAGTAACAATAACATCAAATTGTTTAGGGTTTCTAACTAATTGCATCGCACAATTATCTGCATACATATGAGATAACTCGACATTTGAATATTCATTTTCATGCACATGCGAGACTTCTTCTCTCCACAATATTCCAGACTCCATTACATTTGATTTTTCACAAGAAGTAACCCTATTACCTCTTTTGCTTGCAAGTTCAAATGCTATACGTGCAACTCTTCTAACTTCTTCAGTGCTATAAGATTGAGTGTTAATTCCAACACGATTTCCGTTACCTTTATCTTCAATACCTCTTGGTTCACCAAAATAAATACCACCGGTAAGCTCTCTAACAATTAATATATCGAGACCCGATACTAAGTCTGGTTTAAGAGAAGAAGCGTCAACCATTGACTCAAAACATAAAGCAGGCCTTAAGTTTGCAAACAGGTCTAATTCTTTTCTAATTCTCAAAAGGCCTTGTTCAGGTTTAAGAGAAAAATCTAAATTATCCCATTTTTCTCCACCCACAGCACCAAGTAAAACTGCGTGAGAGTTTTTAGCTTTTTCAAGAGTCTCATTAGATAGAGGAGTGCCATAGCGATCATAGGCAGACCCACCAATATCGTCCTCTTCTATCTCAAATTTAACTTTACTAAGTTCACCAATACTCTTAGCAACCTTTATGACCTCCTTCATTACTTCAGGCCCTATACCGTCGCCAGGTAAGACTAATAATTTATAAGAATTGCTCATTTTATTTGCTGGCTATACAACCAGGGTGTTCTTGACTTTTGCTTGTTTTCAAAATCAGAAATATGATTAACTTTAGCTAGTGTCAATCCAATATCGTCTAAACCCTCCAATAGGCTAGTTTTTTTGGCTTTATCAAGTTCAAAACTTACCTCATGATTTATATTTTTATCAAAATAAGAAATCTTCTGATTTTCTAAATCAATTGTAAAACTAAGACTGTTTTCGGCTGCTTTTTGTAATTTATTTACTTCAGACTCATCTAATTTGATTGGAAGAATACCATTCTTGAAACAATTATTATAAAAGATATCCGCAAAACTCGAAGCGATGATGCATTTAATGCCATAATCTAAGATTGACCAGGGTGCATGTTCACGAGATGACCCGCAGCCAAAATTTTTACCAGTAATCAAAATTTGAGAGTCTTTATATTTATCTTGATTAAGGACAAACGAATCTATAGGTGCATCTTTTTCATCATATCTTAATTCATAAAATAAATTTTTACCTAAACCTGTTCGCTTAATTGTTTTGAGAAATTGTTTTGGAATAATCATATCAGTATCAACATTCACCATTGGTAAAGGAATTGCATTACTTTCTATTTTTTTAAATTTTTCCATTATATCTCTCTACTGTCTGATAGTTTTCCATTGATAGCCGCAGCAGCAGCCATAGCTGGACTCATTAAATGAGTACGACCCCCTCTTCCTTGCCTACCTTCAAAGTTCCTATTTGAAGTAGAAGCACATCTTTCTTGAGGTTTAAGTTTATCGGCATTCATTGCAAGACACATTGAACATCCAGGCTCTCTCCATTCAAAGCCTGACTCAATAAATATTTTGTCTAAACCCTCCTCTTCTGCCTGCTGTTTAACTAAACCAGACCCAGGAACGACTATTGCATTTACATGGTCCGCAACTTTTCTATCTTTTGCAATTTTTGATGCAGCTCTCAGGTCTTCAATCCGTCCATTAGTACATGAACCAATGAATACCTTATCTACTTTAACCTCTTTAAGTGGTGTATTCGGAACAAGACCCATGTATTCCAAAGCTCTAATCATTGATTTCTTCTTTGTCTCATCGCTTTCATCATCAGGGTTTGGAACCAATCCATCAATCGAAACTACATCCTCAGGACTTGTGCCCCAAGTGACTTGTGGAATGATGTCGCTTGCATCAATATTTACTGTTTTGTCATAAGCAGCACCTTCATCAGAAGCTAGCGATAACCAATAATCCGATGCTGATTGATATTCATTTTCTGCTGGAGAAAATGGTCTACCCTTTAAGTATTCAATTGTTTTTTCATCAGGACTGATTAAACCAGCTCTTGCTCCTGCTTCAATTGACATGTTACAGACAGTCATTCTTCCCTCCATTGTTAGGGATTTGATCGCATCACCTGTGTATTCAATAACATACCCAGTACCTCCAGCAGTTCCAATTGTTTGAATAATCTTTAAAACAATATCTTTTGCTGTGACACCCAGTGGCAGTTCACCTTGTATATTAATTTGCATATTCTTAGCTTTAGTTTGTACTAATGTTTGAGTTGCAAGAACATGTTCTACTTCAGAAGTTCCAATTCCCCATGCAAGAGCACCGAAGGCACCGTGTGTTGAAGTATGGCTATCACCACAAACGATAGTCATTCCTGGTTGTGTAAAACCTTGCTCCGGTCCGATAATATGGACTATACCCTGTCTTTTATCAGACATAGAAAGAAAAGTAATTCCGTGCTCTTTACAATTCTCTTCAAGAGTATCTACCTGTAACTTAGACTCTGGATCTGATATTCCCTCATCTCTATTTGTTGTAGGAATATTGTGATCAGCAGTGGCTAATGTAAAATTAGGTTTTCTAACTGATCTGTTTGCAATTTTTAGTCCTTCAAATGCTTGGGGACTTGTAACTTCATGAACAAGATGTCTGTCAATATAAATGATTGATGTTCCATCTTCATTTTCTGAAACTAAATGATCATTCCATATTTTATCGTATAATGTCTTTGGAGTACTCATAAATAACTTTGATTAACAAAAAAAACGAGAAAGAAGTAATTATTCTTTTGTTGTTTCTGATTCTTCTGAACTTTCAGCATTATCTTCAGGAACTTGTTCTTGAGCAATCTCATCAACTTCAGATTCTGTTTTTTCCTCAGCTTGAGAAGCATCAGCTGCAACTTCAACACTCTCATCTTGAGAGGGCTCATCAGAAGCAATAATTTCTTCTTCTACAACTTCTTCACTCTCATCAATATATAAACTAGCAAGATCTGGTTGCTTCTTTCGAATTCTCTCAACGATCCTTGCTTTCTTACCGGTTAAATCTCTAAGATAGTAAAGCTTAGCTCTTCTGACCTGTCCACTTCTTACAATCGAGATGGAGTCAATAGACGGACTAAAGATTGGAAACACTCTTTCTACGCCCTCACCAAAAGAAATTTTTCTTACTGTAAATGAAGAACTTAGACCTCTATTTTTCTTTCTGATACAAACGCCCTCGAATGCCTGTATTCTCTCACGTGTACCCTCACGTACCTTAACATTCACTCTTACTGTATCTCCTGGATGGAATTGTGGTATTTTCTTACCTTTGACTAGTGACTTTATCTGGTCTTTTTCGAATTGTTCTATGATGTTCATGGTAGCCTCGCACCGTGTTTTAATACTTTATTTCTTCCTTGTCTTGCTTTTTTTGTAGTTTTTCCATAAATCTGGCCTAACTTTCTGTGTGAGTTTTTCAGATTGTTTTAAGCGCCACTCACTAATATTTCTGTGGTTTCCAGAGAGCAATATGTCTGGAATTGTCAAATTTTTCCATTTTTTAGGCCTTGTATACTGAGGGTATTCAAGAAGGTCTTTTGAGAAGGTCTCTGAACTAGCAGACTTCATGTCACTAAGTGTTCCTGGCAACAGTCTCACTATTGACTCCACTAAAACCTGGGAAGCTATTTCACCGCCCGCCAGTATATAGTCTCCAATACTTATTTCCTCAATAGGATAGAAATCGAGTATACGTTGATCAATGCCTTCATATCTACCACAGAGAATATTAATTCCTTTCATCTTTGAAAAATTAATAACTTTACTTTGAGTTAAAGGAGAACCGCGAGGACTTAAATATATCATTGGATAACTATCTTTAGATTTTATATTTTTGTAACAAGCATCAATAGACTTCCCGATTACATCTGCTTTTAAAATCATACCAGGACCGCCACCAGCTGTGGTATCATCTACTTTTTTGTAATTACCTTTTGAATATTTTCTCGGATCAATTGTTTTTAATGACCATATTTTTTTCTTTAATGCCTTACCCACGACTCCTGTATTTAAAAGTCCAGGAAAACTATTTGGGAAAAGTGTGATAATTTTTACTCGATACATTACTAGCCTATATAGTCATTTATATTTTTTGTAATAATAATTTTTTTTATCAGATCAATTTTTTTTATTGTGTTTTCACTTATTGGAATAAAGTAGTCTTTAGCATTTTTTTTTCTTATTTCTAGTAAATCCGATGAACCGTAATTCTGAACAGATATTACTTTTCCAATATTTTTTCCATCATTAGTTTTTACAATTAAATTAATTAATTGATGGTAATAGTATTGGTTTAATTTTTTTATAGCTGGTAAACACGATTGATCGATTTCTATTGTAAGCCCTACAATTTTTTCAGCCAACCCCCTTGTTTTAATTTGTTCACAACTAGCAATATAACCAGTTTTTAACTCTTTCAATTTTTTAAGAGTAATATTTGAATATTTTTTCCCAAGTCTACAGGGGCCATATCTAAATACATCGTCTGGCGTTTCTGTATATGATGTAATCTTGAAATGACCCTTTAAACCGTGAACTGCTCTTACTTCTCCAATAACTATCAATTGGGACATAATTAATAAGCTTAGTCTTTTTTCTCCTCTTCTGCTGGAGCTTCCTCTGCTGGAGTCTCTTCTGCTGGAGCTTCATCAGTTTTTGCTTCTGATGCTGGAGCTTCCTCTGCTGGAGTCTCTTCTGCTGAAGCTTCAGGAGTAGGCTGATTCTTTACTTCCTCAGCTGCGGCTAATCTTTCTTGTGCTTTCTTTTTTGGCTGAGCTTTTTTAGGATTGTTGCCTTGTGCTGGGATTGGTATTACGCCGGCTTCTCCCAGAAATCTTGCAACCTTATCTGTTGGTTTTGCTCCTTTAGAAATCCACTCTTTTATTGAGTCTAAGTTTAGTTGGATCCTATCCTTATTATCTTTTTGTAAAAGAGGATTGTACAATCCTACCTTTTCAATAAATTTACCATCTCGCGGACTTCTTGAATCTGCAACTACAACTCTGTATACAGGCCTTTTTTTTGAACCTGCTCTCGATAGTCTTATTTTTAACGCCATTTTATTCTCCTTTTATTTGTTAATAATTAAAATTTATTTTTAAAAAAATCACTTGGCATGCCACTTCCAAGTTGGCCTGCTAACATATTTGGATCAATTGATCCTCCCCCTTTTCTAGATAACTTCTTCATCATGTCTGACATCTTTCTATGTTGTTTTAGAATTTTATTTATTTCGGATACTGAAGTCCCTGACCCTGCCGCTATTCTTTTTTTTCTTGATCCATTAATTATCTTTGGCTTGCTTCGCTCGTATTTTGTCATTGATAGAATAATTGCTTCTTGTTGAGCGATTGAGTTGTCAGGATTAGTATTTTGTGGGATCTTATCACTCAGATTACTTAGTCCAGGAATGAATTTCATCATACCCGAAATGCCACCCATTTTTTTCATCTGTCTGATTTGACTAAGCAAATCGTCGAGGTCAAATTCTCCTTTTTGTAATTTTTTAGCCATTTCTTCGGCATCTTCTTGATCAACAGTTTCAGCAGCTTTTTCAACTAAGGTTACAATATCTCCCATTCCAAGAATACGATTGGCAATTCGCTCTGGGTGAAATTTTTCAAGGTCATCGACTTGCTCCCCAACTCCCATAAATTTAATTGGACAATCAGTAATGTACTTCATGCTTAATGCGGCTCCACCTCGAGCATCGCCATCAATCCTAGTAAGAATAGAGCCTGTAATATTGATTGCTTTTGCAAAATCTCTTGCAACATTCACTGCCTCCTGGCCAGTTAGGCTGTCTAAAACAAGTATCGTTTCTAGAGGGCTAATTTCTTTTTCCAGCAAACTCAATTCGCTCATTAGCCCTTCTTCAACATTCATTCTCCCCGCTGTATCATATAAAACACAATCAATTTCCTGTAATTCAGCAAATTGTTTTGCTCTTGATACAATATCAATAGGCATTTGATTTTCGAGTTTGGGTAAAATTGTTACATCAATTAACTCAGAAAGTTTTTTTAGCTGATCAAAAGCAGCTGGTCTTGTGGTATCTAATGAAACAAATAAAATCTTCTTATCGTAATTACTTTTGAGATAATTACCGATTTTACCAACAGTCGTTGTCTTGCCAGAACCTTGAAGTCCTGCAAATAAATAGGATGAAACTTGATTATCGTTTATTTGGAATTCGGGTGAAGCTGAACCTAAAATTTGAATTAATTGATCATTCACAATTTTTGTAATCATTTGCGCAGGCGTTATTGATCGAATGATTTCTTTTCCGATCGCCTCTTTTTTGACATCCTCTATAAATCTTTTTGCAATTGGCAATGCAACATCAGCTTCAAGAAGAGCTCTTCGAATATCTCTCATTGCACTATCGAGAGAAGCCTCATCAATAGAACCTTTCTTTTTTAAACTCTTAAATATTTCCTCAAACCGATTACTAAGGTTTTCAAACAAAATAAACTCTCCTTCAGCAGGTAGTGCACCAATGGGCGAAACTCGCTGACTGGTGTCGATACCTTTATTTATGGCACCGCAGAAATAATATTTCTGACGGAAAACCTGAGTTTTATTACTTCAGTAAGTTAATGTCAAGATTCATTTAATTTCTTATTTACTGGAAAAATCAAAATTGGCTCAATATAAAGTGTTTATGCACGAGTTTAAGTTCGTAAAGATGAATGGCCTTGGAAATGATTTTGTTGTTATTGATCAAAGAGTATCTGAATTTGATTTATCAGAAAAACAAATAAAATTAATTTGTAACAGAACAGACGGAGTTGGCTGCGATCAATTAATCATGATTAGAAAGTCACAAGATAACAGCGATCCACTAATTAAATTTTTTAATTCAGATGGAAGTGAAATAGATGCTTGTGGAAATGGCTCGCGTTGTGTTGCAAACTTTTTAATGAAAGAAACAAAGAGCGAGAAAATAAACTTAACAACACGTGAAAGAACAATTTCATGTGAAAAGATTGATGATGTCACAGTTAGTGTAAATATGGGCAAGCCAAAATTCAAATGGGATGAAATACCTTTAACTAAAGATGTCGATCCAGAAGATATAAATTTTTCAATCAGAGACCTTACTCTAAAAAAACCATTTTTGGTTAATATTGGTAATCCACATATTATATTTTTTGATGATGAAATTGAAAAATATGATATTGAAAGTTTTGGATCATTAATTGAAAACGATAGTTTATTTCCTGAAAAAATAAATGTGAGTTTTGCAAAGTTAAAAAGTGATAATCACATTGTACTAAACGTATGGGAGAGGGGTGCAGGAAAAACAAATGCTTGTGGTACGGCTGCTTGCGCAACAGCTGTAGCAGGAGTTGAAATGGGAGTGATAAAAAATAAGGTGACAGTAACATTGCCAGGGGGCGATTTAGAAATATATTACGAAAGTAGTGATAATATTATTATGACTGGTCCAACTGAGATAAATTTTACTGATGAATATAAGCTGTGAGAAATAAAAATTCAAAAAAAAATACTAAAATATACTTCAATAACTCATGCAGTATCTGTAGGTTTGAAATAAACCACTATAAGAAACTTAATAATGTTATTGATTGGGTCGATGTTACTCAAAATAAAGTTGCTGAAAAGGAAACTTCAAAAGAACCAAGTCAATTGATAAGACGTCTTCATGCCAAACATGATGGAAAGATATTAGAAGGAATCGATGCTTTTTTACTGATATGGTCTCAACTTCCAAGGTATAAATGGCTTTATAATTTTATTAAATTGCCTCTTATCTATCATATGAGTCATATATTGTATGAAGTTCTTGCATTTACTCTATATTTAAAAAATCGAAATCAAATAAGTAATGAAAGATCCAGAAATTAAAACTTACGGATGTAGACTGAATTTTTATGAGTCTGAAGTTATAAGAAAATACGCAAAAGATAACAATCTTCAGAACCATATTTTTATTAATAGTTGCGCTGTTACAAATAAAACTATCGCTGATCTGAAAAATGAAATTAGAAAAGTAAAAAAAGAAAATCAACAAAGTCAAGTCGTTCTTACTGGTTGTGCTGCACAGATACATAAAAAAGATTTTGAAGCAATGAGCGAAGTTGACTCCATCATTGGAAATAAAGAAAAATTAGAATCCTCAACCTATAAAACTATAAGAGAAAGTAATAAGCCCGTAAATTTAGTAGGAGATATATTCGAAAATGAACAGGCAATTTCACCAATTATAAGTAAAGTTAAAAACAGAATAAGAGGATTTGTACAAATACAAAATGGATGTGATCATAGGTGTACATTTTGTATTATTCCATATGGACGAGGAAATTCAAGAAGTGTGGATCCAAAAAATATTATAAAACAAATAAAGTTACTTCTAAAGAAGAACTACAAGGAGATAGTGCTAACTGGCGTTGATCTCACAAGCTACGGTAGTGATTTTGAGAAAAAAATTTCATTGTCAAAGTTAGTAAAAACTATTCTCAATAGGTTGCCTCAACTTAACAGACTGAGACTGTCATCACTTGATATCGCAGAAATAGATGATGAATTAATAAATCTTTACGGTAGCGAGAAACGTTTACTTCCTCATATTCATTTATCTCTGCAGGCTGGCGATAATATGATTTTAAAAAGAATGAAAAGAAGACATTCAAGAGAAGATGCAATTAATGCAATAGAGCGCATCAGAGCTGTTAGACCTGATATTGTATTTGGTGCAGATTTAATTGCTGGATTTCCAACAGAAACGGAGGAAATGTTTCTAAATTCAGTGCGTCTTATAGATGATTGTAATATTACTTTTTTGCACGTATTTCCATTTTCACCAAGAGATGGAACGCCCGCCGCTAGAATGCCTCAATTAGATCGAGAAATTATAAAAAAAAGAGCAAAAATACTCAGAAATATTGGCGAGCGAAAGATTACCGAGCACTACGATAAGCTTAAAAATAAAGAGATTAACCTTATTGTTGAGAGTCAAAATCAAGGCAGATCAGATACATTTGCAAAGGTCTGTCTCGATGACAATTTTGAAGCGGGTAAAATAATAAAAATGCTTGTCACTGGAAAGCGTCAAGAAGGCTTAATTGGAAATATAATTGTTTAAGAGTTTAAAATCCGGCCTAGCAAAAGTATTTGTAAATCAAAAAGTTGATCAAAATACAATACAGGATTTTGAAGATCTTCTCATTACTTCTGACGTTGATGTTGAAACATCAGAACTCATTACATCAAAATTAGCAAATGAAAAATTTTCTAATGCCCCTTCGCTGGAAGAAATCCAATCATCTCTTAGTAAAATTATAAATGAAATTGTATCAACAAATATAAAAAAAATTGACTATAAAAATAACGTAAAACCCTACGTTATATTAATGGTAGGCGTAAATGGTTCAGGTAAAACTACAACAATTGCAAAACTGGCAAATCAATTTCAAAAAGAGAAAAAAAATGTTCTGCTGGTTGCTGCTGATACCTTTAGAGCAGCGGCTGCAGAACAATTGAATGAATGGGCTGATAAAATAGGAACGGACTTTGTAAGAGATGCTTACAAATCTGACCCAGCAAGTGTAGTTTATAAGTCAATTGCATATGCAAATAAAAATAATATTGACGTAGTTATAATCGATACAGCTGGAAGACTTCAGAACAAAACTGATTTAATGGATCAATTAGGTAAAATTGACCGAGTGCTTAAAAAACACGATGAAACACTTCCTCATGATTCAATAATATCGATTGATGCCACAACAGGGCAAAATGCCTTAAAACAAGTGGAAGAATTTAATAAATTTACGAAAATTACTGGCATTATTATGACGAAATTTGATTCCAATGCAGCAGGAGGAACACTAGTATCAATTTCCAACAAAACAAAAATACCAATTTTAGCAATTGGTAGTGGTGAGCAAATCAGTGATCTTATTGATTTTGATCCTGAGCAATTTTCTAATAATTTTATTAAAAATTAGAACGGTCTTATGAGTGAGATCGTTGCACTTTCTGTCCCAGGATTCGTATCACCAATGCTTGCATTGGATATGTGATTTAAATTAAATCCTATTCGACTTGATTTAAGTTTATATGAAAACTCAATCTGACTTCTAAATTCAAGATTATATCCTAAATCTTTACTATCTCCTCGATCATAATATCCCAACGCAAAGCTTGGAGTAAAAAACCATTTTTCTGAAATTCCAATATCTTTTCTTAAACCTGAATAAATATATTTTCCGTTATCTCCGTTTCTCATAACACCCAAGAAAGGTTTAAGATCATAATTATTTTTTAAAAAGTTATTCCCATACAAATATTCAAATCTTAATTCTGATGAGTCAAATGTGTCATTTACATCAAATTGACCTAATGAAAAAGACCACATGTTTTCTTCATTGCTTTGAGAACTAAATGCATAGGATATTAAAATTAAAATTGTAAAAAATAATTTTTTCATAAAAAGATTTTTATGATCCGTATCTTACAAATGTATCGGCTTCTTCACCATCTTCTAAATAGCCACCTGACCAAGTTACACATCCACCTGACCATTTAACAACGTTACCTTCACTGTCACATCCATCAGCAACTATTTCTTCTAGCTTCTTATATAATGGCTCTTGTAATTCTTGAAATTCAGAAATATCTTCTCTTGTTGTAAGTTCAACATCCTCATAATCTTTTGTCTCATCTTCGATGCCGCCTGCAAAAGTGAAATTCAGACCTAGGAAAAAAAATAATAAAAACGCATAAATTTTTGATTTCATAAACACCTCTTTTAATTGCACTATAATATAAAATTTCAAATTGTTTAAAAGATATCTACAAATTGTCAAAAATTAGGCATGGCTTCTTTTTTGTCTATAAATTGCAATAGCTCCAATTATCATTATAAGGAATGGAAGAGACCATAATATATAAGTTAGGCTGTTAAATGGCGGTGTCATCAAAATCCAATCGCCATATCGTTCTACTAAATATTCTTTAATTTGCTGATCGGTCTCACCTTGACTAATTTTTTCACGAATAAGTTTTTTTATATCCTCTGCTAATTCAGCATTAGACTCATGTATTGTTTGGCCCTGGCACACAAGACACCTTACCTCTTTAAAAAGCTCAATTGCCCTAGGGTCTTCAGCTATGGCATTATTTTGTAGCAAAAAAAGGAGTAAAAATATGTTAATTATCTTTGTCATCCTTTAATTATCCCTAATTATTGGAAGAATTTTCTCTTCCATCTCATTCATATGAATTGGACCAATATGTTTATAAATAATTATACCGTTGGCAATAATATAAGTCTCAGGAACTCCGTAAACTCCCAAATCAATAGAGGTTCTTCCTGAATTATCTGAGCCAATTTTGACAAATGGATTTCCAAGATCATTTATGAAATTTTTTGCTTCTTCATTATTATCTTTGTAATTCAAACCAAATATTTCCAATTCATACAGTTCTGACAAAACCATTAATATGTCGTGCTCTGCACGACATGGTATACACCAAGAAGACCAAACATTTAATAAAATTGGGTTTTCACTATTTAAGTCTAAATTTGTAAGTTCTTCCTGTCCAAAAAGGTTCGGTAATGAAAATTCTGGTACTTTTTTTCCAACAAGAGGACTTGAAAGTTTTGAGGTGTCATTATTTAAAGAAAAAAATAAGAATAAACTGAACAATATTATTAGGATCAAAGGTAAAAATTTTAAACGATTACTTTTCATTCAAACGTCCGATTCTTATGGAAGCAGATATAATTCCCCCAATGATTATCATTAACGTACCTAACCAAAGTATTGTCATGAAAGGTTTGATATGCATTCTGACACTTATTGACTGCTGATCTTGAGGAACATTCATGACAAGGTAAATATCTGAAAAAAACTTGTGCAAAATACTTGCTTCTGAAGTAATTGTAGGTGGATTTGAATAAAATCTGATTTCAGGAGTAAATGTATCTATTAACTTCCCGTCTTTTTTCATAAGGAAATATGCTTTTAGTGAATTATAATTGCTTTCCTCAACTTGTTCTATTTTATCAAAACTAAAAATATATTTTTGCAATTGTAAATTATCTCCAACTTTAGCATTATAAATTCTCTCCTCAGAATACACGGCATTACTTACAACTGCCATCATCAAGATACCAAATCCAGCGTGTGCAAGATTTTGGCCTAAATTTGTTTTTACTAAGATATTTTGCTTATTAAAATTTATACTAGCTGTCATAGAAGAAATTATTAAAAGCAAACTAAAAAAGATAATTAAGGTTTCAGTCAAATTAAATAATTCAAAATATAGACTAATTATCAATGTTATAGTTAATGATGTAATAATGAGATATCGCATTTGAATTATTATTTTATAGAGTTTTGTGTCAGTCCATCCCAAACGCGGAGATATAAACATAAAAAAAAGAAAAAGTATTATGATGGGGGCTATAGTCGTTGAGTAATATTTTGGCCCAACAGTTAAGCTCTTATTAAGTAATAAATCAGTTGCAAGAGGGTACATGGTTCCTAAGAAAACAATCGTTAAAATGGTTATCAAAAGCCAGTTATTTACCTGTATACCTGTACCCCTGCTGATCAAACCCATACTACTTGTCTTATTAATTTTTTCAAAGTTGTATGCAAATAAACTAAAAGAAAAGACAAGTATAAGAAAAATAAATAATAAAATAAATAGACCTCTCCCGGGATCACTAGCGAAGGTATGAACGGAATTTAGAATTCCAGATCGTACAAGAAATGTTCCAACTAAACTTAATGAAAATGTAAGTATGGCTAAAATAATAGTCCAAGATTGCATTACATTTCTTTTCTGAAGTATCAACACACAATGAATTAATGCAGTTGCGGCTATCCACGGCATTAGCGATGCATTCTCAACTGGGTCCCAAAACCAATAACCACCCCAACCGAGTTCGTAATAAGCCCAAAATGAACCTAGAGCTATCCCAGCTGTAAGAAAAGCCCATGCAGAAAAAACCCAAGGTTTAACAATTGAAGCCCATTGCTGATCAACTTCTTTAGTAATTAATCCTGCGATTGCTAAGCTAAACACAAGAGAAAAACCAACATAGCCTATATACAACACAGGTGGATGAATTGCTAGGAGTGGATCCTGTAAAATAGGATTTAAACCAATCCCGTCAAAAAAATTATTTTGATTTAATGCAAATGGATTTGATAAAAAAACTAAAAATGCGACAAATCCAAAGATCATAATACTCTGTACCGCAACTGTTATCTCTTTAAACCGTTCTGAAATTCTTCTCGAAAGGGCAAATAAAAAATTAAATAAGACCAAAATTAATATCCATAAAAGCATACTTCCTTCATGATTTCCCCAAACGCCAGAGAATTTATATATAAGTGGTTTTTCAGAATGAGAATTGAAATAAACTAAATCAAAATTAAAATCTGAAATGAGAAAAAGATAAATTAAAATTAAAAATGATAATAATATTGAAATTAACTGTACGTAGGCCAGCACAATAATACCAGGTCTAGTGAATATTTTATTATTTAAAATTTTACCAAACTGTATTAGTGATGCAGTTAGACAAAGAAGTAGTAAAAAATTTGAAATATAAAAAATATATAAACTCATTCACCCTGCCATTTGCCTGATTTTTTAAGTGTTTCTATGACTTCAGGAGGCATGTAGTTTTCGTCATGCTTAGCTAGGACTTTGTTTGCAATAAATCTACCATCATTCATATAAACCCCCTCAACTACAACTCCCTTGTCCTCAGCAAATAAATTTGGCAGAATACCCTCATATTTCACATCAATTTCGTTTTCGCCATCAGTAATACTGAAATAAAAAATACTATCAGTTTCGTTTTGAAAAGAGTCTACTGATACAAGTCCTCCCAACCTCATTATTTGACCTTGTTTATCTGAATTTTTTATAAGTTCAGTGGGGCCGTAAAAATAAATTATATTTTCCCTTAAATTAAAAATGATTATCAATACTGCGATTAAAACAATAATTAAACTTAAGAAGAATTTAATTAATCTGCTTTTTACTAAACTAGTCAATTTTCTTTTTTGTTTTATTAAACATTTTTTCGTATTTCCTTAAATTTAATATATTGATTAAAAAAAATATAACTAAAGAAAAGAAAAAAATACCATATGAAGACCAAACAAAGATTGCGTATCCACCCATATCTAATAATTCATTCATAAGCTGCTGGTCCTTAACATTTTATTTTCAATCAGAACAAGTCTGAATCTAATTAGCGATACTGTTACTAGAAATAAAAAACAGGCAGCTGTCATTATAAATAATGGAATTAGCATACTTACATCAATACTTGGTGCAGAAAGTTTTGAAATTGAGGCAGGTTGATGCAAAGTATTCCACCAATCAACTGAAAATTTAATTATTGGTATATTGATAAAACCTATTATTGCTAGTGCTGCTGATATTTTCGAAGCAAGTTCCTTATTTGATATTGCCTGCCAAAGAAAGATATAAGCGATGTAAAGAAAAAATAATATTAACATGGAAGTTAGTCTCGCATCCCAAACCCACCATACACCCCATGTAGGCTTGCCCCATATACTTCCAGTTATCAATGACATTAAAGTAAATACCATTCCTACTTGAGCAATTGATCTTGCAACAACATTAAAAAGAGGGTTTCGGGTTATGAACCAAAGAACACATGAACCAGCTAAAATCGAATAAGTCATGAGTGCAAACCATGCTGAGGGAACATGTATATACATAATCCTCATCGAATCTCCTTGAATATAATCTGGAGGAGATTGAATAAGTGAATAATATAAGCCTATAACAAATGCAAAAATTGTTGCAAAAATCAGATATGGATTAGCAGACTTGATAAGTTCAATATGGTTATTTTTGATTTTAATATACATATTCTAATATATATATTGACTTTAAGTATTGCCTACTCTCCATAAAGACGCAGACCATATGCAGTTACATATATAGAGATAACAAAAGAGAGCATTGATAATGCTAACAAAATTGGCCAAGAACCAGCATCAGAGCCAAAAATAATAAAAGGTACAAATAGTGGTATCATTATAATTGCTTTCAAGAAAATTGTTCTTCTGGCGCCAAGCGTTAGCGCGCTCACGAAATTTGCAATGAAAACCATACCAAATGAGCCTATAAGTAAATTTATAAATATTTGCACTGTCTCTAGATAATCCAAATAAAATAGAAAACTCAATACTGGCAGAATTACTAAAAGTGGAAGGCAATAAATAAACCAATGTGTTATATATTTACTGATTATTAAATACTCAATCGTCTTATTTTTCTGCATAATAATATCTAAATTACCATCCTCATAATCAGCATTATAAATTCTATCAACTGTAATAATGATTGATAAAGCTAGCGCAATCCAAACTACACCTCTAAATAAAACTTTAAGCTGCTCAGTTTGAGTACCAAATGCAAATGGAATTAACATTAGAATAAGGATAAAAAAAGATACCGTAAAAAAGAAATTAGCACTCGAATAAAAAGATAACAATAAATCTCTTTTAATTAGGTTAGACATATTAAATATTAATTTCCTTATGAAATTTTTTCGGTAAATTTATATTAGAAGTAAGTATAACTGTTCCCATATTTTCATTAAATTGGTTAATTTTTTCTATAAGTAAGTTTGTGTTGACCTCATCAAGAAATACAAATGGTTCATCTAAAAACCACAGATCATATTTATTGTAATTCAGTCTGTGAAGAGAAATACATTTTTTTTGACCATCACTTAAGGAGCTAACATCATTATTAATCAAATGATACAAATTGTTATGTTCTAAGAGCTTTGCATGATCAAGAGCTTCATTAAAAAGAATATCCCATAACTCTAAATTTTTTTTTATAGAGAGATTTTCTTTTAAAGAATTCTTTTGGCCAATTAAGTTAAATTTACTATTGTATAGATTATCTTCACTTATACCGACATCATTAAACAATACCTTGCCCTCATAAGTTGTAATAAAATTGGATAGAATTCTTAAAAGGGTAGTTTTTCCAGAGCCATTTCGACCTTTTACAACCAATGTTTCACCTGACTTAATTGCAAAATTAATATTATTGAGAACTATGTTTTCTCCTCTTTTACAACTCAAATTCTCTGTTTTTATTTCATTCATTATAAACTTTATGTTGATAGCTTGTTAAATTAGTCTAAATATAGCAGCAGTAAACCTCTATGTACGACAGCTTTAAGACAAAAAAAACACTAAAAATAGGAAAAAAAACCTATACCTATTACAGTTTCAAAGCGGCTGAAAAAAATGGTCTTAAAAATATATCCGCGTTACCATTTTCTATAAAAGTTCTTTTAGAAAACCTAATAAGAAATGAAGATGGGTCTACAGTTGAATTAAATGACATTAAAGAATTTGAGAAATGGAAGTCTAATAAAAAAATTAACAAAGAAATTAATTTTAGGCCTGCACGAGTTCTAATGCAGGATTTCACAGGCGTTCCAGCTGTGGTTGATCTTGCGTCAATGAGATCTGCGATAAAAAATGAAAAAGGTGATCCAAAAAAAGTCAATCCATTATCGCCAGTTGATTTAGTAATTGATCACTCTGTTATGGTAGACAAATTTGGAACGGCAACTGCTCATAAAGCAAATGTTGATTTAGAATACAAAAGAAATATTGAGAGATATGAATTTCTAAGATGGGGACAAAAGTCCTTTAATAACTTTAGGGTAGTGCCTCCAGGAACAGGTATATGTCACCAAGTTAATTTAGAATATCTCGCTAAAACAGTTTGGTCAGAAAAGAAAAAAATTAAAAATAAAAAATTCAATTTAGCTTATCCAGATACGGTTGTAGGAACTGATAGTCACACAACAATGATCAATGGACTTTCAGTTCTTGGCTGGGGTGTTGGTGGAATAGAGGCTGAAGCGGCAATGTTAGGTCAGCCAATTTCAATGGTGGTTCCTGAAGTTATTGGCTTTGAAATTAAAGGAAAAATTAAAGAAGGAATAACTGCTACTGATTTGGTTTTAACAATTACCGAACAATTAAGAAAAAAGGGTGTAGTTGGAAAATTTGTAGAATTCTATGGAAAAGGACTGAAAGAGTTATCCGTTCCTGATCGAGCAACAATTTCAAATATGGCTCCAGAGTATGGTGCAACTTGTGGATTTTTTCCAATAGACGAGGAGACTATAAAATTTTTGAAAGTTAGCGGAAGAGCGGCTGATGAAATTAAACTTGTAGAGAGATATTCAAAGGCACAAGGGTTATGGGAAGATTATAAAAAAAATAAAAGAGTTTACACTGATACGATGGAATTAGATTTATCAAGTATTGAGCCTAGCTTGGCTGGACCAAAAAGACCTCAGGACAAAATACTACTGTCAAATGTTGCTGATCAATTTATGAACTCATTTGAAGACGAATTTGGCCAAAAGAAAACATCAAATCCTATTTCTGTAAATAATGAATTTGAAATTGATCACGGGCATGTTGCGATTGCGGCAATTACGAGTTGTACCAACACTTCAAATCCTAGCGTAATGATTGGAGCGGGATTGCTTGCACAAAAGGCAAATAAGCTGGGTTTAAAAACTAAACCCTGGGTTAAAACCTCTTTAGCTCCAGGATCTAAAGTTGTTACGGACTACTTGGAAAAATCTGGACTCCAAGAGCAATTAGACAAACTCGGTTTTAATCTTGTGGGTTTTGGTTGTACGACTTGTATAGGAAACTCCGGGCCTCTTGATAAAAATATTTCCGATGCAATTTCTAAACATGACTTAATTGTTAGCGGCGTTCTATCAGGAAATAGAAATTTTGAAGGTAGAATAAATCCATTTGTTAAAGCAAATTTCCTTGCCTCACCACCTCTTGTTGTAGCTTATGCTTTAGCAGGCTCAACAAAGATAAATTTATCAAATGAACCGATTGGTATTGGACACAATAATAAGAAAATTTATCTAAAAGACATCTGGCCTAAGACTAAAGAAATAAAAGTTGTAATAAATAAAATAATAAACTCAAATTTATATAAGCAACGGTATAAAAATGTTTTTAAAGGCGACAAAAAATGGAATTCAGTGAAATCATCAAGTGGTCTTACATATAAATGGAATAAAAAATCAACCTACGTACAGCATCCCCCATTTTTTAAAAATTCAGAAACCAATAGTGTAAGTGAAATTAATAAAGCAAATATACTTGGAATATTCGGTGACTCTGTTACGACAGATCATATCAGCCCTGCGGGAGCAATAAAAGAAGACAGTCCTGCAGGAGATTATCTAATCTCAAAAAATATTAAAAAAGTTGATTTTAATTCATTTGGAGCAAGGCGTGGAAATCATGAAGTAATGATGAGAGGAACATTTGCTAATATTAGGATTAAAAATGAAATGCTAGATAATATCGAAGGTGGATATACAATTCACTATCCTTCACAGAAACAAATGTCAATTTATGATGCCTCTGTTAAGTACCAAAAATCAAAAACGCCATTAATTATTTTTGCTGGAAAAGATTATGGAATGGGGTCTTCAAGAGATTGGGCAGCAAAAGGTACAAATCTGTTGGGTGTAAAAGCTGTCATAGCAGAGTCTTATGAGCGTATTCACAGGTCTAATCTTGTTGGTATGGGTGTATTGCCATTTCAATTTACAGGAAATGACAATCGTAAATCATTAAGACTATTAGGTTCAGAGAAGGTAAGTATCACGAGCATAGCTAACAAACTAAAACCACAAGGAAAATATAAGGCTCAAATTTTTTACGCAAATGGTAAAAACATTACAATAGATCTGAAACTACTAGTTAATACCGCAACAGAAGTTGAATACCTTTTAAATGGCGGTATTCTTCAATATGTTTTAAAGAATATAGCTAATAGCTGATATTAATTTATTCTATAACCGTTTAGAAAATCAAGGGATCCGTTCCCAGACTTTACAATTTTTCTTACATTTTGGGATAGTAATTCTGTTATTTCTTCAAAACTTTTACGATCGTTTTTGTAATTATTACTATCTAGATTAATACCGACTTCAACGCACACATCGGAGCAGTCAGTATAGAAAAAGTTAAATGAATCAAACTCAGTTTGATAAGTATTGCAATATTCTTCAAAATTTGCAGATCCACGTGAGTCGATTTGTATGATTGAACCTTCTAAAGAATAAAGACCACCCTCACAACCGTAAAAAGTTTTCCTATAACTTGTTTCTTCAGACTTCGATCCTAATATTGCATAGAAAATTATATCATTATATCTCCGCGTTTCATCATCCGCGTCAGATGGTATCATTGTTACATAAACATAAAAATTTCCAGAGTTAATACTTCCTGATTTTTCTATATCATCAACTTTCCAAGTTCCTGGAAGTAGAGGTAAATTTGTTACACTATATACGCCTTTTATTGAACCTTCATAAATTTCAACTTCATTCAACTCAACAGAATTTGCGCTAAAAGTTATAAATGCAGCTAGCAGACCAACAGATAAAGACCTTATAAATGTTTTCATTATATACCTCACAAAAGTTTTCTTAAGATTATAATCATTATTTTAAAGTATTGGAGTCTTAATTTTAGATTTAATTTATCGATGAAGTAATAGTTTCGATAAGTTTTTTTGAAAATTCAACAGGATCGGATGGCTTTTCACCATCAAGAATCTTGGATTGTTCGTAGAGTAAAATTGAAATATTCTCTACTTCACTAATTGATGATTTATCTTTACTCATTTTAGCAAGTTTTTTGATAAGTTTATGTTGAGGGTTAATTTCCATAACTTTAAGAGAAAGACCCTGATTGAGTTGATTGTGCTGCTGAAGTATTTTTTCAAGCTGGGGATCCATTGCCCCTTCATCGCTTACAAGACATACAGGACTATCCGTAAGTCTTGAGGAAACTCTAACGTCTTTAACTTTTTCCTTTAGTTTTTCTTTTAGTAGATTAATTAATGGCTCAACAGATTTTTCATTTTTATCATCTTTCTTTTCTCCATCAATTTTATTTAGATCATCCATTCCCCTTGTAACAGATTTAAAACTCTTCTCCTGATATAACGGGGTTGATGAGGTCCAAAAGCTATCTACGGGGTCATCCAATATAAGTACATTAATATCTCTTGACCTATAACCCTCTAAACTCGGATTATTTATAATGTTTTCATAACTATCGCCGGTCATAAAATAAATATCCTTTTGTTTTTTGCCCATCGACTCTATGTATTCATTTAATGTAATGAGTTTTTTTGATTTTGAATTCTTGAATAATGATATTTCTAGAATTGAGTCTTTTCTCTCAAAATCCTCATAAATTCCCTCTTTTAGTACTGGACCAAAATTTTCCCAGAATTTTTCATACGACTCCCTGTCTTTATCAATCTTTTTTTTGAGATCAGAAATTGTTCTTTTAACTAGAGATGATCTTATTTTCGTAACGACTGGGTTGTTTTGAAGCATTTCACGACTTATGTTTAACGGAAGGTCTTCTGAATCAATGATACCTCTTAGAAATCGAAAATAAGGAGGAATCAATTCTGGACAATTATCTGTGATAAATACTCTTTTAACATAAAGTTTAAGCCTGTTTTCTCTTGCTGGATCATAAAGATCAAAAGGTTTAGTTGATGGAATAAAATTTAATACAGTATATTCAATTTTTCCTTCAGCCTTATAATGAGCTGTCATCCAAGGATCATCGAACATCTGTCCTACGTGATTATAGAACTCTTTATATTGTTCCTCAGTAATTTTATTTTTAGGTCGCGTCCAGATAGCTGATGCAGAATTAACAGAGTCAACTTTTTCATCTTTTTTTTCAGAGCCATCGCTCACATAAATTGGAATACTTATATGATCTGAATATCTTTTAATTATATTTTCAATTCTATCTTTGTCTAAATACTCTTTAGACTCCTTCGTTAAGGTAAGTTCTATTGAGGTTCCTCTATTCGACTCTAGAAGATTTGAGTCTTCACTCTCCTCAATAGTAAAGCTGCTTTCTCCGTCAGACTTCCAGATCCAAAGTTTATTTTCTCCAGCTTTGCGTGTAGTAACTTTAGTTTGTGAAGCAACCATAAAAGCAGAGTAAAAACCGACACCAAATTGACCAATGAGTGAAAGGTCTTTTGTTTTAGACTCAGACAGTTCTTTTAAAAAATGTGCAGTACCAGAGCGTGCAATTGTTCCAAGGTTAGAAACAAGATCCTTTTTATTCATTCCAATACCGTTATCGGAAATTGTGATTAGATTGTTTTTTTTATCAATATTTATCTGAATTTTGAAATTAGGATCATCTTTGATAAGTTTTTCTTTAGTATTTGATAGGTATCTTAATTTATCACATGCATCCGAAGCATTTGATATAAGCTCTCTAATAAATACTTCTTTTTCCGAGTAGACAGAATTTATCATCAATTTGAGTAATTGACTGACCTCAGTTTGAAACTCTAATTTTTCTGATTTAGGCATAATTTTTATTCTCAGAAACTATATTGGAAGTATTCATCGAAATTCAAGGTGATTTAGGTGATGTTATCGTGAATTTTTCCCTATTTTCATTGTTTTTTTTACTTTTTCCAAGGTAACATAGGATAACAATGACAATACATTACATTAGTCCAAATTTAAACTTTAAAAGCTCTAATCGATCAAAAAATAAGTTTACTAGCTTTCATAAAAATGAACTTAATCTCATACTTTCTGTTTACGCTCAAAAAGTCAGTCAAGGACATTGGAAAGACTATGCAATAGATCATGGAAAATACAATGCTGTTTTTTCAATTTATCGGAGTACTTTCGAGAATGCTTTTTTAAGAATAATTAAAAATAAAAATAAAGGAAAGCATGTATCATTCACATTAATGGATTTTAATAATAAAAAAATCAAGGAAAGTAAACACCTATCAGATATTACAAAATATCTTAAAGTTTCAGTAAAACGTATAGCCTGATTTTATCTTCTTTGACCAAAAAGTCTCAGTAACATTATAAATAGATTTATAAAATCAAGATAAAGTGTTAATGCTCCCATGATAGCTTTTTTAGCAGCAACTTCTCCGCTATCATACGCCATATACATATTTTTAATCTTTTGAGTATCATAAGCTGTTAAGCCAACAAAAATTAAAACACCTAAAATAGATATACCATAATATAATGCTGGTGATTGCATGAATATATTTACAATTGATGCAATTATGATTCCAATCAGTCCCATAAATAAAAAAGATCCAAAATTAGTTAAATCTCTTTTTGTTGTGTAACCATATATACTCATTGCGCCAAATGTACTTGCAGTTATAAAGAACACTCGTGCTATACTTGCGCCTGTATAAGTTAAAAAGATTGTTGAGAGTGATAAACCCATTAAAAATGCAAATACCCAGAACATTGTCTGAGCTCGGGATGCAGACATTCCTCTTATTCCAAAACTCATGTACATAACAATACCAAGAGGCGCTAATGCGACTACCCACATCATTGGACCAGTATAAAGGGTCACGCCTAAGTTTGTGAGGCCAACAATTTCTCCTGTTGGACCCATTACCGCCGTTGCTTGAAATAACATATATGCAACCAAACCTGTTAAGGCCAAACCAGATGCCATGTAATTATAAACACTCATCATATATTGCCTTAGACCTTCGTCGATTGCTGGCGTTGATTGAGCTCTAGTTTGATAATCCATATTTAAAAACCTCTTGTAAAAATTGTTATATGTATTTTAATACATAATCATAAAGGTAATCAATACAAGTAATTATTTACTAAGATTTTATTAAGTTAATACAGATACTTAGGGGTTTAAGTGGAGAAGGTTTTAGTCACAGGAGGATCAGGTTACATTGCTCAGCATTGCATAGCTGAATTACTCAAAAAAGGGTATTCAGTTAGAACGTCTTTACGCTCTGAAAATCGTGAAGCAGAAGTAAGACAAGCAATAGCTAATGAAGTTGATGCAAAAAATAATTTAGAGTTTTGTAAATTAGACCTGCTAAAGGATGAAGGATGGGATGAGGCGGTTGCTGGCTGTACATATGTATTGCACGTTGCATCTCCACTAACCGACAAGGCTCCAGATGATGACAATGAGATCATTAAGCCGGCCAAGGAAGGTCTTTTAAGAGCACTTAAAAGCTCAATAAAGAATAAGGTTAAAAGATTTGTCATGACTTCATCATTCTCAGCTGTGGGCTATGGCAATGAAGAAAAAATATATGACGAGAGTCATTGGACTGATCCAAGTCAAAATATTGGTGCCTACAACAAAAGTAAGGCAATTGCTGAAAAAGAGATGTGGTCTTACTTGAATGGTCTTGATGATGATAAAAAAATGGAAGCTGTTGCAATAAACCCTACTTTAGTAATAGGTCCATCATTATCTGATGACGTTGGGACTTCAAATGTATTTATTCAAAGAATGTTGGATGGCTCCTACCCTGTTGTACCAAAAGTTCATTTTGGTTGGGTTACTGTTAAAGATACAGCAAGAGCACATGTTGAAGCAATGGTACATCCAGATGCGAGTGGAAAAAGATTCATCCTTGCAGAAAAATGTATGTGGCTATCTGATATGAATAAACTTTTAAGGGAACATGGTTATAAAAAAGCCCCTTCAATAGAGGCTCCAAATATTTTAATGAAATTTCTAGGGTTATTTAGTAAAGAAGCTGGGGCAATATCAGGCTTTGTTGGTAAAACAAAATTTACTAATTCCGAAAACGCTAAAAATATTTTAAAATTTAATTTCGAAAGTGCAGATGAGGCAATCATCCAAACTGTAAAACAATTTGAAGAACTTGGACTTATTACAAAGTAATGGAATACAGAAAACTAGGCAGATCAGATATTGATGTAAGCTTGATATGCTTAGGCACTATGACTTGGGGAGAACAGAATACTGAAGCTGATGCTCACGATCAGTTGGATTACTCCTTAGACCA
This sequence comes from uncultured Pelagibacteraceae bacterium, assembly GCA_902590345.1. Taxonomy (GTDB): domain Bacteria; phylum Pseudomonadota; class Alphaproteobacteria; order Pelagibacterales; family AG-422-B15; genus CACNXQ01. The sequence continues at coordinate 88,337 of CACIWK010000002.1, read as the reverse complement.
CGAAGTAAATTTTATTGATACTGCTGAAATATATGCTGTTCCCACAAAAGCTGAAACTCAGGGTTTAACTGAAAAATATATTGGCACTTGGTTCAAAGCGAGAGGCAACAGAGATAAAGTTGTACTTGCAACTAAAGTTGCTGGTCGTTCCGGGATGTCATGGTTAAGAGAAAATGAGGAAATACCTCGACTATCAAAAGAACATGTTTTCTATGCAGTTGAGCAAAGTCTCAAAAGACTTCAAACAGATTACATTGATCTCTACCAAGTGCATTGGCCCGACAGACCATTTGGTGCATTTTCAGGAAGACTTGAATACAAACATATGGATACATCTGACTCAATTCCATTAGAGGAAACTCTTGAAGCCCTTGGTGAATTAGTCAAGCAAGGAAAAGTAAGGCAGATTGGCTTATCTAATGAAACGCCGTGGGGAACGATGAAATATTTAGAGCTCGCTGAAACTAAATCTCTTCCACGTGTGGCATCAATACAGAATGCTTATAACCTTGTTAATAGAGGTTTTGAAATTGGTTTATCTGAAGTTGCAATGCATGAACAAGTCGGTTTACTTGCTTACTCGCCTTTAGCACAAGGAACATTAACTGGAAAATATTTAGGTGGACAGATGCCTCAAGGTTCAAGACTCGCTCTATTTGGTGACGGTCCTTTAATGATGAGATACAAAGGAGATAAGACACAACAAGCAATTGAAATGTATGTAAATCTTGCAAAAAAATACGAAATTGATCCCGCTCAACTTGCGATTCAATTTTGTAATATTCAACCCTTTGTTACGTCTACAATTATTGGAGCGACTACAATGGAACAGTTAAAAACATGTATAGACAGTGTTGACCTTGATATAACAAAAGAAATTATAAATGAGATAAGAAGTATTCATAAAGAAATTCCAAATCCTGCACCATAATGAAAAGAATCTCTAAATCCGAACTTACTAAAAAATTAAAAAGATTTTCTGGATGGAAGATGGTAAAAGGCCGAAGTGCTATAACAAAAACATTTAAATTTGATAACTTTCAAGAAGCTTTTGGGTGGATGACGGCAATGGCAATTTATGCAGAAAAAAAAGACCATCATCCGGAATGGTTTAACGTCTATAGTACTGTGGAAGTTACTTTATCAACTCACGATGCTGGTGGAGTGACAAGTCTAGACCTGGATATGGCCAGTGAAATGAATAAGAAAAGTAAGTAAATTACTGAGATTTATAAAAAGAAGTTGTTAGCGCAATCTTGCCAGTAGCTTTTCTAGCAAGAATTGTCTCAAGTGCCTCTTGTCCTCTTTCAAGTGGAAGAATTTCTGTGACAGGAGCTTTTAATTTTCCCTCCTCATACCAACCGGTAAGTTGTTTCATGTTAGCTAAATGCTCCTGTGGCTCTAAAGCTGTAAATTGACCCCAAAATACACCAACAGCAGAACAGCCTTTGATTAAGTACAAGTTCATTGGTATTTTTGGAATATAACCCGCAGCCCAACCTATAACCAAGAAGCGTCCATTCCATGCAATACTTCTTAAAGCAGGCTCAGTGAAATCAGCCCCAACTGGGTCGTAAATCACATCTGGTCCTTTGCCACCAGTTGCTTTTGAAATTTCTGCTCTAAATTCTTTCACATGATCTCGATTGGTTAAATCATAGTTTCCATAATTAATGACTTCATCAGCTCCATACTCTTTGCATACTTCTAATTTTTCATCAGAAGATGCACCAGCTATGACTCTTGCACCCATTGCTTTTCCAATTTCAACAGCAGATATACCAACACCACCAGCAGCACCTAGAACAAGTAAATTTTCACCCTCCTTAAGTTGACCACGGTTTTTTAGAGCGTAGTGTGATGTACCGTAAGTTAATGTAAAACAAGAAGCTGTAGTAAAATCCATACTGCTTGGTTTTCGAAATATGTTGGATGGACTTGTTATTACTTGTTCCCTAAAACCACCAAAACCTATCATAGCAACTACCTCATCACCAACTTTCCAATCAATAACACTTTCTCCAACAGCACTAATGACACCTGAAATCTCACCTCCTGGCGAAAAAGGAAGAGGAGGTTTAACTTGGTATTTATCTTGAATGATTAAAGTATCTGGAAAATTAACTCCTGCAGAGTGAACATCTATCATAATTTGACTCTTTTTAAGTTCAGGTAAATCAACATCCTCGTAGACAAGTGAGCTTGGAGGGCCAAATTCTTTACAAACAATTGCTTTCATAATTGTGAATCTCGATATAAATTAGCGGTTATGAAATTAATAAATTTCAAGCTTATTCTATCAATTTTACTGATGAGTTCAATAAGTGCTTTCGCAGTTATCGACGTAGTCCATCTTGGTTCATTTGGCAAAAGTGGTGCATGGCAAGCTAAAGAGTTTAAAGATGGTACAGCAAAGATTTGCTATATCATATCAGAGCCGATAGCAACAAACCCGTCAGATCTTAATCGAGGCGAGCATGCTCTGATGATTACGAATTTTAAAGATGATAAGACTTTTCATGAGCCAAGTGTAGATACAGGTTTTACTTTCAAACCTAAGAGTATGGTCGAAGTGAATATTGGTAGCAGTAATTACAAATTTTTTACAGTTGAATCAAGAGCTTGGCTAGCAGATGGTGAGAACGGCAAGCAACTGATCAAGGATATGAAAAATGGAGCGCGCGTGAAAGTTAAAAGTATCTCAAGCCGTGGAACAAAAATTACAGATACATATTCTTTAATCGGATTTACAAAAGCATTAGCAGCAATCGACAAAGCCTGCTCTTAAAATACAATGACAGAAGATAAACTAGACTTAATAGGATTAAGTCTTAAAGAAATATCTGAAACTTTAATTAATAAAGATTTAATACAAGCTAAAGAAAAATTTAGATCCAAACAACTTTGGCATTGGCTTTATTATAGAGGTGAAACTGATTTTGATAAAATGACAACGATTTCAAAAGACCTTAGAAATAAACTAAAAGATCATTTTATTATTAGAAGACCAAAAGTAAAATCACATCAAATATCAAAAGATGGAACACAAAAATGGCTTTTGAAATTAAATGATAGCAACCTTATTGAAACAGTTTTTATCCCTGAAGAAAATCGGGGAACGTTATGTGTTTCATCACAAGTAGGCTGCACACTTAATTGTAAGTTTTGTTTCACTGGAACTCAAAAATTAGTTCGTAATTTAACTTCAAGTGAAATTATTTCCCAACTTCTTCTAGCAAAGGACAATCTTTCAGATTGGCCGAATGGAAAAGATCGTAAAATTTCAAACATTGTATTTATGGGTATGGGAGAGCCTCTCTATAATTATGAGAATGTTAAAAATGCCGCTGAAATTATGGGAGACAAAGAAGGCATTCAATTATCTACAAAAAGAATTACTCTGAGCACTTCTGGCATCGTTCCTGAAATAATTAAATGGGGTCATGAAGTTGACTCAAGATTAGCAATTTCTTTGCACGCAACAAACGATGAGTTGAGAAATGATATTGTTCCTATAAATAAGAAATTTCCTCTTAAGGATCTTATAAAGGCGTGTAGAGAATATCCTCGATCAAAAAATTCTAAACGAATAACTTTTGAATATGTCATGTTAAAGGGAGTAAATGATACAGCGCAAGATGCCCGTGAACTTGTTAAGCTAATTTCTGGAATTCCTGCAAAAATAAATCTTATACCTTTCAATCCTTGGCCTAATTCGCCTTACGAATGTTCTAGTAAGGAAGAAATCAAGAAATTTAGTGACATAATTAAAAATGCAGGTTATGCAAGCCCAGTTAGAAAAACCAGAGGACAGGATATTATGGCTGCATGTGGTCAATTAAAGTCCTCCAGTATAAAAATTAGAAAAAGTGAACTCATAGCAAATGGATAAAATAAATAAAGTTGTTCTCGCATACTCAGGTGGTTTGGATACGTCAGTCATTTTAAGGTGGCTAAAAGAAACATATAAATGTGAAGTGGCAACTTTTACAGCAAACCTAGGTCAAGATGAGGACTATGAACTAGTGAAAGCCAAAGCAGAAAAACAAGGTACCGCAGAAATATTTATTGAAGATTTAAAAGACGAATTTGTGAGTGATTATGTTTTTCCCATGTTTAGAGCTAATCCTCTTTATGAAGGCTACTATTTACTTGGAACTTCTATCGCTCGACCATTGATTGCAAAAAAACAAATAGAGATTGCAAATCAGATTAACGCCGATGCAGTATCCCATGGCGCAACAGGAAAAGGAAATGATCAAATTAGATTTGAGCTCGGATATTATTATCATAAGCCTGATATAAAAATAATCAGTCCTTGGAGAGAGTGGGATTTATCATCAAGAACATCGCTTGTTGAATATGCTGATAAGCACGGCATTGAAATAGCAAAAGATAAAAGAGGGGAACAGCCATTTAGCATTGATGAAAATATTTTGCACTCTTCTGCTGAAGGAAAGGTTCTTGAAGATCCATGGGTTGAAGCTCCTGATTATGTTTACACAAGAAGTGTTTCACCTGAAGAAGCGCCTGACGAAGCAGAAGAAATAACAATTGAATTTAAGAAAGGTGATGCCTGTGAAATCAACGGAAAGACTTTAACACCATTTGAAATATTGAAATCTCTTAATGAGCTTGGTGGAAAACATGGGATTGGACGAGTTGATCTCGTTGAAAATAGATATATCGGAATGAAATCTAGAGGAATTTACGAAACTCCTGGTGGAACCATTCTATATCACGCACACAGAGCTATTGAGAGTATCACGCTCGATAAAGAGGCTGCTCACATGAAAGATGAGTTGGCGCCTAAATATGCCGAGCTTGTCTACAACGGTTATTGGTTCTCTCCTGAAAGAGAGATGATGCAATCGATGATAGATAAATCACAAGAAAAAGTGGAGGGTAAAGTAAGACTTAAGCTTTTTAAAGGTAACACTATAATCACTGGAAGGGAGTCGTCGTTAAGCCTGTACAATCCAAATCTTGCAACATTTGAGTCAGATCAAGTTTATTCTCAAAAAGATGCTGAAGGTTTTATAAAGTTAAACGCTCTAAGATTAAGAGAAAAAAAATAAGCTACTGCTGTCTAAATGCAGCATCTACGGTATTTTTTAATAAGCACGCGATTGTCATTGGACCTACACCACCTGGAACAGGAGTAATTGCTGATACTAGACTGAATACGTCATCGTAATCTACGTCTCCAACAAGTTTGGTTTTACCCGATTTGTCTGGATGATCTACTCGATTAATACCAACATCAATCACAACAGCTCCTTTTTTAATCCAATCTTTTTTAACCATTAAAGGACGTCCAACTGCAGCAACAACAATATCAGCTTGTTTTGTAATTCCCTCAATGTTTTTGGTTTTAGAGTGTACAATTGTAACTGTACATGACTCTTCAAGTAGTAGTTGTGCCATTGGTTTACCAACAATATTAGATCGCCCAATAATAACGGCGTGCATCCCTTTCAAATCAGGAATACTTTTTTTTAGCATTAGGTAACATCCAAGGGGTGTGCAAGGTGTAAAGGTTTTACTCAACAAATCACCTCCTATTGAATTTCTACCAACGTTTATCGCATGAAAACCGTCGGCATCCTTTACTGGATCAATTGCATCAATAATAGCCCTTGAGTCAATGTGTGATGGAAGTGGTAATTGGACAAGAATTCCATTTACTTTTTGATCATTGTTGAGTTTATCAATTAATTCCAAAAGTTTTTCCTCAGATACAGTAGTGTCTAGAAAATGATCCTCGACATCCATTCCTATCTCTTTGGCCATTTTAGACTTTGTATTCACGTAAACTTGACTGGCTGGATCTTCACCTACAAGTACAACGGCAAGGGTAGGAGTTTTATTAAATTTATTTTTAAAATCCTCAACCTTTACAGCTGTTTCAGCCCTGAGATCAGCTGCAATTATTTTACCATCAATAATTTTTGTATCAGACATTTTTAGATTGGAATTCCTGCATAAAAATACTCGTAAAGTAAGTTTCTTATAAAGTAAAGTATCAGAATTAAGACAACTGGTGATATGTCAATCCCTCCTAGATTTGGAAGAAAATTTCTTATTGGGTTAAGAAGTGGATCCGTTAATCTTTTTGTTCCAAAATATATAGCAATAATAATTCTATTCTGAGTATTAAATATGCTCATAGCAATTAACCAACTGAATATCACATTAATAATCAACACCCACGTATAAAGATTTATAATTTGATCAACAAGAATTATGAGTGAGTTCATGATTTATCTCTGAGAAAGTAATTATCTATAAAGGAGTCTAACCACATATTGATTTTTTTTCCATGACTAAGTCGTTGCTGCATTTGATAATGACGTTTTTGTGCGCCCTTCTCTCGAAGCATGTATCCTGCAAAATATAGCCACCTTAAATGCATCTTAAGATTAACCTCGGGGTGAAATTGTATACCAACTGCATTTTTATAACTAAATGCTTGTTGAGGGAAAGTTTCACCTAACGCTAAAATTTCACAGGATTTAGGTACTGTGAAACCCTCTTTATGCCATTGAAAAAAAGTTTTTTGGTTTTGAAATATTTTGTGACCATCTCCAGTTGGCTTTATATCATAAAAACCAATTTCAAATTGATTGTCTTTTGCACGTTGAACGCTACCTCCCAAATTTTTTGCAAGCATTTGTGCTCCCAGACAAATACCAAGAAACGGCTTATTAGAAGATAATGCCTTTGAAATCCATTCAATTTCATACTTAATATAATCTATATCGTCATTAGCACTGGGAGGTCCTCCGTAAATTACTGCAACATCATGATCGTTCATTGATTGAGGTAGCTTTTCACCTATGACTGGTCTTCGAACGTCAAGTTCATACCCTCTTTCACGTAATTTCATTCCCACATCTCCAGTACTTGATCGAGGCTGGTGTACAATCATTAATGCTTTTTTTATTTTCATAGTCTCAAGAATGAAACTACATTGCGCTTAATCCACCATCAAGAACAATTTCTGTCCCTGTCATAAATTTACTCTCATCAGATGCTAAATACAAAATTGCATACGATACATCGTCTGTATCTCCAATCTTATTCATTGGAATTTGACGCGCAAGCTTTGCTACAGCTTCCTCAGCACCAAAAGCCTGCTTAATTGGATCAAGAATAGGAGTATCTACAAATGCCGGGTGAACAGAATTACATCTCACATCATAGCCTTTTTTGGCACAATATAGTGCAACTGACTTACTGAGTAAACGCACTCCAGCTTTTGATGAATTATAAGCAGCCGTATTCCAACCAGCAACAATTCCTGATATTGAAGAAATATTAATGATCGAGCCTTGTCCCGCTTTACTCATTTTTGGTACGGCATATTTACATCCAAGAAAGACACTATCTAGATTTACTTGGTGTACCTTTTTCCAAATTTCAAACTCTGTGGAAACTACATCTGCACCAAGAGATATACCGGCGCTATTTACAAGTATATTTACATGACTAAATTCTGTTTCAGTTTTTTCAATTAAATCAACCCAAGATTGCTCATTAGTTACATCATGAACAAATGTACTGAACTGAGTTTTACTAAAATCACTTAATCGATCAGGCATTGTATTAATTACTTCTTCATTAATATCTGAAAGTACCACTTTAGCTCCTTCTGAAAGAAGTTTAACCGCGGCCGCATAACCTAATCCTGAAGCAGCTCCAGTTATTATTGCTACCTTACCAGCTACACGTGACATTAATTTATATTAATTTCATAAAATGTATCTTGTGATGTAGAAGTTTCCGAAACAAAGTTTTGATAACATTCTTCCATACTATGTTTACGCATCCCCTGTTCACCAGCAATTAAGAAATTATCAGTACCAAGTGGAATAATTGAAGTATTACTTAAACGATCTGATCGAACACAAGTTTTGATTGTTTTATCTCTTACCATATCTATCACCGTTACCACTCCACCGTTTCCGCTCATCACAATTCTTCCATCTTCTAAAAGATCAGCATTTGTTAAGCTATTTTTAGTACCAATGAATAAGTCATCAAATGCATATACTTTGCAGTCACCTCTAAAATAACCAGCCTCGTAACAAGCAATAGATGTAAGCTTATTAGATGGTACTTCATCATTGATCTCATAAAGAGTTGCTAAAGTAATATTACCCGACATACCAAGCAAAAGAGACTGACCCTCATCAACTTTTATGCCTGACCAATAGGATCCCATATATCCAGTTTCAATTGCAAGCCAATTTAAACCTCTATCATCAGTAACATAATACTTTCCGAATTCACCAACAGCAAATCCTTCATCTCGAGCAGATTTTCTCCAAGCCTGATTATCTCCATAAGTATAATTTATATGCGGTTGGTATTCATCGTCATCAACAAAAAGATAATCCCAACTTATACCGCCGTTAGCTGTTCTCAGTGACAAGGCAAAAGCTCCAAGAGCAACTCCCTCGTAATCATCGTACATGTGAATTGAAAGTAAAGGAGCATCAAAATCAAAATCTTGATATTGGATTTGCCAAGTTTTTCCTGCATCAAAAGAGTGCAATATTGTTGCATCATGACCAGTTGCCCAGCATTTATTTTGGCTCGGACAACTAATATCTGTCAGTGTTTTCTTAAATGGAACTTTCTCTGATTGAGTCCATGTCTCACCTTCATCATCAGAGTATAAAATAATACCATGCACTCCAACAGCAAATATTCTGTCACCAGATTTCTCAAGAGCTGTAATGGTTGTCTTATGTGCATTTGGTGAAATTGCTGCAAACTCCGAACCGTAGTTAAATTGGGAAGCTATCGCAGCATTTATAAAAAAAACTGCACTCAGTACAAATAGGAAAATCTTATACATAACAACTTAAAACTAAAACCCGACTCTGAAATTTCAAGTCGGGTTCTAAATTAAAGATCTATTGATACTGACTTATCTTGCGTATCTTCTTAAACCATCAGGTGTGTAAAAGCTTGCTGGCTTTTCTTCACCGTTATAAATAGTTGGAAGTGTACTGAAGGCAGCACCAAGTTGGTTATTACCAGTATATGTTCTTGTAGCAAAGTCATGAGTAAACTCACCTTGACCATTACATGTGGTAGGATCTGTACCTTCAACAGATCTGATGACAGTTCCCATTTGGTGTCTCATTAACTCACCAGCTTCGTCATAAGCATCCATGATTGATAAATGATAAAAATCATCATCCATAATATAGAAAGTACGTGAAGCATATAGGTGTCTTTGTCCTGGTTTTAATTGCGCGTGAACAATATGAACATCTCTTTCTTCAAATCTAACATAGTCAGGATTCAAGTGGAATTGAGAGTGTGTTGTCTCAAGAGCGTTATCAGCCAGCGCATCGTTGTCAAATGGAACAACCATTGTTTTCTTACCCTCATATGTCCAATCATATTTATCTTGCGCACCATTAAACCCATTATATTGATCAACAACAACGATACCGCCACCAGCAAGAAGAACCGTGTCATATGTAATGTCAGGTGCTCTTCTTACACGTCTTGTGGCAGGGTTATACTGCCATGCTTTACGAGGTGCAAGATACCCGTCAAAAAAGTCATGCACGAGAGTTGTAACTCCTGCAGACCTAGGTGGTCCTAAGTTTTTTTGCATGAACATTGCATAGATATTTTTATCTGCATATTTTGAAACGGTATTTGGATTAGCAGGGAATGTAATGTTTGTTTCTTGCTGACCAATTATAATTGATCCATCAGCTTGAACATTTGTTGAGGTTGCAACACGATAAACTGAAGAGTCATGACCAGCATTAGTTCTCATATTCCAAATAAAATGTTGGGCGTCAGTAGGATTTGGGAAAGGAACTTGACCCAAGTTTGGAACTTCAATACCCTCATTGTCATTCACCATAGTACCATTTGTGGTTGATATAGCTGCAATGGATGGAGCGAGTTGACAATCAGGACCAGTTTCATAAACGTTCATCTTATATGTTTCAGGATAAGCTGCGAACATTGTAATTTGTCCAGGTGACAACTTATCTGTGTAAGATGTGTAGTTAGAACCATCAATGGTGTACTTATGGCCATCAGCAACAACCGTTGTAACCGAAAGACCTAAAGCCGCTACCAGTGAGATAATTAAGTTTCTTATATTTAATTTATTCATTTTATTCCTCTCCCTAAATTAAAATGCATATGAGAAGTTGGCAGAGACATAGTCTTTGTCAACACTCGAGTTATTAAGTTCATCACCTAGCTCCATTTGGTAACTAACACTTGTAGTCATGCCACCAGAAGTAAATGCTGCAGAAGCAGAAGCACTCATTCTACCCTCAACAAATCCACCAAGAGAAGAAGGTGCATTTCCTTTTACATCATGATTAAAACCAAGTGATGGTGAAAAAGACCATTTTGTGTTGTTGAAGTTATTATAAGTTAATCCACCACGCAATTTATATGAGATTGCGTTCTTATCAGGACCAGCATCGTCCTCACAGTAATCGTCTCCAAAGAGTCCGTTTGATTGCTGAGAAAGTGCGTATGCTCCAGCCGCATTATTACAACCGTTTTGAAGCACGTCAAATCCTGATTGGAACTGACCTGATGCAACCACACCCTGTGCATAGTTTAAATCAGGAACCGAGACGGCACCAATATCAACTAATACAAATGCTGAGTCAGCACCCGAATTCACTACAAATGGCTCAGATGCTGTATATGATTTTGCAAAGTTTGCATTAAGTGTCCACGCATCAAATTCAGCTGTTCCATCACAAGCAACATAGCCTGCCGCGTTTGGAGCAGCTTTTCCTCCTGTTGAAGTGATATCACAGTTAGGTTGTGCAGACCACTTAGTAGACGCAACTAAAGGCAACAAATCATTCACTGCAATAGCTGCAACTGTACTTTGTACTGCAGTACCATATGTACTATCAATTAAGTTTCTAATTAAATCATCACCAGCCACCTGGAATGGATAGTCAGGTCTGAAAGCAATTTCTAAATTAGATGCCCAACCATTGAGACCTGTAGATAATGAAAGACCAAAAGTCTGGATATCCTCAGGATAATATGCTTGGAACCTTCCGCCATTTACAAATGCTAAAGTTGCAATCGCACCGTTGGTTGCACCTAAAATTGCATCGAGACCACCAGCATTAGCGATTTCACCTCCTGCAGCAGTAGCTTGAGCCTGTGCCTTATAACAAAGTGAAGGATCGTGTAAGTGAGTAGCAGTACCACCTGCAGCACCACCTTGGAAAGCACCTGTAGCATCATTTATTAGTGCACAAACTGACGGACCAGCTGCAATCGACATGATTGCTTGTTCAGTCACAGTCACTGCGCCATTTGTTGGATCGTATTGTCCTAAACCATTTGGAGTAGCAGTGGTTAAATTATTTAACATTGCAAACATATCTGTTGCATACCCATCAGCAATAGCGAGCATTCTCAGTCTCGGAGCATTACTGTGTGAGTTGTTATAATATAGTCCCCACTCAAGTCCTGTACCTACATTGTCAAGGTAGCCAGTTAAATTTAAACCGAACTGACCTGTTGATGGGGCTTCCGCATCGTTTGCTCTTCTAATGTACACTAGACCTCTCATATCCCCAAATCCAGGATATTGAGTATATAGTTTTGTGAAAGCATTTCGAATTCTTGTATCGCTCATATCATGATCAGTGTCTGCACTTGATGCATGACCTGGAAGTAGATCCCAAGCTGACTCAAGACTTGCACCAGCAGCAACACCCTCAAATATGGATTCTATGTCGCCAAGGGCAGTAACTTGATTAGCAAGTCCTATTCCTATAGCAGTTGAATTGTATCCAGTTCCGAAGGTATCATCTTGTAAGCCCATAAAGACTGACCAACCATCCTCATTGTCACCCCATAGGTGATCTGCATTAGATGAGTCACATAATCCAGCAGAACCGACGGCAGCCAAATTAACTCTTGATACTCCTTTAACACATTCAGCAACATCAAAGTAGTTACCATCTACTGGCCCCGTACCTTCATTAACATTTGCTGCACTGATAAAACCTGTGTTGCTTCCAACACCTACAGCTTCACTACCAAAGAAAGATCCAGCAGCATCTAACTCAATTTCTTTTTGCTCGAGTTGATAATAAGCATCCATGGTAACACCGCCATCAAGATATGCGGTAGCTCCTAACATTGCTTGAGGAAGTAATGCATCTTTTAATTGTGCACCAGGTGATCGTAGAATTGGGAGAGAAACTGGATTTACTACATTAACACCAATTGGGAACAAAGCAGTTACACCCTGACTTTGAACATAATTACCAAGGGTAATATCTATATTGGGAGAAACAGGAGCAGAGATAAATGCGTTACCTAATTTAATATTGCTTTCAAGATGATCTTTTGCAGCACCAGTTAGAGCTTTAAAAGCTACATCGTTAATATCTAATACTGGGTTCACTAATGCAACACCTGATAAGTTTAATCTCACGCCATCAGGATTGCTTCCTGTAAAACTCAATGCAAGAGACTGACCAGCATCAATTACATCGCCTCTATCAAAGTTAAGACGACCATCGTCACCCATAACTGAACCAACATGAATCTCTCTACCCGTTGTTGTAGCAGCGAAGTTATCATCACGCTCGTAGTTACAGCCACCATTACCCTTATATGGTGCTCCACCAATCAAGGCTTTTTGTGCATCCGTTTGATCGTTTGCGGCACCATAAACTAGAAAGCAGTTATTTTTTTCTGTTCTTATTGAAAATCCATGAGTAACAATTGTTGAAACGTTACCCGTAAATCCTCCAAGGTTAACTTCAGTCGCATTTGAAGTAGTAAAACTCGCAACTACAAATAAAAGTGTAGACACAAGTGACATAATTGATTTTTTTAACATTTAGTCTCCCCCTAAAATATTAATAGTCAGCAATAAGAATATTGCTAAATTTGAACTATTGAACTTAAAAAATTGACTTTAGTCAAGCAATTAAAGTACCGATAATATTCAATTTTTACTCCTAATGCATACAGTGGTTTTTCCTAAAACCCCATCAAATCCGCGGAAAATTCAAAATTTTTTCATTACGACTTATAAGTACTGAAAATTAATAAGCAGGCTGTGATAAATATGCTTATACATAATGTAAATATACCTACATTTAATAAATGGATGCCACCTTTTGAAGCATTGAAGCTAAATTAGGACGATTAGCCCAGCTGACCTTGTATGCCTTAAGACACTGCAAATCCGCAATCTCTTTACTTAAGGTGATGTATTGAATTCCATTAAGATTTTTTCTGTTTAATTTATGAGATCTGCATAATTGAAAAAAAGTATTACAAGAAAATTTTGAAAAAAATAAAACGATCGTAATATTTTGTTGCCTAAGAAGTTTAAGCGTTTTTTCTGAAAATTTCTGATTAGGAACTAAATTATAGAGAACGTTTTTTTTTGTACTCTTATTGATGTCACACAGTCTTGAAAAAAAATCTTTGTTAAAAGCATTTGCACAGAGGTATTCAAATTTACCCTTCTCGTACAATTTATTTTTTTTTATTATTTTTATTAGCTCATGGCTATTTTGTGCAACTATCTTAACTTTTAATCCCAATTTTTTTAGTTGAAGAGAAGATTGTTTCCCAATGACAAGAAAAATACTCTTTTTTAAATTTCCTTTCTTAACATTTGAGTGAATAACCTTAACTGCCTGCTTACTGGCTACAATAAATGTTTTTTCATCTTCATGATTTATTTTCTTGGACAGATATTCTATTTTATAAAGTGGTTCTGCTGAGCTTTTAATTTTAAAAGCATCTAACTTTTTTTTGATCGTTGTATTATCTTCCTTAAGGCGTGTAATTAAAATCATCTAGTTCATTTAGTTTATTTATTTTTTCTTGACCAAGATCATTTAAAATTTCTTGTGAAAGTGTGTTTGCAATTTTGATATAATTTTCTTTCTCCTTGGAAATTTTATTTGAAAATAACTTATTACCATCATGATCAAAAATATCACATTGAACTGAAATCATATTGTTTACAATTTTTGCATAAACAGATACTGGGCTGTTACAATTAGCATTAATATTTTTTAAAACTTGTCTTTCGGTTATTGATTCCATTTTTGTTTCATCGTGATTAATCAATTCAAATACTTTTTTTAAATTACTGTTGCATTTTGACTGCACTCCAATTGTGCCCTGACATGCAGCAGGAAGAAATTGTTCGTCACTTAGTTCCTCTGTTATGCGCTCGGTCAGTCCAAGCCGTTTTAATCCCGCTACACTAAGTATGATTGCGTCATAATTATTTTCCTTTAGTTTTCTGATACGAGTATCTACATTTCCTCTAAGTAATTTTATTTTTAGATCTTTTCTCAAATTGAGAATTTGGGCGCGTCTTCTGATTGAGCTTGTGCCGATAACTGATCCAGGAGATAAATCAAAAAAATTTTGACCTGAATTAGATAGAAGGGCCTCGCATGGGTTTTCACGCTTAAACCAACAAATAATTTCAAGTTCATTACCGTCCTCTTCGGCGGGTACATCTTTCATGGAATGAATACCTACATCAACCTTACTTCTTTTTATGTGTTCTTCAATTTCCTTTATAAATAACCCTTTGCCACCTATTTGATCAAGACGCTGCTCGTTATGAACATCCCCTTTTGTTTTTATAGTTTTTATATCAAATGTCTCAATGTCTATATTATCAGAAACACTTATTAACTGATTAAGCAGTAAATTAGTTTGCGTCCTTGATAGTTCACTGTCTCTGATTCCAACTAAAATTTTATTTAAATTTGACATAAATAATTATTCTTAAATGTATATATGATACATTATTAAATTATATGACAAAAAAAATAATACGAGTATTAGGCATAGAGTCGAGTTGTGACGAAACTTCTATTTCAATAGTTGAGAAAACGAACAATAAATTCAAGGTTCTTTCAAACGTGGTAAAATCTCAAGTAGAAATTCATAAGTTTTATGGAGGCGTCGTTCCAGAATTAGCAGCTCGAGCGCACTCGGATATCATTGATAAACTTATAATCAAGGCTTTATCTGACGCCAAAATAAGTTTTAAAAAAATAGATGCAATATCAGCAACTGCTGGGCCAGGATTGCTGGGGGGACTTTTGGTCGGTGTCGTAGCTGGAAAAACTCTTGCTCATTATTTGAACAAGCCTTTCATTGCGGTGAACCATTTGGAGGGACATGCTCTTTCAATCAAGCTTGAGAGGAAAATTGAATACCCTTATTTATTGTTATTAGTTTCAGGGGGGCATACGGAATACACGATAATAAAAAACTTCAACAGTTATAAGCGTATTGGCACAACGATAGATGATGCTTTGGGCGAGGCCTTTGATAAAACTGCACGACTTCTTCAGCTGGGTTATCCAGGAGGGCCCGAAATTGAAAAATATGCTGCACTAGGCAACGAAGAAAAGTTTGAACTGCCCATGCCACTCATTCATGAAAAAAATGCACATTTTTCATTTGCGGGATTAAAGTCTGCAGTTGCAAATATCGTCGCTAAAAACAGATGTACAGAAAAGTTTAAAAAAGACATGTCAGCATCATTTCAAGCAACCATTAATAAAATAATTTTCACCAAAACTCAGAATGCAGTTCGTGAATACAAACGAGTGGTTAAATCTAAGAAGAGTTTAAAGATAGTTGTTGCTGGAGGAGTCGCAGCAAATAAAAGTATTCGTCAATCTCTAAAAGCGCTTGAAGCTATCGAGAATTGTGAGTTTTTATTTCCATCAATTAAATACTGTACTGATAACGGAGCTATGATTGCGCTTGCAGGGATTGAGAGATTTGAAAGGAAAAAATTTAATAAATTAAATTTTAAACCGAGGCCAAGATGGCCCCTTGATAAAAATGCTGTTTTCATGAAGGGTAAAAGAGCTTTTGAAGGATAAAACCGAATATAAAGTAGGTGTAATTGGAGCTGGAGCGTGGGGCACTGCTCTGTCAAATATCATTTCAAAAAAAGAGAAAGTTATTTTATGGGCAAAAGAAAAAAGTGTTTGCGATAATATTAATAAATTATCTGAGAATAAGAGGTATTTGCCGAAGATTAAATTAAGTAAAAAAATAAAATGCACAACTTCAATTCTTGATGTGGCTGGATGCGATATATTGTTTTTAGTTTCGCCTGTTCAATATTTATCAACAAACTTACTAAAAATTAAAAAAATTATTGAGACAAAAACAATATTCGTTTGTTGTTCTAAAGGTATTGAAATGAATAGCTTAAAATTGCCAAGTGAAATAGTATCCTCTATCTTTCCAAAAAATAAAATTGCAATTATTTCTGGGCCAAATTTTGCGGCAGAGATTGCAAAAGGCTTACCGGCTGCTACCGTCGTTGCATCGAAAAGTGACAACGTTGCAAATAAAGTTGCGCAGCTCATTAAGTCTCCAACATTGAGACCCTATTTATCCGATGACATTATTGGTTCACAAATAGCTGGGGCATTAAAAAATATATACGCAATCGCTAGCGGAATTGTTTTTGGAAAAAAATATGGCGAAAATGCTGTTGCTTCGATTATATCAAGAAGTTTTGCAGAAATAAAAATTGTAGCCCAATCGATGAACGCAAAAAAAAGTACACTTGCCGGTCTCTCAGGTATGGGAGATTTATTTCTGACATGTTCATCTAAAGAGTCTAGAAATTTTTCTTTGGGTATTGATCTTGCAAAAGGGAAAACGCTAAATCAAATTATTGAAAAAAAATTCTCAGTCGCTGAGGGAGTATTTACTGTAAGGGCACTGAAGAAACTATCAATGAATAAAAAATTAGATTTACCAATAAATGATGCCATTTATAAAGTTTTGTACCGAAAGAAAAATATTGATGTTACAATTCAAGAACTTTTAAATAGACCAATCACAAAGGAATAAAATGAACTACTGGTTAATGAAATCAGAACCTGAAACATGGTCTTGGGAACAGCAAGTAAAAGCTGGCAGTAAAGGTGAGGGCTGGGATGGTGTCAGGAACTACCAGGCATCCAACAATATGAAAAAAATGGAGACAGGGGATCTTTGTTTTTTTTATCATTCCGTAAAAGAAAGGGATATTGTTGGCATAGTAAAAGTCGTTAAGAAATATCATCCTGATCCTACAGATAAAACAAAACGCTTTGGAATGGTATCTGTAGCGGCTGTAAAAGCCCTTAAAAATAAAGTTAACCTTGCTCAGATAAAGGATCATCCAAAACTTAATCACCTAGCTTTAGTTAAACAGTCACGCCTCTCAGTCATGCCGATTGATAAAAAGTCATGGACAATTATTTGCAATCTCGGTGGTATCAAATAAGATAATTTTCTTATGAGTGAAAATGAAAAGTTTGAAGTGAGCAGTGAATGGTCTGCAGAAGCTCAAATTAATAAGGACAAATATAATGAATGGTATGAAAATTCTCTTGATAACAATGAAGAATTTTGGAATGAACACGGCAAAAGAATTGATTGGATTAAACCATATACAAAAGTAAAAGATGTTTCTTACAATAAGGATAATTTCTCAATCAAGTGGTACTACGACGGTACACTCAACGCATCAAGCAACTGTATTGATCGACATTTAAAAGATAAAGCAGATCAAACTGCAATCATTTGGGAAGGCGATGATCCAGCAGACTCAAAACATATAACTTATAAAGAATTACACAGTGAAGTATCAAAACTTGCTAACGGCATGAAATCTCTTGGAGTTAAAAAAGGTGACCGTGTAACTATTTATATGCCAATGATTCCAGAAGCAGCTTATGCAATGCTGGCGTGTACAAGGATTGGTGCTATTCACTCTGTTGTATTTGGTGGGTTTTCTCCAGACTCTCTCGCCGGAAGAATTAGTGATTGTAAATCAGATATAGTGATCACTGCAGATGAGGGAGTAAGAGGTGGTAAAGCAATTCCATTAAAGAAAAATACAGATGAAGCAATTTCGATTTCAGGAGGAGTACGTCATTGCATTGTTGTTAAAAGAACAGGTGGAGATATTGGCTGGGTCGACGATAGAGATGTTTGGTATCACGAATTGACTGAAAAAGAATCTGATGATTGTCCCCCAGAAGAAATGTCAGCAGAAGATCCTCTCTTTATATTATATACATCCGGATCAACTGGGAAACCAAAAGGGGTTATGCACACAACTGGTGGTTATATGGTTTATGCCTCGATGACACATCAATATGTCTTTGATTATAAAGAGGGTGATGTTTATTGGTGCACAGCAGATGTAGGTTGGGTTACGGGACACAGCTACATTGTATATGGCCCGCTAGCAAATGGAGCTATCACTGTTATGTTTGAAGGTGTTCCAAACTATCCAAGTGCCTCAAGATTTTGGGAAGTGGTCGATAAACACAAAATTAATATTTTCTATACCGCACCAACTGCAATTAGGGCGCTAATGAGAGAAGGCGAAGATCCTGTAAAAAAAACAAGCAGGTCGTCACTTAAATTACTTGGGACAGTTGGAGAGCCAATAAATCCGGAAGCGTGGATGTGGTATTATAATGTTGTTGGTGACAAAAAATGTCCAATTGTTGATACATGGTGGCAAACTGAAACAGGCGGTATTTTAATTACTCCTCTTCCTGGTGCAATTGCACAAAAACCAGGCTCAGCAACTAAGCCTTTCTTTGGTGTCAAACCTGAAATTTTAGATGCAGAGGGAAAAATTCTTGAAGGCGCTTGCGAAGGTTCTCTTTGTTTAGCAGACTCTTGGCCTGGACAAATGAGAACAGTTTACGGAGATCATAAAAGATTCATTGAAACATATTTTTCTCAATTCGATGGAAAATATTTTACAGGTGATGGCTGTAGAAGAGATGAGGATGGTTATTACTGGATAACTGGAAGAGTGGATGATGTGATAAATGTATCTGGCCACAGAATGGGAACAGCAGAAGTTGAGTCAGCTCTTGTTGCTCATCCTAAAGTCAGTGAAGCAGCGGTAGTTGGTTATCCTCATGATATAAAAGGACAAGGCATCTATGCATATGTTACGCTCAATGCAGGTGAAGAAACTTCAGATGAATTATATAAAGAACTTGTTGCATGGGTTCGAAAAGAAATTGGTCCAATCGCATCACCTGATCTAATACAGTGGGCACCGGGTCTTCCAAAAACTCGATCAGGAAAAATCATGAGAAGAATTTTAAGAAAAATTGCAGAAAATGAATACAGCAATCTAGGCGATACATCTACTTTAGCCGAACCAGCAGTAGTCGATGATTTGATCGACAATCGAATGAACAAGTAGTTTCTTGTGAGTGATAGAAGTATTGTTAAAGCCTTAATTGAAGAACACAAAATGACCCCACATCCTGAGGGAGGTCATTATGTTGAGATTTTTAGAAATGATGATGTCACTCATATATATTTTTTACTTGAAGCGCACGAAAACTCACACTGGCACAGAATAACAAAAACTGAAACTTTACATTTTTATTCAGGCAGTCCTTTAAACGTATACACATCAAAAGACGGTGAGGAATACCAAATTAATGAGATAGGATCTAATAATAATTTTATATACACTGTAGAAAAAGGAACTTGGTTTGCTTTGAAATCAACTGGAGCGTATAGCTTAATTGGATGCACAGTCGCACCCGCTTTTGAATTTGAAGATTTAGAACTGGCACCAAAAGATTGGAAGCCATCTAAACTTAATCATAAACTTTGATTATAAATCTACAAATCAAAGGGTACCAATTTAGCAGCAGCCACAACTTTTGTTGTTAGATTGACTATCAACTTTTGAAGTTTCACACTTGGTTTCTTCAAGATTTTTTTCAGCTAATTGTTTTTTTTTGAATCTTATCTTCGATATATTCATGAAGAGAAGCAAATCCTAATTTTGCCGCTCTCTTTTCTTCGTAAGACCTTCGTCCTTTAAGATTTTCAATTATTTTTATAACTTCAGAATTTTCCATAATTAATCCATAAAACAACTAATTTATTTTGCAATGTTAAATATAAGGGAACCCTAAAATAATATAAGTCAATTAAAGCTAAAAATCTGATGTAATTCCTTTTTTTTCCCAGTCTCCAAAACGGGTCGGCTCTGGACCATCTGCACCGCCTATTTCTTTTTTCTTTTTAGGTAATTTGGAGTCAGTTTTCTTGACTTGTTTGTTTTCGACAGCTTCTGTTTTTTTATCGTTCATATATATAATGTAATCTCTATTTATCGCTAATCAAAGTATGAAAATAGTGGGAAACGAGAAACCTTTCTGTTATACAGGGAAATAATGCTTCACAATAATGTCGGTTAAAATATCACCTTCTATACTAGCATCAGACTTTTCATCATTAGGAGATGAAGTCGTTAATATCACTCAAGCCGGAGCTGACTATATACACGTTGACGTAATGGACGGACACTTTGTACCCAATCTCACAATAGGTCCAGATGTTGTTAAGTCTATAAGAGATAAATCTTCATTGCCTTTCGATGTTCATTTAATGATCGATCCTGTACAACCTTATATTGAAAAATTTGTTGAAGCTGGAGCAGACATTGTTTCAGTTCACCCAGAGGCAAATGATGATACAGAAGCATGTTTAAGCAAAATTAAATCTTTAAATGTGAAAGCGGGAATGGCCATTAATCCGGATACAGAATGGGAAGTTGTTAGACCTTTTATGGACAAACTTGATCTCATTTTAGTCATGAGTGTTTATCCAGGTTTTGGCGGTCAGAAATTTATTCCAACTGCTTTGGATAAATTATCAAAACTTAGAGAAGAAATAAATAAGTCTGGTAGAGAAATTGATCTAGAAATCGATGGCGGTATTAACTTTGATAACGTGCAATCTGTAATTGATGCTGGAGCCAATATGATTGTGGCAGGTACCACAACTTTTAAAGGTGGCCCGAGTGAGTATGCAAATAACATTGAAAAACTAAGAGGCCATTGAGTTGGATATAAAAATTAAAACTGCACTGATATCTGTTTCAGATAAATCAGGTTTAGAAAAAGTTGTTCGATCGCTCAAGGAACATGATATTAAAATAGTTTCAACGGGTGGTACGGCAAAATCAATTGCTGACATGGGTATTGACGTAACGGATGTATCCTCTTTAACCAATTTCCCAGAAATGATGGATGGACGTGTAAAAACATTACATCCAAATGTGCACGGTGGTTTACTTTCAAAAAGAGATGACAAAGACCATGTTCAGTCTCAAAAGAATCATGACATAGAAGACATTGACTTAATAATTGTAAATCTTTACCCCTTCGAAGAAACGATAAAATCAGAGAAAAATGAGGAAATTTGTATAGAAAATATTGATATTGGTGGCCCGGCAATGCTGCGATCAGCGGCTAAAAATCATCAATTTGTCACCGTAGTTACTGATATTAGCGATTACGATGAGCTTATTAATGAGATCAATAAAAACAATGGTTCAACCACATTAAAATTAAGAAAGAAACTTGCCGCAAAAACATTTTCGACCACTGCTTATTACGACTCTTTAATCAGTAATTGGTTTCACAGAAATACAGAGGAATCAATTAAAATGTTTTCAGCTTCTGCGGAATTATCTTCTACACTTCGCTACGGTGAAAATCCTCATCAGTCAGCAAGTCTCTATAAGTCATCAATGCAACAATCAGGGATACCGCATACAAAGCTACTTCAAGGAAAAGAGTTGAGTTATAATAATATTAATGATGCTGACGCAGCTTTACAGTTAATTAAAGAATTTGATGAAGACACTCCTAGTGTTGCAATTATCAAACATGCAAATCCTTGCGGTGTTGCTAGCGGGGTGTCACTGTGTGAAGCGTATATGAAAGCACTATCCTGTGATACAACTAGTGCATTTGGAGGTATCATCGCACTTAACCAAACAATCGATAAAGAAACAGCCTCTGAGATTATAAAAATATTTACTGAAGTTATTATAGCGCCTGATGTAAGTGATGAAGCTAAGGAAGTTTTTAAATCGAAAAATAATTTACGAGTTTTGACTTTATCATCAATACAAAAAAATAATAATTCTCAAAACTACAAAAGTATTGAAGGAGGAATTTTAGTTCAATCAAATGACGAAGCAAATACAACTAAATCTGATCTAAAAGTAGTCACAGAAAAAAAACCAAGCGAAAATGAAGTCGAAGATATGTTGTTTGCATTTAAAGTTTGTAAACATGTAAAATCAAACGCTATAATTTATGTCAAAAATAAAAAAACAATTGGTATTGGCGCTGGACAGATGAGCAGAGTTGATAGCGCTAAAATTGCCTCGCAAAAAAATAGTGAAATGGAAAAGTCTGAAGAAAACTCGCTTGAAAATTCAGTGGTTGCATCGGATGCATTTTTTCCATTTGCTGATGGACTGCTTGTTACAATTTCATCTGGAGCAAAAGCAGTCATTCAACCTGGAGGCTCTGTTAAAGATGATGAGGTTATTGAGGCTGCAAATAAAGCAGGTATTTCAATGGTATTTACAGGGGTAAGACACTTCAGACACTAAAAATTAGTATAAAAATAGTCCTTAACTGTTTCTTGGTGAGTGAATGTTCCCTTTTCAATTAATTTAAAATTGTGTTCTTTAAGAAAACTAGAGGTTTTCACAAACTCTTGATCAAAAATTTCTATTTGTAAAAAAATACGATTATTTTTAATTAAGTTTACAAGTCCTTCTAGAACCAATAATTCTAGTCCCTCTACATCTACTTTTATTGCAATTGTTTCATTTACATCCTTTAGTACATTGTCTCCACATACTTGCTTTATTTTCATCTTTCCTTCAGAACTTAATTTTGCACCACCAGATTGATACTCTCCAAATCTCGAACTTGCAAAAAGATAACCCTCTTTATTCTCATTGGATAAAGCAAGGTTATGGCATTTAATAATATTCGAAAAATTGTTTCGCATAACATTCACTTCCATTCGTTCAAAAGCTCCCTTATGCGGTTCAAAAGCATCAATAGTTACATTTGGAATACTGTTTGCTATTGTTAGAGCATAAACTCCTATGTTCGCACCAACATCGATAAAGCGTTTTATATTATGCTTATTTATATTTT
Organism: uncultured Pelagibacteraceae bacterium; assembly: GCA_902590345.1. Taxonomy (GTDB): domain Bacteria; phylum Pseudomonadota; class Alphaproteobacteria; order Pelagibacterales; family AG-422-B15; genus CACNXQ01. The sequence continues at coordinate 65,268 of CACIWK010000002.1, read as the reverse complement.
CTATTAAGTATTGAATCTGTTTTTCCTCGTAATAACCCGTAAAGAAAATTTCACGGTCAATCGAGTCTCTTATATCAAGATTAAGTTCAATATCATTCAGTTTGAATAATAATTTTTCTCTTTTAATTAAGAATAAGAACCGTCTTAAAAAACTTTTTTTTAATTTCTGAATTTTTTTTTTGAACATTTAAAAATCTATTTTTTTTGCCTTTTTATTATTCCATAAAATAACGCGAGAATTGCAACTAAAATAGCAATCCATTTAGCGGAAGTAGCCATACTTGATAAATAAACATGATTTTCATTAATATTAGGGAAGTTTAAATTTAGCATTGAAATCTGAATATTCTCTAAAATATCAAAACTGAAGGCTGTTAAAGGTAAAAATAAAATTATTTGATAACTTTTAAATAGCTTTACGTAAGCTCCTAGAAATAATGATGTATATAAAATGGGATAAATTGTATCGAGTAGAAGTGAAGAAAGAACATAAACACTTCGACCGTCAGTACCTATTGCATTGAAATTTTTGATAACAATATCCTCATTGTAAAAAAACTTGAGATCAAGCATATTTGAGAAAATATTGTGTGGTAGAAAAAAAAATAAGACCACAGATGTTAAGTAATATAAAAATGAAAATTTGAGATTTTGTAGAAGATACAAACTGAAGATATTTGCTAATCATTGTTCCGAAACAAAATACATTCCTAAGATACCAATTAAATTAAATAGAACTATTGAAATCATTGCATATTGAAGACTTCCAGTGAAAGCTAGAATTATTGACATCAATCCAGGAACTAGCCATGCAGTTGATTTTCCAGCAAAAGCATAAAGACCAAAAAATTCGGTCATCTTTTCCTGAGGTGAAAGCTTTACCATTAATGCTCGTGAAGCAGTTTGAGCGGGACCATAAAAAATTGAGATACCAATAACAACACAAATATATGTTACTTGACTTACAGAATTAAATATTCCTAATGTAAATTCTTCTACTCCAGCCGAATATTCGTTAACTGTAAAAAAATAAAATATCGTATCCTTGTCAATTGAAAGCCCTAATAGTCCAGAAACCAACAAACCCCAAAGAGATAAGTTTATCACATTTTTAGAACCGATAAGATCATTTAAATAGCCGCCATAAATTGAACTTGGCCCTGACAAGATATTTAAAATAATGCCAAGTATTAAAACCTGTGTGAGTGACATGCCAACGACAAGACTTGCGTAAACACCACCAACTACAAATAAAGCATTAAGGGCATCTTGATAAAACATTCTCGTAATCAAAAAAGTAAATATATTTTTATATTTTCTAGCTTCTTTGAAAGTGTTGATGAAATTAGTAAGTCCAATTTTAATTGAATTTATAACTGTAACTTCTTTTTTTTTGAGATCAGGTGTAAATAGAAACAATGGAACAATAAACACCGCATACCAAATTGCACAAAGGGGTCCGACAATTCTGATATGTTCATATTCACTTGTGTTTAATCCATACAAATTATCCGTCTCACCGCCGGGCCATACTAATATTATTAAAAATAATATTAATGCAATGAGACCAGCAATATATCCCACACCATACCCCATGCCGCTTAACCAACCAGAGTTCTCAGGAGTTTCGATCGTTGCTAGAACTGAATTATTGAAGACCTCGGAAAATCCAACCATTGCAGATGCAAGTATTAATCCAAACATGACAAGCCAAATACCATCAGGAGCGCCTGGAGGTGAATACCAAAGTAACGCCATGCCAAGTACAAACAAGGCTGATGTTATTCCCATTAAAAGTTTTCGATTTCCTTTTATATCTGTAATGGATCCAAGAATTGGACTCAAAAGAGCAATGGCCAGTCCTGAAATTGTCTGGGTGAGCGTTAATTTTTGAGCACCATCTTCACCAACAATAAAAACATCAGTGAAGTAGACAGAAAATACAAAAGTCATAATCAAAGTGTAAAAAGGCTGATTAGCCCAATCAAACATTGTCCATGAATATCGTCCTAGTTTTGAAGCTCTCATATAATGAAGCTTACACTTAAATTTAAATCATGCATTATACATTTTAAATTTATTTGACAATAATCCGAATGATGAAAAGATAATTTTATGAAGTGGTTTGATATTTATAGAGATAAACTCGGTGTTAGATTAGATACATTTGAATTACTATTTAAAACTGCTACTGAAAGAGGACTTAAAAATATAGTTGAAACTGGCACAGCAAGAGGTAAAGAAAAGTTTTATTACTTGAGACCAAAATTAAATTGGGATGATGGAATGAGTACAATCATGTTTGCACATTATTCAAAAGTTATGAAAGGGGAGTTTTGGTCATGTGATATTGATCAAAAGAACATCAAAAACGCATCAAGATTTTTGAAAGAATATAATCTAGAAGCAAATCTTGTAGTTGCAGACAGCATAGAATTTTTAGACGTTTTTGAGAAAAATATTGATATTTTATATCTTGACTCGTTAGATGGTCAGATGCCAGGAGCAAATGAACACCAACTGAAAGAAGCTCAAATTTCTATAAATAAAATGAATCCAAATGGTTTGATAATGTTAGATGATAAGGGGCAAAAAACAGAATTATCTCTTACTTTTTTTATTGAAAATGCTTGGGAAGTAAAATTTGAATCTAATTACCAAATAATATTACAAAAAGTTTAATTGTTTCTAGAGAATCTTTGATCAAAATTTTAGATTTGAAAATAAATTTATATTTTAAAAGTTACTCAAATAATAATCGTGACCGTAACTAATGTTCTTACCATCGGCCTTTAAAGTCTTAATTACTTTAAATTGCATTTTTTCTAGGAAACCTAGTACCAGCTCCTTATATCTGTCTGTGATTTCAATTTGAATAAAAATTTTGTTATTATTTTCATTCAGTAAGGATACCATTCCATTTAGGCACTGAAACTCGTGTCTTTCGACATCAATTTTGATAAATATTTTTTTATTTTCAAATCTAAAATTTTGATCAAAGATTTCTGACTCAATAATGCGTTTGTGTATTTTGTCTTTATTGTAATTATTGACATTTATTTCATTGTTAAAATCTTTCTCATCTTTAATCGAAAATCCACCTTTTTTATTTAAGTCTGTTACCCACATTGTAACTGCATCTTTTTTGTTAGAAAGAGCATATTTTTGAATATTTATTTTTTTAAAGTTATTAATATTTTTACTTATTTCAATTTGAGAGTAATTTTCTTGGATCGGTTCAAATGCAAAGATGTCTAAATTTTTATATTTAGATGCAAGATACAAAGAATAAAAACCAATATTTGAACCAATATCCAAAAAGTAATCGTATTCAGACAAATCAATTTGGTTTTCAAGATAGCTGATTTTATCTTTATCATAGAAACCATTTAAAAATATATATCTGTCAATTGTAGATCTTAAATTTAAATTAATCTTAAAGTTTTCAATTTTTACATTTAGAGAATTTACAAAAGGTAAACGCCTTAAAAGAGAAGGAATTATTCTCTTAAAAAAACTAATTTTATGTAAGACAACTAAAACTGATCTCATAAAGATAGTATCTTATAAATAGAAGTAACTAGCAAACAGTTGGAGCGAGTGAAGGGAGTCGAACCCTCGACCTAAACGTTGGCAACGTTTCGCTCTACCACTGAGCTACACTCGCACAATAGAGAAGCTTCTAATAGAAAATCCCTTGTTTTTCAAGATAAGTGGATTATTTAATATCAAGGATAATTATTGTATTATTAATAAAGTAATGAAAAAAATTAACATTCAGGATCTTTCCAGAAAAATCCCCATATTTCCTCTTACAGGGGCCGTACTTTTTCCAGGGACTCAGCTTCCTTTGAATATTTTCGAGCCTCGTTACGTTCAAATGATTGATGACGCATTGGCTAGTCACGGCAGATTACTAGGAATGATACAACCGGCCTCACAAAGTCAAGAAGCTGGAAATAAATCTCTTAAAAAAGTTGGATGTGTTGGTCGTATTTCTTCATTTAACGAAGCTGAGGACAACAGGTACCTTATTACATTATCAGGGGTTGTAAGATTTGAAGTTGATGAGGAATTGGATGTAACTACACCTTACAGACAAGTTCTTGCTAACTATGATAATTATAAGTTTGATACTGAAGGCCAAAATAGCGATGGTATTGATCGATCGAAACTTCTGGCTTTGGTTAAAAGATATCTTGAGCATAGAAAAATTCTGGCTGATTGGGAGATTATTAAACAAACTCCAACTGAGCAATTGATAAATTATTCGGGAATACTTGTACCATTCACTCCTGAAGAAAAGCAGCTTCTTCTTGAAGCTAAAACATTAATTACAAGAGGTCACGCACTAGAGGCATTGTATCAATCTTATATATTTGATCTATCTGGTGAAAAGAGCGACCAGCTTCATTAAAATAATCTAAAAAATTCCCTTCCTGTAGCACTTCTTACAAAAAATTGTTTAAGATGCTTGCTCTTTTCAATTAAACCTAAACCTTTACGAGTTGTAAGGTTGACAAACTTGTTATCACTAGACAGGATGCCATTTAATGCAAATGTACCGAAAGAATAAATAGCGTTATCTACTTTTCTGTTTGTTTCAAATTCTTCCAATATCATTGGATCGTTCAGTTTATATCCCAAAGACTTGTATTTAGTTACCTGTTTTACAAACAAGGCTATATCTTTAATACTTAAATTTAGTCCTTGTCCTGCAATAGGGTGTATATTATGAGCTACATTGCCAATCAATACTGTATTTTTATAAAAAAGGTTTTTAGAGTAAACAAATTTAAGTTTATGTTTTTCAATGCTTACTATTTTTACTTCAGTGATATATTCTTTTAAATGTTTTTGGACTATTTCAGTAAGCTCTTCTTTTTGTTTCAATAATATTTTTGAATTAGTTTTCAGCGACCACACAACAGAGGCCTTATCTTTAGCATAAGGCAGAAGCGCAATTGGTCCATCTGGTGTAAATTTTTGAAATGCACAATTTTCGTTTTTAATTTCACCCTTTATACTTATTGATAAAGCCTCTTGCTTTAAGTCTTTTTCTATTAATTTGATCTTAATTTGTTCAGCAATATTCTTTTTTGTTGATGACAAAATAAATAATTCAGACATTATGTTTTCACCATTTCTAAGTTTTAGATCAACTCCTTCTGAAGTATTTTCAACTTTTTTAAGCTGATCGAAGCCAATACGATTTATATTTCCTAATTTATTTATCTCTTCATCTAAATATTTTTCTAAATCTGAGTTGTTTACAATTTTTCCTAAAGTGCCTTTTTCTTCATCGTTAAATTCAATAGTTTGGGATTTTCTTTTACTTAGACTATTCAATTGACATTGAACTGTTTCAATAGGAGGATGTTCCATCAAAAGTTGCAGATTTGGAAACATCAATGAAAGATAATTTAGTGAACCTGATGATAAAAAGGTAACAAGGTTCGTATCAGATGGTTCTTGATTTTTATCTTTGTCCGAAATTAAACATAAGTTAAAACCATTTTTTGCTAGCAGATAGGATGTTATTTTGGCTGAAATGCCTGATCCAAATACTGTAAATTCATTTTTCATTTATAATCTGAATAATTTAGTCAGTTAATTCTATAAGTGGCTATATAATGACAAGATGAATCAAATACTAATAGAATCTGAATATTTTTATTGTATTGGTTAAATAATGAAGCTTTTACCTGACTCCATTAAACTTTTTATAGTCAACCGATTGCTTGAAATAAGCGGCATTACCTCAATTATATTGGGCTTATTTATATTGATATCTGTTGTCAGCTATTCAAATTTTGATCCCAGCATCTTAAATATAAATAGTTATGAAGTAAAAAATATAGGGGGTTATCTTGGAGCAAGTACATCTGAAATATTGTTACAATTTTTTGGTTATAGTAGTGTTCTTATTTGTATTATTCTAACAAGCTGGGGATACAAACTTTTTTTTGCAAAAAATTTAGAATTTTTTGCACTTAACTTTTTTTTATTACCTATAACAGTTTATTTACTTGCTTTATTTTTTGAGGCGATAAATTTACCAATTTCGAATGGCTTCATAGCAATGGAGACATTAATTTTTATAAATGAAACAAATATAATATCAAATAATTACTTCAATTACTCATTCATAACTTTAGTACTTATTTTTTTTCTAGTTTCATTTTATTTTACGATGGGACTAAAGTTAAATGAATGGAATAGTTTATTTAAAATTGTATGGCGATTCAGAAAAGTCAGTTTCTTATTTATCAAAAAATTAGTTCAACTATTAAAATCCTATTTTGTAAGAGATCCAACACATAGAGTGGCTTATGAAAGAACTGTAGAAAATAAAAATCTAGAGCCCAAATTTGATTTCGACTCGTTAAAAAATGAGCCAGTTTCCACTTATGGTCACAGTAAAGAAAAGCAAGAATTAATAAATCAACAAGACGAGATTATCTTTGAGGAAAGCTCATACAAAGCTCCAGATATAAATTATTTATCAAGGCCTGAACTTAATAAAGGAAATACTATTAATCAGGACGAATTAAACTTAAATGCAGAAAAACTAAAGAATGTTTTAATTGATTTTAAAATTGAGGGTGAAATTATCAAAGTATCTCCCGGTCCTATCGTTACTATGTATGAATTACAACCTGCGCCTGGAATTAAAGCTTCAAAAATCATCTCATTATCAGATGATATCGCGAGGAATATGAGTGCAATGTCCGCTCGTGTTGCAATAATTCCAGGTAAAAATGTTATTGGAATTGAAATACCTAATTCAATTAAGAATCCGGTTTATTTGAGCGAATTATTTAAAAATGAACAGTTTGTAAACAATGAAAAAAATTTAATTTTAGCTCTTGGTAAAGATATTAGTGGTAACGCTAAATTTGCAAATCTAGAAAATATGCCTCATCTCCTCATTGCTGGAACTACTGGTTCTGGAAAGTCAGTTGGAATAAATGTAATGATAACATCGATCCTTTACAAACATTCCCCTGAAGATTGCAAATTCATATTGATTGACCCAAAAATGCTTGAACTATCAGTTTATGAAGGAGTTCCTCACCTAATCACTCCAGTGGTAACTGATCCAAAAAAAGCAATAGTCGCGCTTAAATGGGTAGTCAGAGAAATGGAATCTAGATACAAGAAAATGTCTTTGCTGGGAGTTAGAAATATTGAAAACTATAATCAAAGAATAATTGAGGCAATTAATAAGTCTGAAAGAATAGTAAGGTCAGTACCATCTGGAATTAACCCAGAAACAGGCCAGCCAACAACAAAACAAATTGAAATTGAAAATAAAAAAATGCCTTTCATAGTAGTTGTTGTTGATGAAATGGCTGACCTAATGATGGTTGCGGGAAAAGAAATTGAACACGCGATCCAAAGGTTATCACAAATGGCACGAGCGGCCGGAATTCACTTAATCATGGCTACACAAAGACCAAGTGTCGACGTCATCACAGGAACAATTAAAGCTAACTTTCCAAGTAGAATTAGTTTTCAAGTTAGCTCTAAATTTGACAGTAGAACAATTTTAGGCGACGAAGGTGCCGAAAGACTTTTGGGTAAGGGAGATATGTTGATGATGACTGCTGGAGGAATGACCACAAGGATACATGGGCCTTTCATATCAGATCAGGAAATAGAAAATATTGTCAAATCCTTACAAAAGCAAGGTCATCCTGAATATGACGATGAAATATTAAAAGAGGAAATAGAGGACAACGAATTTGGCATTATATCAGATGGTGAACAAGATAGCTTGTTTAGAGACAGCTTAGAAATTATTAAAAAGGAAGGTAAGGCATCTACAAGCCTTCTGCAAAGAAAACTTCAAATTGGCTATAATCGAGCTGCAAGAATTATTGATCAACTTGAAGAACAAGGATTTATCAGCGCAGCAAACCATGTTGGCAAAAGAGAAATTAATTTTGAAAAGTTTAATAGCTAATGAAAAGAATTGCCTTAGGCATTGTCCTATATCTGTGCTTCAGTATTCAAGGGCTTTCAAGTGAAATAATTCCTAAAATTGAAGAAAGTTGGAATCAAATTACAACGATGTCTGGTCAATTTCAACAGACAGATAGAGATGGAAGTATACTGTATGGAAAATTTTATTTTTTAAAGCCTTATAAATCAAAATTTGTTTATACTGACAAAAAAGAAAACATTGTAACAAACGAAAGTTTATTAATCATCGTGGATCAAGAAGGCTACAAGATTGAGAGTTATGCTATAAGAGATAATATCTTAAAAAAGCTTTTATCAAACGAAGTCATAATTAGTGAGGAATTTGATTTAATCAAACTTGAAACTGATGAGAAACATCATCAGCTTCAATTAAAAATTAGAAATGACAGCTCTGATAATAGGGTGAATGTCTTCTTTGATTTAGATTCATTGGATTTAAAAAAATGGCATATTTTCGACGAATTCGGTGATAAAACAGTTTTAGAGTTTACAAAGATTAAAAAAAATATATTTATTAGCGAGAATTTATTCGTGGTTAAATATAAATAATATTAAGCCACAGGCAGGTAAATAAAAAAAATTTCTTACATAATATGACTGTTAGTTCAATTAATGAGCTTAAGCAATGGCTTGAGTCAAATAAAATATCAGAAGTAGAGTGCATCTTTCCAGACATGGCAGGGTCTTCCAAAGGAAAAATATTGCCTGTACAACGTTTTGTAAAATCAATAGAGGATCAAAGCTTAAAACTTGCTGACTCAGTGTTCGGCCAGACTGTCTCAGGTAAATGGGTTTATGAAAGTGAAGTCATTGACTACGTCGAAGAAGATCTTTTCATGACACCTGACTTATCTACAATCAGAAAGATTCCTTGGAATAAAGAGCCGACTGCACAAATTATTTGTGATTTAAATTATGGTTCAGGAGAACCGTCTGAAATTGCTCCACGACAAGTATTGGTCAACATTATAAATCAATTAAAAAAAGAAAATTTGCGTGCAGTGGTTGCGCCTGAATTAGAGTTTTATTTATGTGAACAAAGTTTAGACCCTGATCTACCGCTAAAAACACCAATTGGTAAATCAGGAAGACGAGAAACTGGAAGTAGAGTCTTTGGTATTGATGCCGTAAATGAATTTGATACGCTTACAGATGATATTTATGATTACTGTGAGTTAATGGAAATTGGAGTTGATACTTTAGTTCATGAGTCTGGCCCGTCTCAAATAGAAATAAATTTGAATCACGGTGATCCACTTGCTTTAGCTGACCAAGCATTTATGTTTAAACGTGCAGTGAGACAAGTGGCTTTAAAGCATGGCATTCATGCAACTTTCATGGCAAAGCCGTATCAAGGTCAACCCGGAAGCTCTATGCACATTCATCAGAACCTTGTTTCTATAAAAGAAAATAAAAATCTTTTTTGTGATAAAGATGGAAATAATTCTAAAGAATTTTTACATTACATTGGGGGACTTCAGACTTACCTCCCAGACGCAATGCTTGTATTTGCGCCTTATGTAAATTCTTATCGAAGATTTGTTATCGATGCTTCAGCACCTATTAATACCCACTGGGGTATTGAAAATAGAACAGTTGCATTTCGAGTTCCTACTTCTCAAAGCAACTCAAGGAGAATTGAAAATAGAATACCTGGTGCTGATACAAATCCTTATCTCGCTATTGCTGCTTCGTTGGCGTGTGGACTACTAGGTATCAGAGAAAAACTTGAGCCTGAGAAACCTATAGCGGGTGATGCTTTTGAGAGAAGACATAACATACCGAAATACTTGCCTGATGCTTTAAAGAGATTAAAAGTAAGCAATGAATTATCTGAAACACTGGGGAAGGAATTTGTCACTCTGTTCACTGAAATAAAACAAACAGAGCACGATGCTTATCAAAATGTTATAAGTGCATGGGAGCGTGAACATCTGCTATTAAATGTGTAAAAACTATAATAAGTTTTTATTGATTAAATACCCTTTTTTTTCTTCATAAATTATTAAATTTTTAGTTCCTAGACTTTTATCAATTTTCTTTCTTAAGGAATATAAGTGTGTTTCTAGTGTGTGAGTATCTACCTCATTGCTATATTGCCATACTTTATGTAATAAAAATTTTTTACTTAAATACATGTTTTTACTCTTAACTAAAGCAATAAAAATTTCACTTTCTTTCTCAGTGAGTCTTACAGATTTTTTATCTTTTTTTATTATTCTTGTTTGAGGATCAAAAATATGGCTTTTAAACTTTATTTTTTTTTGATCCAGTTTATTAGTTTGAATTAAATTACTTTCAACGGTGGAAAACAGATCAAATATTTTAAATGGCCTATCGATTAAAACTGGGTTGATATTTTGATTAAATGAAATTGGGTAACCATCTTTAATTATAAATAATTGATTATTTATAAGTTCTGGATTTGATATATTTTTGAAACTTTCAATATCTAATATAATTGCAACAGAACTTTGATTGTTTTCAGAATATTCCTCATGAATTTCGTAATTGTAAGTAAAATCCTTATTAATCTCACCAATAACTTCTATAAATATATTTTTTAATACTTTTTCAGCAACAATTATAGATATAGTTTTCATTTTATTAGATAATATAATATCGGATGAAATTTATATTACAAAAAAACTTTTTATATTTTAACAATCTTAAATTCCCATGTGCAGTTGGGAAGAATGGAATAACCGAAAATAAAAAGGAAGGCGATGGCCGTACACCGGCTGGTGTATACAAATTCAATGAAATTTATTATCGAGCCGACAAGTTAGAATCTATTATTTTTAATAAGAATGCATTGAAAATTTCAAAAAATGATGGCTGGTGTGATGATCCAGATAGTGAATTTTATAATCAGTTTATCAAATTCCCATTTGCTCATAGCGCTGAAAAGTTATATCGAGACGATGATTTGTATGACATTGTATGTGTAATAAATTATAATATAAGTCCTACTGTGCCCGGTAAGGGAAGTGCAATTTTTTTGCATATCGCTCATGCAGACTATCGAGGTACTTTGGGTTGTGTCGCGCTAAGTAAGGAAGATTTGTTGAAAATCGTGAATCAAATAAATAACGATACAGTAATTGAAATTAAAAATTAGACTCTTTCACCAAAAATAGAAGTGCCAATACGAATGTGTGTTGCTCCGCATTTTATTGCAGTTTTAAAATCATGCGACATTCCCATGCTTAACGAAGATAATTTATGATTTTTGGCAAGTCCTCTCAATATATTGAAGTGTCTAGAAGGGTCTTCATCAATTGGTGGTAGACACATTAAACCAAAGACATCGAAATTATGAACATTCTTACAATCTTCAATGAAACTTTCAGCTTCATTTAGCAATATTCCAGATTTTTGTGGTTCATTTCCAGTATTGATTTGAAGAAAATATTTTCTTTGAATACCTGTACTATTTTCAAACTCTTTTATTAACTTTATAACTTTCAATCTATCAACAGAATGAATCACATCGCAATGTTCCAGTATTGAACTAGTTTTGCGACTTTGAATTGAGCCTACGTAATGTAGAATTAGGTTCGTATTTTCTTTTTTAAAATCAATCCATTTACTTTCAATTTCTTGAATTTGATTTTCTCCAAAAGAAAGATGTCCTGCATCAAAAACTTTTCGAATAGCATCTAGTGGTTTTTTTTTGCTTACAGCAATCAGTTCTATTTCCTCTATGTCACGCCCAGATTCTAATACAGCTTTATTAAATTCGGCCAGAAAGTTTTCGTACATTATCATAGTCTAAACATAAAAAAACACCCTACGCAATAACTGCGCAGGGTGTTTTAATAATTTTTAAGTTAAATTAAATTAACTTAGAAACCAATTGAGTAAGCAAAGTAGTGTGCATCACTATCGTTTGTAGTGCCACCAGCTTGATCTGTCTCAATGTACTCGTATGAGAACGATGCAGCACCCATGTCTTTGATCGCAGATAAAGTCATGTAGTCTGTGTCGTTTCCAGTTGTGTCATGTGCACCAAACTGAGCACCAACATACATTCCCATTACAGATGTACCTACACCGTACTGAGTTTCCTCAGAACTTGCAGTGTCATCAGAGTCATAGAATGCATAACCTAGATCTAAGCCAGCAATTGAGTAACCGAGCGCATACATAGAAGGCGTATTGTCAGTTCCTGTGCTACCACCAGCTTGGTCATAGTTAATGTCAGCCATACCAGCTTTAACAGTAACACCCATGATTGATCCAGTTACTCCGATTGAATCAACACCTAGAACTGATCCAGAAGTCTCTAGACCATGAGTAGCTCTAATTGTAAAGCCGTTGATTGAAGGAGATATGTATCCGATTGAATTACCAGATAGTGAATCACCATCATTGTATGTTCCACCGCCACTAACTGTGCTGTAAGCATTTGAACAATAGTACAATCCAAAACACGCTGTTGATCCATCAACTTTATCAAGAGCTGAATCTTGTTTACCATCAGCAGAGAAACCAATTGTTCCCATGCCAGTGTCGATTGATACGTTTGTAGCTAGTGTATCAGTAATGTCCATAGCAACGCTAAGACCCATACCGTTATTTAGACTGTCAGAGTATGATACTGTAACAGTTTCTGATGTGTGAGCATTAGCTAGTCCGCCACCATCACTATCGTAAAATGCACCAAGTAGATAACCACTTACTGCCATTTCTGCTTGAGCTGCACCAGCTGCCATCAAAGATGCCAACGCAGATGCGCTTAAGATTTTTGATCTATTCATAAATTTTCCTTTCATTATGATAGTTGATCATAGTTAAATTTAACTGAGCGATAATATATATAAAAACTCATAAAAAATTAATGTATTTGTATATATGACACAATTTTTGTGTTTATATGTTGCAATAATACCACATATGAAAATTTATTGGAAAACTGCAGTTTTTATTATAAAATTTGATGTAATGCTCTTTTTTGTTATATTGGGCGAAATATCTTAAATTCCTATGATTACAAAGCTCGTAAAGAAGATTGGCACCTTAAATAATATTTTTCTATTTTTCACTTTATTCTTTATTTATAGCTGTGCTCAGTTGGATATTGAGCGTAATGAAACTACACATGAAGACCATGTTAAAGGCAACATGACTCCAGGCCAAGCCAGACATACTAATATTTTTGAGGAAGGCCAAGGTTTGTCCTTAAGGGAAATGGTATTAGGAGATGATGCGGCGTCATTAGCTATCGCAGTCGATAGTTTAACTTTTAATGTAATTTTAGACAAACTAAGTTTTATGCCATTAGCGTCAGTTGACTCTGCGTCAGGTATTGTCATTACAGATTGGTATGCAGTTGAAGAAAATGAATTAAGAATTAAAATTAATGTCCGTTTGTTAGACGGTGAATTAACTAATGACTCAATTTCTGTTCAAATGTTTACGCAAAAATTTGATGGTTCAATGTGGATTGATCAAGGTATGGATGAAGAGAAAGCAACTAAAATTAAAGAAAGTATTTTAGCTGAGGCTCGCGCACTCAAAACCGCTGTCGACTTATCATAGTAAATAACTTAGTTTATTTAAATGTCTGAAAAGTATAACCCAAGATCAATTGAGTCAAAGTGGCAATCCTACTGGCAAGAGAATAAAACTTTCAAAAGCGAGCTAAATAAAGAAAAAGAGAAATATTATATTTTAGAAATGTTCCCTTATCCTTCGGGTAAGATTCACATGGGGCACGTAAGGAATTATACACTTGGTGATGTTATAGCAAGATACAAAAGAGCCAGAGGTTTCAATGTAATGCATCCAATGGGTTGGGATGCTTTTGGCCTACCTGCAGAAAATGCAGCTATTGAAAATAATATTTCTCCGAGTAAATGGACTTACGAAAATATTAATACTATGAGATCTCAACTGAAATCAATGGGTCTATCAATAGATTGGAATCGCGAATTGGCTACGTGTGATAAAGAATATTATCATCAGCAACAAAAATTATTTTTACAATTTTATAAACAAAATTTGATTTACAAAAAAGAGTCTCTTGTCAATTGGGATCCTGTTGAGAATACTGTCTTGGCAAATGAACAGGTTATTGATGGAAAAGGATGGAGATCGGGCGCTGACGTAGAGCAAAAAAAATTATCTCAGTGGTTTTTTAAAATAACCTCTCATGCAAACAAACTCCTTGAGAGTTTAGACGAAATGCCCGGCTGGCCAGAAAAAGTTAAGACTATGCAAAAAAATTGGATTGGTCGATCAATTGGATGTGAGATACATTTTGAGATTGAGTCTGATTATAGTCAGTATAAGCCCGAAAAATTAGAAATTTTCACCACAAGACCCGATACTATATTTGGAGCAACTTTTATTGCGATCTCACCCTTTCATCCATTCGTTGATCAAATACTTAAATGTGACTCAGACACTGCCGAAGAAATAAAAAAACTACGATCATTAAAATTAAATGAAGAAACTATATCAAAAAATGAAAAAATCGGAATTCCTACAGCACTAAGAATTTTACATCCATTCATAAAGGGTAAGAAATTGCCGTTGTTTATTGCAAACTTTATTCTTATGGATTATGGAACTGGCGCAATCTACGGTTGTCCTGCTCATGATCAGAGGGATTTTGATTTTGCAAAAAAATATGATCTTGAAATTATTGAAGTCATCAAGCCACAAGACTCAGATACTTCCATGGAAGACGAAGCTTATACAGGACAAGGAACTCTGATCAACTCTTCATTTTTGAATGGCTTAAACATTGATGATGCTAAAGATAGAATAATTAATGAAATAGAAAAAATGCATATTGGTAAAAAATCAATCAATTATCGGTTAAGAGATTGGGGTATATCAAGACAACGTTATTGGGGTTGTCCCATACCAATAATGTACCGTGAAGATGGTGAAATAATTACTGTTCCTGAAAAAAACTTGCCTGTAAAATTGCCCGATGAAATTGATTTAAACCAATCAGGCAATCCACTTGAAAACCATCCGGAATGGAAATATACGACATGCCCTCACACAGGCATGAAAGCCATTAGAGAAACTGACACTCTTGATACATTCGTTGACTCAGCATGGTATTTCTTGAGATTTTGTTCACCTAAAAGTGAAACTCCTTTTGATGAAAACGAAATAGATTATTGGATGCCTGTAGACCAATATGTAGGTGGAATTGAGCACGCAATATTACATTTGTTATACTCACGGTTTTTTACAAAAGCCTTGAAGATAAAAAAAGTTAATGAACCGTTTAAATCACTTTTCACACAAGGTATGGTGTGTCACGCGACCTATAAAAATAAAAATGGCGCATGGGTATTTCCAAGTGATGTAGAAGAAAAAGATGGAAAATTTTATCAAGTATCCAGTGGGTTAGATGTGACGATTGGTGCAAATGAATCGATGTCTAAATCTAAAAAAAACGTAATTGATCCAGAAGAAATAATTAAAAATTACGGTTCTGACTCTGCTAGATGGTTTATGTTATCTGACAGCCCACCCGACCGAGATATTAATTGGTCAGATGCTGGTATTCACGGTTCTTGGAGGTTTTGTCAAAAAATTTGGACAACTATTACCTCAAATATTGACATATTAATTGATACAAACATCAATGATGAGCAAGAAAATCAGACAGCAAATGCAAAAACCCTTCTACAAAGAACCTACCAATCACTAGACGCTGTTACAAAAAGTATTGAAAGTTTCCAGATGAATGTAGGTGTTGCAAAAATTTATGAATTAATAAATCACATTTCAAAATTTGAGGTTGCAGATAAAACTGAAAAATCTGCGTTAAAAATTTCTCTTAAAATTCTAATTCGTATAATTGAACCAATGATTCCTCATTTAGCAGAGGAATGCTGGAGTTTATGTGGGAATAAAACATCTCTTTCATCAGAGCCTTGGCCTAATGTTGATGAAAGTTATCTCATAGAAGAAACAACAAAAGTTGTTATTCAAGTTAATGGCAAAAGAAGAGCAGAAGTTGAGACCCAGGTTGGAGCAAACGAAGAGCAGGTCATGGCTGAGATTAAAAATATCAAAAGTGTAAATGATCAAATCGAGCACTCAACTATAATTAAAAAAATATTTGTCCCTAATAAAATTCTAAATATTGTGATATCAAAAAATGAATAGACACGAGCGAAGAAAAAATAAGGGAAAAGGTATAGAAGATAAAAAATTTTTTAATATTTTAGTAAATGCAATAGAAATTCACAAAAAAAGAAAATTTGTCGAGGCTGAAAATATCTATAAAAAACTTCTTGTTACTCATCCCGAAAGCTACGAATTAAATCGACATTTAGGCATACTTTATCAGGATACGGGAAAAGTTGAGAGGTCTTTTGATTTTTTTGTAAAATGTATAAAAAGAAATCCCAATGGCTATGAAGCTTATAACAATATGGGCACCTCATACGTTTTAGTGAAGGATTATGAACTAGCGGTAAAATGTTTTAACAAATCACTATCAATATCAAATGAATATTATCCAGCAGTGAACAATCTAGCTGATTTATATGCTCGTAGGGGTGATGGTGAAAATTCACTGAAATTTTCTGAAGTTTTAATGAAAATTGATGCGAATAACCCAAAAACCATAAGCACTCATGCTAAAGCGCTTGTTTTAAATCATAACATTGAAAAAGCTATTCATTTAATGGAAGGGCTTATTAAAGATTACCCAGATAATGAAGAGTTTCAAATTAATTTAGCTACTGCTTATCGAGAAGCAGGTGATTTTAACAAATCCAAAAAGATTGTTAACGACGGATTTAAAAATTTATTTAGTAAACGTATGAGAAACGAGCCTGTGAAAAATCTCATTCAATTTTTTGCTCAATATGCAAGCGATAGAGAAAATGTATTAAATGATCAAGAGATTGAATTCTTTTCTCTTAGACTTAATAATCCAGACTTGAGTTTGGATCAAAGAATTACACTGGTTAAGGGATTTTTTGAGTATTTCAGAAATGTTGGTAATTATAAAAAATCATACGAATATCTTAAAACAATGAATGAATTATGTTTGGAAGTCCAAGACTATGACTTTAAAAAGGAACAAGTTTTATTTGAAAAGCTTAGTAAGCACAGAGATTATCCTTCCATACAAAAAAAAGAAAGTTCTTTAGTACCTATATTCATTTGTGGGATGCCGCGGTCAGGTACAACTTTATGTGAGCAGATCTTGTCCGCACATAGTGAAGTATATGGAGCAGGGGAGTTACGTTATCTATTACAACTAACAAATTTGCAAGAGGTCATGAATAATCCAGAAAACGATAATATTAATAAATATTTTGAAAATATAGTAAACAAAGAAACTCTCTTATCTGTAAGAGAAAAATATCTAGAATTATTAGAAGGTATTAACAGAAATAGTGAAAAATTTATTTGCGATAAAATGCCCCACAACTTTCTTTTAATAGATCTCATTAAATGTATTTTACCTGAGTCAAAAATAATTTACTGCAAGAGGAAACCTGAAGATAATTGTTTTTCTCTATTGACCCAAAGGTTTGTGGAGGGAAGGCATCTTTACTGTTATAATCAAAGAACCCTCGCCGATTACTATCTCTTACACGAAAAATTAATGCATGTATGGCTGGAAAGATTTAAAGAAGATATTTTTATTCTTGATAACGAAGAATTGGTGAATGATCAAAAAAAAGTTACGGTTGAATTACTGAACTTTTGTGGTTTAAAATGGGAAGAGAGATGTATGAAGTTTTATAAAAATAAAAGACAGGTAAGAACTGCAAGTCTTGAGCAAGTTAGGCAACCAATAAATAAAAAGTCCATTGGTGCTTGGGAGAGCTATGGGCCATATTTAAAAGAGATGACAGAAATATTAAGTAATGATTAAAGCAAAACCAGTTCTTGTTATATTAGGGGCGTATTTTTTATTAATCAGTTGTGGTTTCAGTCCAATCTATAAAATTACAAATGATAATCTAGATATTAGAAACTACAGCTTAAAGTTGGTTAATAAGGTTTCAAGAGAAATACAAGACGAAGTTGAGAAAACTATTCACTCAAAAGATAATCTTGCGTATGAAGTTTTTCTTCAAATCCAAGAAGAACAAACACCCTTAATCATTAATACAAATGGTACAGTAGCAAAATACAGAATTGAGATATCAATAAATTTTGAAATTATTGAAACAAGCACGGAAAATATTTTGTCAACTGGAATAACCAGAGGCTTTGCACAATACGATGTTGGTGAGTCAGAATTCAATAACGAAGATATGAAAAAAAGTATGACAAGAAATGCAACAAAAAATGCTCTTCAAATCATGATTTCAAAAGTAGAGAGCAGTATTGCAAGATCAAATGATAATTAAAGATTTTCAATTAAATAAAATTATCTCAGAGAATAACAATTTTTTATGCCTCTTGCTCTACGGTCCCAATGAGGGACTAATAAGAGAACAAATAAATAAAATCATTAAGCACATTAATTCAAAACATGATTTTGAACCTATAAGTTTGAGTGGAAAAGAAATAGATGAGGACGACTGTGCAATTGATACATCTTTAAAAACAGTATCGATGTTTTACAAAGGCAAAATACTTGTGCTTGAAACAATTAGAGACAAACATTTACCGATCATCGAACAAGTTATAGAGGATATACCTGATCAATCTGTACTTATTATTAAATCTGAAAACTTGACTAAATCCTCCAAGATAAGAAAATTTTTTGAAAATCATAAATTATGTTATGCACTTGCTTGTTATGAAGACGATAGAAAATCACTTATACAAAATCTAGAAAGTTTTATTTTAAAATATAATTTACAAATAAGAAGAGATGTAAAAAATTATCTAATACAAAGTCTGAGTAATGATCGTATGATTAACAATAATGAACTTGAAAAAATAAGTCTTTATATTGCTAACTCTGAAAAAGAACTTACTCTAGCTGAAGCAAAATTTCTGCTCAATGACTCAAGCTCACAAAACTTAAACAGAATGAATGAAAATGTGATGAATGGTAATACATTAAAAAGTTCAAAAATAATTCACAAACTCTTATCTGAGGGCTCCAGTCCAATAAGCTTGGTAAGAAGTCTAATGAATTATCTGATCAGAATACAGAAAACTAAAATTGAAATGAAAAAGGGTAATAATTTTGATAGCGCGATACAAACTCTTAAACCGCCTTTATTTTGGAAAGATAAGGAAAATTTTCAAAGTCATTGTTTAAAATGGCCTTTACAAAGTATTGAGTCAAACCTCAGTAAACTTATGGAGGCTGAAATTTCATGTAAATTAAACAGTAAATTAGCAAGTTTAAATTGTGAAAAATCAATATTATTAATTGCAGACCGTGGAAAACAATATTTTAAAACTTAATTTTTTAATTTAGCAGTCACCATTTCTAATTGATCAAGAGTTTTATATTCTATTTTAATTGAACCACCTTTTTTCCCTTTATGATCGATGGAAACACTAAGTCCTAATTTTGCAGTTAAATTATTTTCCAGATCAACAGTATCCGGGTCTTTTAATCTAACTTTTTTTACACCTGATTTTCTTTGTTTTGCAAGGTTTTCCGCAGCTCTAACGCTAAGGTTTTCATTTACAATTTTTTCTGCCAATTTTTCAGGAAAAGCACTGTTCATTATTGCTCGCGCGTGACCTGCTGAAATTTTTCCTTCTGTAATCATGTCTTGAATCGACTGAGGTAATCCAAGAAGTCTTATAATATTTGCAATGTGGCTTCTGCTTTTGCCAACAATTTCTGCAAGTGCATCTTGAGTATGGCCATGGTTTTCAATTAATCTTTTATATCCCGCGGCTTCTTCAATTGGTGATAGATCAGAACGTTGTACATTTTCTATAATTGCGATTTCTAACGCTTCTACATCATCTAGTTTTCTAACAACTGCAGGAATTTCGTGAAGTTGTGCAATTTGGGCTGCTCGCCATCTTCTCTCACCTGCAATAATTTCGTATGTTCCAGACTCTGTTGGTGAGGGTCTAACTAATATTGGTTGAACAAGCCCTTTAGATTTTATGGATTCAGCTAATTCATTAATACTGTTTTTATCAAATAATCTTCGAGGCTGTGACGGACTTGGTTTTAAATTTGAAATAGAAATTTTTGTTTCTTGATTCGAACTTTCATTTTGAATTGAGACATCTTTAGTATCACCCATAAGTGATGAAAGTCCACGACCCAAACCTTTTTTTGAAATTGATGAACTCATTAAGCTGCTTCCTGTTCTTTGTTTTGTCTTATGATCTCATCCGCTAATCTTAAATATGCCTGACTACCAGCAGCCTTTTGATCATAAATTAATGCAGGCATACCAAATGAAGGAGCTTCTGAAACTCTTACGTTACGGGGTATGATGGTTTCATAAACTTGTTGACTTAAATGTTTTTTAACATCGTCAGCAACTTGTGAAGAAAGTTTATTTCTTCCATCAAACATTGTTAAAACTATTCCATCGATTGTTAGATTTTGATTTAGATTTTGTTTAACCCTATCAATTGTTTTTATTAATTGACTAAGACCTTCTAAAGCAAAAAATTCGCATTGAAGTGGGACTATGACAGAATCAGCTGCGGTCATTGCCATGACAGTGAGAAGACTTAAAGCTGGTGGGCAATCAATAAAAACAAAACTAAAATCATTTAATGAGTTTTGGTCTGTTAAAATTTTTTTAAGTGTAAAAGCTCTATCATTTACTTCAGCAAGTTCAGGTTCAATGCCTGATAGATCCACAGTGGATGGAATTATTTTTAAATTTTCTATTTCAGTATTTTGAATTGCATCATATAAATTGCTTTGAGATGCCAGAACTTCATAAATTGAGTTTGATCTCTTTTGATAATCTATGCCTAAGCCAGTGCTAGCATTTCCTTGAGGGTCGAGATCAATAATTAAAACTTTTTCCCCAATAGCGGCTAAGGCTGTGGATAAGTTTATTGCTGTTGTAGTTTTTCCCACTCCACCTTTCTGATTCGAGATAGCTATAATTTTATTTTTCATTAAGTTATTGATTTTATTATATTTTTTAATTCCAAAATAAAAGAACCCTTTTCTCTTTCATTTTCATGCAATACATAAGTAAAATCCCAACATTTAGTAGCTTGCACGATCTCTTCTTCTATATGTACACCTTTATGCAAAAGCAATGTAGTGTTTTTTTTGCATATATTATAACTAATTGATAATAAATGATTTAATTGGCTAACAGCTCTTGCTAAAATGATATCAAATTTTTTATTTTCAATTTTTTCTGCTTTAATGGGAATCACTTCAGTGTTTTTAAGATCTAAGTTAACAATACATTTGTTAAGAAACGAAACTCTTTTAGGTCTATTTTCACATAAAAAAACCTTATTTTTTGAGCCAAATATTATCGAAACTGGTATACCTGGAAGGCCAGCGCCACTGCCAATATCAATGATATCATTTCCATTGCTAGTTATAAACTGAGCTAATCTTAAAGAATCATAGAAGTGTCTTATCCAGATATAATTTTTATCATTCTTTGATATTAAGTTTTGGTCTTCTGCTAAAATCATTTCCCTGAATTCTGCCAATTTTTCTATTGTTTCACGTGAAACATTTGGCAAGAGCTCTTTTAGAGCATCAGGCGAATCAATCATTATTTTGATATTAAGCTAATTTTTGAGATTTAGCTTTGCTTTTTATATATGATAAAATAACACTGAGAGCTGCAGGCGTAACTCCATCAATTCTTGATGCTTGAGATAAGTTTTTAGGCTTAATTTTTGTCAATTTTTCAACGATTTCTGTTGATAAACTGGGAATTAATTCGTAATTCAGATTAGTGGGAATTTCAACTTTTTCCTCTTTAGTAAGTGAAATGATCTCACTTTCTTGCTTCTTAAGATAGCCTTTGTAATGAGCCTCTGTTGTTATTTGATCAAGAATTTCATTACTATATTGCTTTAGATTTAAGTCAAAGATCTCATCTATTTTATCAATATCGATATTAGGATAAGCTAATAAGTCAAAAGCTGATCTTTTTTTGCCATCTTGATTAATTTGAACTCCAATCTTTAAAAGTGCATTAGGTGTAACATATTGATTTTTAATAATTTTATTGACTTTTTCAAGTTCAATTTTTTTAGCTGAATACTTTTCATATCTGCCAGCTTCAACTAACCCTAAATTGTAGCCAACCTCTGTTAATCTTAAATCTGCATTATCTGCTCTTAATAACAATCTGTATTCTGCCCTAGAAGTGAACATTCTGTAGGGCTCAGTAACTCCTTTTAGAGTTAAGTCGTCAATCATTACACCAATGTATGAGTCATTTCTTGAAAAAACATGTTCTTTATTACTTAGGGAGATTGCAGCATTTAAACCTGCTACGAGCCCTTGCGCAGCAGCTTCCTCATAACCTGTTGTGCCGTTTATTTGACCAGCAAGATAAAGACCTTTTATTTTTTTTGTTTCCAATGTTTGGTAAAGTTCTTGTGGATCAATAAAATCATATTCAATTGCATAACCGTGCCTTACTATTTTAGCATTCTCTAAACCATTGATTTTACTTATGAATTCGTCCTGTACATCTGGTGGGAGTGAAGTTGAGATGCCATTTGGATATATTAAATCACTATCAAGTCCTTCTGGTTCTAAGAAAATTTGATGCCTCAATTTATCTGCAAATTTTACAACTTTATCTTCTACAGAAGGGCAATATCTTGGCCCTGTACCACTGATTTGACCTGAGTAAATAGCTGATTTTGTTATATTTTTTTGAATTATATTGTGAACGGCCTCATTTGTATACGTCATGTGGCACGGTAATTGTTCATTATGAGTTTTTGCGGTTAAAAATGAAAAGTAAGAGTGCTCATCGTCAGCTTCCTGTTTTTCAAGTTTAGAAAAGTCTATTGTATTTTTATCCAGTCTTGCAGGTGTCCCTGTTTTTAAACGTCCAATATTAAAGCCAGTTTTATAGAGTGAGTCTGCAAGTCCTATTGAGGGAGAATCGCCATGTCTTCCAGCCGGAATAGTTTTTTCACCTAAGTGGATTAAGCCATTCAAAAATGTACCAGTTGTAATGATAACTTTTTTGGTGGATATTTTTTTACCACTTGCGCAAATCACACCAGCAATTTGTTTGTTACCATCAAAAATTAAATCTTCTACAGGGTCAAACAAGAGTTCTAAATTTTCTGTATTTTCAATCACCTCCTGCATGTGTTTTTTATAGAGCTTTCTATCCGATTGAGCTCTTGGTCCTCTTACTGCAGGGCCTTTTGTTCTATTGAGTAACCTATATTGAATACTTGATAAATCAGCTATACGCCCCATTATTCCGTCCAATGCATCGATTTCCCTTACTAAGTGACCTTTGCCAAGACCACCAATAGCAGGATTACAGGACATTTCCCCAATAGTATCAAATTTATGGCTGATTAAGAGGGTTTTTGCACCAACACGCGCGGATGTGGTTGCGGCTTCACAGCCGGCATGCCCTCCTCCAACTACTACAACGTCATAACTAGTCATGAATAAGTTAATTAAATTAACTTAGACTAATTGCAATCAATTATTTTTTTATTTACCGATGCAAAAATCTTTAAAAATAACTTCTAAATATTCTTCTACATCAACATGACCTGTTATTTTTCCGATTTCTTGAATGGCTAATCTTAACTCCTCGACCATAAGTTCAGAATTAACTTTTAAATCTATACTTTTTGCACTTAGTAAACTTTGTACAGAATTTTGAACACCTAAGATATATCGAGTCTTTGTTGGTATGGTATCGGTGTAACTTATGAATTTGTTTGATACATGCTCAGCAATTTTATTGATTAAATTATCAATACCGCTTCCATTTGAAACCGAAATATTGATACAACCTTCTTGTTTATAATTATTATGTAAGTCACATTTATTTAGAACTGTAAGTCGATCCTCATGTAACTCAACATTATTAGGATCATCAAATAATTCTAAAACTAAATTTGCTTCTTTAATTTTACTTTGGGTTATCTCAATTCCTTTTTTTTCAATCTCGTCTTCAGTATCTCTTAGGCCCGCAGTGTCTGTAAAAATGACTGGAAATCCAGCAATATTTAGCCTTACTTCAATCGCGTCTCTAGTCGTACCCTCCCTATCAGACACAATGGCAACATCACGATTAGCAAGTGAATTTATCAAACTTGATTTACCAACATTTGGGGATCCAATGATGGCCACTTTATAACCGTCTCTTAATATTTCTCCTTGATTACGTTGTTTTAAGTGTTCATTCATTTCGTCTAAAAGTTTTTCAATTTTTGAATTGATATTGTTAAGAACATTTTCAGGAATATCTTCATCTGCAAAATCTATATCCGCTTCGAGATAGGCAACTAACTCTATTAGAGACTTTCTCCATGATAAATATAATTTATTCAGTGAGCCATTCATCTGGGACAGTGCTTGATTATGTTGAATTTCAGTTTGCGCATTAATTAGATCGCCCATGGCTTCAATTGCTGTAAGATCCATTTTGTTGTTCACAAATGCTCTTTTTGAAAATTCACCAGGTTGAGCAAGTCTCAGCTGATCAATGTTAGAAAGTGATTTGAGTAAAAGCTGAACAGTTGTATGGCCGCCATGAACATGAAACTCAACAACATCTTCACCTGTGAAACTTTTGGGTTTTGAGAAAAATACAGCAAGACCTTTGTCAATTAAGTTGCCGCTTTCTGGATCATAAAATTCTGATTTTGTTAGGACGTTTGGATCGAAGTGACTCTTTCTAGAAATTATTTTAAGAGCGGTGAGCGCTAGATGTCCTGAGACTCTTACAACCGCTAACCCCGCAACACCGCTGGCAGTTGATAGTGCAAAAATTGTCATTTTTTTATTTGGAGGTTTTCAGCGATACGGTCATTAATAAGATGTTCATTGATTACTTGATCCACCTCTTCTTCTGTTTTACACGAGTACCAAACATTATCTGGATAAACAACAAGTGTAGGACCAAATTCACAATGATCCAAACAGCCTGATGCATTTATTCTTATTTTCTTATCGGAGACCAATTCTTTTGTTTTTTTCTTCATATAGGCTCGCAGCACTGTGGAATTTTTAGAGGCACAACAACCTTTTGGATGACCATCGGGTCTTTGGTTTGTACAAAAAAATACGTGTCTTTCAAAAAATTTGTTAGTCATTAGGTCAGAAAATTATAATATCTTATATATATGAGCAGCTACGTTTTCAAATCAATCATTGGCAATATTGAGCTTATCTCAAGCAAAAATAGAATAATTGCAGTTCATAGAACAAGGAAAAAGCCCAACAAAACAGAGGATAAGCTTCTAAAAAGATCTGCGCTTCAAATTAAAATGTATCTTGCGCGCAAAAGGCGATCCCTTAATTTTCCAACAAGACAAATGGGTACAAAATTTCAAAACCGTGTTTGGAATTATTTACAAAGAATACCTTATGGTAGAACAACAACTTATGGGGACATTGCAAGGAAATTAAGAACTTCGCCCCGAGCTGTTGGGGGAGCCTTAGGAAGAAACAATCTGATGATGACAGTTCCATGTCATAGGGTCGTGGGCAGTGATGGCAAACTCACTGGATTTACATCAGTGGGCGGGTTAAGTACCAAAAGAAATTTACTGAACATTGAACAAAATACTAAAAAATAAACTCAAGAAAACAATCAGAGTGGTCCCTGATTTCCCAAAAAAAGGAATTATGTTTCAGGACATAACGTCTATTACAGACAATAAATTGCTCTTCAAACAAGTTATTAACGAAATTTCAAAATATGCTAGCAAGCAGAAATTTACTAAAATTGCAGGTGTTGAAGCAAGGGGTTTCATCTTTGGCGCTGCAGTAGCTTTTAAACTGGGTCTTCCTTTTGTTCCGATTAGAAAAAAAGGAAAGCTTCCTGGAAAGGTTACGCGGCAAAAATATTCTCTTGAGTATGGCAACGACGAAATTCAAATTCATAGTAATTCGATCACTTCACGAGATAGGATTTTAATAATTGATGACCTAATTGCAACAGGTGGTACCGCTTTAGCTTCAGCAAAACTTATCTCCAAATGTAAAGTAAAAAACATCGAATTTTATTTTATAATCGATCTGAAAAATGTTGGTGGTTCGCAAAAATTAGTAAAGAAATTTAAACTGTCTTCGATTTTAGAGGCTGAAGGGTAACTGATGTTTAAGTTACTTATTCATGGACTGGAAGAAATCTGCGTTATCTTTTGTTTCTTTCAGTTTACCTAGCA
The DNA here is from genome assembly GCA_902590345.1 of uncultured Pelagibacteraceae bacterium. Taxonomy (GTDB): domain Bacteria; phylum Pseudomonadota; class Alphaproteobacteria; order Pelagibacterales; family AG-422-B15; genus CACNXQ01. The sequence goes on along the minus strand of CACIWK010000002.1, from coordinate 39,027 downwards.
AGAACTCAATAGAGTCCATAGTCCCCATTGGGTTAAGAATACGTCTAAGAACGTACATTTTTTGAAGTTCGTCTTTATCAAGCAGTATCTCTTCTTTTCGAGTACCGGACTTAGTAATATCAATTGCAGGATATATTCTTTTATCAGCAACTTTTCTGTCCAATATAATTTCTGAGTTACCGGTACCTTTAAATTCCTCAAAAATTACCTCATCCATTCTACTTCCTGTATCAATCAGAGCAGTTGAAATAATAGTTAGTGAACCGCCATCTTCAATATTTCTAGCTGCACCAAAAAATCTCTTTGGTCTTTGTAATGCGTTTGCATCAACACCACCAGTTAATACTTTTCCTGAACTTGGAACAACCGTATTGTAAGCACGGCCCAATCTTGTAATGGAGTCTAAAAGAATAACGACATCTTTTTTATGCTCTACTAATCTTTTTGCTTTATTGATAACCATTTCAGCAACCTGTACGTGACGTGATGCAGGCTCATCAAAAGTTGAACTCACAACCTCACCTTTTACAGAACGTTGCATATCAGTAACTTCCTCTGGTCTTTCATCGATCAATAGAACCATCAAATAACATTCTGGATGATTATCAGTAATTGAATGTGCAATATTTTGCAGTAATACCGTTTTACCAGTTCTTGGCGGTGAAACAATTAGAGCTCTTTGACCTTTACCAATTGGTGCAACCAAATCAATTACTCTTGAGCTTTGATCGCTTGCTGGTTTTTCGGTTTCTAATCTGATTTGCTCATCAGGATAAAGAGGTGTCAAGTTATCAAAATTGATTTTGTTTCTACTTTTTTCGGTTGCCTCGTAATTGATTGTATCAATTTTTAATAATGCAAAATAACGCTCACCGTCCTTTGGTGCTCTTATTGGACCTTCAACGGTGTCTCCTGATCTTAATCCAAATCTTTTGATTTGACTTGGGCTTACATAAATATCATCAGGACCTGGAAGATAATTGGCCTCCATTGATCTTAAAAAACCAAACCCATCCTGTAAAACTTCTAAAACACCTTCACCATCAATGTCTTTGCTGTCACTTGCAAGAGTTTTCAATATTTCAAACAGCATATCTTGTGTACGCATTGAACTAGCATTTTCAACGCCAAGTTCCTCTGCATAAACAAGAAGTTCTTGTGGAGTTTTTTTCTTAAGGTCTCTTAATTTTAAGTTTTTAGCCATTCGTTTTAATGATGATGATAATGTGGAAAATAGTTTGGAAGCTGCTTTCTAACCGTAATCGTTAAATATAGCAAGTTTTATATTGGTTTAAAAATAACGAGAAATACGACAGTTATCATTAAAACAGTTGGAAATTCATTGATAATTCTAAAAAAACGCTCTGATTTTGGCCTTTTATCCTCTTGAAACTCTCTTGTTAATTTTGAGAAATACCCATGAACTCCAGATAAGAGGATCACAAATATGATTTTTAATTGAAGCCATAGTTGAAACAGAGCATCAAAGCCCAAATTTGATATCAACGCTAAACCAAACAACCATGAAAATATCATTGCTGGATTCATAATAATTTTAAATAAACGTAATTCCATTAATTTAAAAGTCTCTGACGAGTCAGACCCCACCTCTTTACTCCAATGATACACAAATAATCTTGGTAAATATAATAAACCGGCCATCCAAGCTATAACGCTGATGATGTGTAAACTAAGAAATAAATTATATAAAAAAATTGAGCTCATCTTAATTCTTGATCACATTGTTTAAAAGTTGCTGGACATATTTTTTGCCTTATATTACCGCTCTCAACTTTCTCAGACTCACTAACTATTTCAGATAAGCTTTCTATAAATGTTTGATCAATATTTAATGACTCAGATCTATAATAATGCTTACAGCCTAGTTCGCTTGCAAGTTCTTGGTACTCGATATCTAATTCAACAAGTGTTTCAGAGTGATCTGAAACAAACGCAATTGGGACAATAACCAGCGCCCTATCTTCGTTAATTGCATTTTCAATTTCACTTGGTGTTGTTGGTTCAAGCCATTTAACTGGGGTAACTTTACTTTGGTAAGCCAAAACATGATCTTCATAACCATGTATGCCCTGCATGACCGCCTTTACTGTTTGCTCCACTTGCCACTGATATGGATCACCTTTTTTAATTATTGATACAGGTAAACTGTGAGCGGAAAACAGAACTCTTACTTTTTTATCTTTGATGTGGTTTATTTTATCTTGGATCAGTTTCTGATGGGCTTTTATTAGTTTTGCGTCATATGGATAACAACAAGCATATTTTGTTTTTGCATTTAATTCCTGGTTTTGTGCCTCTTTGAACCAGGCGTCCAGAGAAGACTTTGTTGTTGTGGTGGAGTATTGTGGATACAGGGGCAGTAAAAATATTTTATCTGGGTTATAGTCTTTTACTTTCGCAACGACCTCTGCTGTCATTGGGTGCCAATATCTCATACAAACAAATACCTTGTTCTCGATACCTTTGTTTCTTAAATCTTTCTGAAGGGCCTCTGCTTGAGAGTTAGTAATCTCAAGAATGGGCGATTTTCCGCCTATTTCAGCATAAATTTCAGTGGCCTCTTTGGTGCGACGGGAAGATATAAGTTTTGCCAGTAAATACCTGAAGGGATTTGGAAGTCTAAATATATTGGGATCATTAAACAGATTAAATAAAAAAGGTTTGACGCTTTCTTGTTTATCTGGTCCGCCCAAGTTAAATAAAATAACCGCTGTTTTCATTTTAATCTTATCTGTAAGAGCATTTGCTCAACCTTCTCAATTGATGTATCGGGTAAAACTCCGTGTCCTAAATTAAAAATATGTGGTCTTTCTCTAAAAGCAAACAATATTTCTTCAATTTTCTGACTAAGATTTTGAGAGTCCTTTAATAGGTGTTTAGGGTCCAGGTTTCCTTGAAAAACAATTTTATCGTTTAGCTCATTAATTTTATCTAAAGGAAAGTTATAATCTAGCGTAACACAGTCCAACTTATCTATCTTTGAATATTTTTTATAACACTCAAGATTCGTGTTTCTTGGAAAGCCTATTACGGGAATGTCTTTTGTTTTCTTTATATTTTCAATAATTATTTTTGTAGGCTGAACACACCATTTATCAAATTGTTCATTGTTTAGATATCCTGCCGCTGACTCAAATATTTGAAACGCGTCAATCCCACAATTGATTTGCATTACGGCGTGCTGAATGGTCGCGTGTGTCATGCGCTCTATTAAGTTATCTATCTGCGAAGTTTTTTTTGAAATATCTTGAGGTTTTAATTTCTGGCGTTCGTTTTTTCCGAATAAACAGTAAAATAAGGTTGTCCATACTCCGCCAGCAAAACCTATTAGAGGAATGTCTGTATTTTCTTTTATCTTTTTTATTCCTGATGCAAGAGGTAGTGTTCTTTCGTGGGCATAATTCATGTTCTCGTTAAACTTTATTATCGGGCCTTGTCCCTCCACAAACTTAACGCTTGAGCCCGCAGCAAATGGGGTTATTAAAATATCTGAAAACACAATGCAAGCGTCCATGTTGTACCTTTTTACAGGTTGCATTGATATTTCAAGTATAGTAGAGGAATCTAAAAACATATCCATTAAGTCAACGAACTGTTTTCTGATATTTATATATTCAGGCAGATGTCTACCCGCCTGTCTCATTAACCAAACTGGAGTTGTTTTTGTTTTTTGTCCTCTAAGTGTATCTATAAATATACTCATTATAATATATATATAATTGTAGTTGTTTATGTCCCTGTGGAATTGTGTATATATAAAAAGTCACTTTTTGCCCACAATTCGATACACAGAGCAATCGCTTTGAATTATATGGGTTTTAGCCTTATTCACCGCCGTGGAAGAAAACTACAACACTTTCAACAGGTGAACAAAGTTTGCAAAAATTCTCAATAAAGATAGAAAAATAGTTTAAAAATTAAAGATGAGCAAAGATAGAGAAAATAACCACAAGCCCCGGGGTGTTTATACAAATTTATGAACAGAGATATTATTTTAGCATCCAAGAGTGAAACAAGAGCTAAATTGTTGCGCAATGCCGGCATAAGCTTTGAAACAGTCGCTCACGGCGTAGATGAGAATGAGGTAAAGTTATCGATGAGTAAAAAAACACCAGAAGAAGTCGTGGTTAAACTCGCTGAAATGAAAGCCCTAAAGCCCTCAATGTCAGACAATGACGCACTTGTTATTGGGTCAGATCAAGGCTTAGACTTAAAAGGCGAACTGATTAGTAAAGCTCGAGACAAAAATGAAGCAAAAGAGCAGTTGAAGAAAATGAGTGGATCTACCCACACACTTATAACCGCGACAACAGTTGCTCTAAATAATAATATTATTTGGAAACATGTTGACAGATCTAAAATGTTAATGCGAAATTTAAAAGATGACCAAATAACAGAATACCTTGACAAAGTCGACGATAATATTCTTGGCCTTGTAGGAGTTTATGCAATCGAAAAAGAGGGAATAAAACTTTTTGAAAGCATCGGAAGTGATCTTTTCTCTATACAGGGAATATCAATAATTCAATTAACTCAATTCCTTTGGGAAAACAATCTTTTGTTTGAGAACAATGAAACATAAAAAAACAGCAGTTATAGGAGATCCTATTGATCACAGTCTCTCACCCAAGATACATAATCACTGGATTGAACGCGAAGGTGTCGACTCTGATACTTATCAAAAAATAAACGTTAAGAAAGAAAATTTTGATGAAGACGTTGGTCGTTTAATAGAAGAGGGCTATAGCGGCTTAAATGTAACTGTTCCACTAAAAGAAGATGCTTATAAATATTGTCATAAGACATCAGTTGTTGCTGGGACACTTAAAGCGGTTAACACACTGATCGTAAACGAAGATGGTGTTTACGGTGAAAACACCGACCCAGCCGGTTTCCAAAAATCAATTGTAAACAGAAACCTAGGCAGCAAACAGTGCTTGGTGCTTGGTGCTGGAGGATCGGCAAGGGCAGTTGTGTTTGCGTTAAAGCAAATGAGGTGTGAAATTGGAATATTTAATAGAACAAGAGAGAAGGTAGAACTTCTTTGTGATGACCTAGGTGTAGAAGCAACAATATTAACGGAGTCATCACTAAATGAGTTTGTTGGATCTTCAAGTTTGGTTGTTAATACGACAAGCCTTGGTCAGCAAAAAAATGAAGCAAACAACCTTATAAACTTTAATAACCTTAAACCTTCTACACATGTTTATGACTTGATATATAATCCAAGCAAAACAACCTTCTTACAACGTGCTGAAAAAAATGGTTGTACGGTTCAAAATGGATTAGAAATGCTAATTAACCAGGCTGCGCAATCTTTTAATTTGTGGCATAACAAAATTCCTGCAATAGATAAGGACTTAATGCTGGCATTAGGAGTAAAATAATGCTGTTGGTTGGTGTAACGGGGTCTATTGGAATGGGAAAATCAACCGTCGCCCAGATGTTTAAAGAGCACGGTTACGGTGTTTATAACGCAGACGATACGGTGCATTATATTTATGAAAAAGATGAAGAAGTGATTGCAAAAGTTGAAGCTAAGTTTCCAGGTTCTACTAAAGATGGGGCTGTAGACCGAATTGCATTAAGGGATATTTTAAACAAAGATCCAAAAAAATTTAGAGACCTAGAGCAAATTGTTCATCCTGTTACAAGGAATTATCAGATTATGTATATAAATAAATTAATTGAGGAGGGAAAGACAGGCTGCGTTTTGGATATACCATTGCTTTTTGAGACAGGTGGAGAAAAATATGTAGATGTTTCAGTTGTAGTTACTGCCTCTGAGGAAACTCAGCAGTCCAGGGTCGTTTCGGAAAGAAAGGTTCCTTTAGAGATTTTTAATGCAATCAAGGGTCAACAAATGCCAGACAGAGAAAAATTAAAGAAAGCTGATTACATCATCTCTACAGACAGTGAGATTGAGAAAACAAAGTCGGAGGTTAAAGAAGTTGCCGCAAAAATTAAATTGATTAATCCAAAAGCTTGGAATACCTTTTTTAATAAATGAGGCAAATTGTTCTTGATACAGAAACTACAGGGTTAAGACCATCAGAGGGTCACCGTGTCATAGAAATTGCTGCAATTGAAATAGTGGATTATTTGCCCACTGGAAATACATATCAGCAATATATTAATCCGCAAAGGGATGTGCCTGAGTCATCCTTCAAAGTCCATGGCTTGAATTATGAGTTTTTGAAAGACAAACCCTTGTTTGAAAATGTTATAAATAAATTTTTAGAATTTGTGGGTAATGACCCTATCATAGCTCACAATGTTGATTTTGATGTTGGGTTTCTAAATTATGAACTCAACACATGCGGCAAGGAGTCTCTAAAGAATGAGAAAATTGATACTGTTGCAATAGCAAGGGAAAAGTTTCCAGGTCAAAGTGTTTCCTTAGATGCCCTTTGTAAGAGATTTGCAATAGATAATACACAAAGAGAAAAGCATTCAGCAACAGTAGATACTGAACTTTTAGCACGAGTATACATAGAATTGATGGATGCTAGAGAGTTAAGTCTAGATCTAAATAATTCGGTTGAAGTAAAAAATTCGCCCGTGACTTTTAATACTGAAAAAATTAAAAATAGGAATCTACCTCCTCGACTTTCAGAAAAAGAAAAAGAGTTGCATCAGTCGTTTATACAAACGCTAGGCAAGAACTCTATCTGGAATAAAATTAGTCAATCTAGTGAGTAATCAAATCAATCATACACTCAGCGATGGCGACAATTATCAGAAAGTTCCAACACCTGCTGCTTCAGTTTTACTCATACGAGACACAAATAATCAATTAGAGGTTTTTATGATCAAAAGATCTATGAAAACCAATTTTGGGGGTGCATGGGTATTTCCAGGAGGCAAGATAGATAATGAGGATATTTCAAATAATTATTCAAAATATAGTCCTCAATTAGACGATTGTTTAGCTTCAGCTAGACTCGGCATAGATAAAAACGGATTGTCATATTGGATTGCATGTATAAGAGAGTGCTTCGAAGAGAGTGGAATACTTCTTGCGAATAAAAAGGGAGAAAATTTGAAAAATACAGTTTTTAAAAACGAGGATCTTAAAATCATAAACCATTACAAAAATAGACTTCAAAAAGGTGAAAATATTTTTTACGAAATGATTAATAAATTAAATTTAGAACTTGCTACTAGTGAACTCGCTTACATTTCTCATTGGATAACTCCAAAAATTGAGAAAAGAAGATATAGCACCAGATTTTTTATCGCACGCACTACAGCGCAAGAAGCAATCCACGATGGTACTGAAGGTGTAGAAAGTAAATGGATTAATCCTAAAGATGCTTTATTAAAGTCTAAAAATGGAAAGTTTCCAATGATAATGCCAACAATTAAAAATCTAGAAATGATAAGTGAGTATACAAATACATCAGTTCTTCTTGATGATATGAATAATAAAACAAAAGATGCAATTCCTAAGGTTGAGCCAATATTTGAAATGGTAAATGGAGAGGCAAAATTTATTAGTTATTAATTTTGTTTTTTTCTTTTTTCATATAAGTCAGCAAAATTTACTGGATCCAACATTAAAGGCGGAAGCCCTCCATCCGAGTGCATGTCATAAATAATTCTTCTTGCAAATGGAAATAATTGCCTTGGACATTCAACTAAAAGATATGGCTCCTTAACATCATCAGTTAAATTTTTTAATTCAAAAATTCCTATATACTTGAGATCAATTATATATAAATTCTTTTCATCTCGAATAGCATTGACACTGATGTTTAATTCTACCTCATAAATTTCAGTATCTTTTCTATTTTTTGCTTTTACATCAACATTAGCATTGATCATGGGGCGATCGCTACCTGGCTTAAAAGACTCAAGTCCATGTGGATTTTCAAATGATAAATCTCTAATAAATTGAGTAATAATTTTCGCTTTTACATCCATTATTTTATTTTGTCCTCATCATCCAATTCGACGAAGTCACCCTCTAAGGTATTATCTTCGTGATTTTGTTTCACACCATATCGAGAAAGAATGTAACTTGCTACTAACTTTATAAAAATCACCCTTGTAACAGGTATTAAACCAAGAAAACCTATAGAGTCTGAGAAGAACCCAGGAGTAATTAACAGAATTCCAGAAATAAGGATAACAAGCCCTTCAAACATTGTTTGAACAGGTGCCTCAAGGTTTTGCAATTGAGAGGCTAATTTCTGAAATGTACTAATACCTTGCTGGCGGACAAAGAATACACCAACTATAGCTGTAAGAAATATTAGCATAATTGTATAAAAGGAACCAATAATGCTCCCAATTTCAATAAATAAGCTAATTTCAATGATCGGAATAAGTATGAAAATTGCAAAAAATATAAAAAACAAAATAAAAAGTAAATGTTGAAAGTTTAGTTTAAATCCCTAAATAAGAACTCTATAATATTTAAATAAATGAGTGAAGCATTTCAGTACATAGACATTTTAATTCTTGCAATTATTGCTGGCATTGTCCTTCTGCGTCTTAGAAGCGTCCTAGGAAGACGTACTGGTCACGAAAAAACTGACAAAACCTCATATAATTATGAGTCACCACAGACCTCTAAAGAGGAAAAAGCCATTCCAATTGAACCAAAAACTTCATCTAGTGCGCGCGAGGACGGTTGGTTTAATAATGACGATTTTTTGCGTGGAGCAGCGAACGCCTATGAAACCATTGTTACGAATTTTGAGAACGGCAACAAAGATGCTTTAAAGCCTCTACTCTCTGACGATGTATTAAATAGTTTTTCATCAGTTATTGATGAAAGAAATAGTAAAAATGAAACAGTAGAATTTAATTTTATAGGAATTGAAAAGTCAGAGATTGTTCACAAAGATTTAAAGAAAAATCCAATGGAAGTAACAGTAAGATTTATATCGGAGATGATTACTTGTATTAAGAATAGTAAAGATGAAGTAATTTCCGGAAGTCTTAACCAAGTTCAAAAAATTACTGATGTTTGGACATTTGAAAAAATAAAAGATAAAAAAAGTTCAAACTGGCTGTTAGCAGCGACTTCCGATTAATCAATTAAATATTTATTCAATTTTGATCTAATATCATCTGGAATAGTCTCGGACTTCATACTTTTTTGATTAGTGTTGACCCAAGTAATATTAGCTGAATTTAAAACTTCGTCTGAACCTACTTTATATATTTCTTGCATGAACGTCATGCTTGAATTTCCAAGTTTTTTAACGCCTGTGTAAACCTCAAGCTGATCATTTAGCCTTGCAGGACTTTTAAAATCCATTTGAACGCCAACAGTATGAAAATCATTGTTCGTATTATTTACATATTCATCTTGATCGAAACAATCTTCAAGCATTTCACTCAAAGAAATATCAAAATATGTTAGGTAATGAGAGTTGTAGACTATTCTTTGACAATCAACTTCTGAGTATCGTACTTTTATTTTATTTAAATGAGTTTTTTTTGTTTTAAGTGACATATAAATTAAAGAATAAATTTAGAAAGATCTGTATCTTTCGATAATTCATTTACATTATCTTTCACATAGTTAGCATCAATTGTAATTTTTTCTCCACTTTTATCAGCTGCAGAAAAACTTATATCTTCTAATACTCTCTCAAGAATTGTATGTAAACGACGGGCTCCAATATTCTCAATAGTTGAGTTAATGTCTACAGCCAGGGTTGCTATTGCATCAATTCCATCTTCGCTAAAATTAATTTTTACATCTTCAGTACCCATCAGCGCCTCATACTGTTTTATCAAGCTATACTTGGGTTCTGTGAGGATACGTTTAAAGTCTTCCTGTGAAAGTGCTTTGAGATTTACCCTTATTGGGAGTCTACCCTGTAATTCTGGCAATAGATCTGATGGCTTAGATAGCTGAAATGCCCCAGAAGCAATAAAAAGTATATGATCAGTTTTGATCGTTCCGTGTTTCGTATTAACTGTTGTTCCCTCAATTAAAGGTAACAGATCTCTTTGCACCCCTTCTCTTGAAACGTCACCACCAACTCTTTCACTTCTTGCACAAACTTTGTCTATTTCATCTATAAATACAATTCCATTATCCTCTACAGCTTTTTTTGCCTCGTTTACAATTTGGTCAGTATCAATGAGCTTATCTGACTCTTCATTAACCAAGATCTCATAAGAATCGGCAACTGTTGTTTTCTTCTTTTTAGTTTTTGGTCCCATGGCTTTACCAAGCATGTCGTTTAGATTTATCATTCCAATGCCAGCACCCTGTCCACCTTGAAGGTCAATTGTTGGAAATGATCCAGTATCTTGAACAGCTATTTCAATTTCTTTTTCATTGAGTTCGTTATTTCTAAGTTTTTTTCTGAAACTTTCTCTTGTAGCAGGCCCTGAACCTGGTCCAACTAAAGCATCTAGCACACGTTCTTCAGCAGCTAATTGTGCTTTTGCCTTTACTTCTTTTCTTTTTATTTCACGAACCATTGTTATTGCTATTTCAATCAAATCACGCACAATGGACTCCACATCTCTACCTACATACCCAACTTCTGTAAATTTTGTTGCTTCAACTTTTATAAACGGTGCTTGTGCTAATTTTGAGAGCCTTCTAGAAATTTCAGTTTTACCTATTCCAGTAGGACCAATCATTAAAATATTTTTTGGAAGAACCTCTTCTCTCATATCCTCTGGTAATTGCTGACGTCGCCAACGATTCCTTAATGCTATGGCTACAGATTTTTTTGCATCATCTTGGCCAATAATATATCTATCAAGTTCGGAAACAATTTCCCTTGGTGAAAATGCTTGCATTATCTAATACTCAATTTTTTCAAGTGTAACATTGCTGTTTGTGAAAACACAAATTTCGCCAGCAATTTTTAGTGACTTTAAAGCAATTTCTTCAGCAGTAAGATCAGTATCAATCAGCGCTTTAGCAGCGGATAGTGCATAATTACCACCGCTACCAATTCCAATAATTGACCCTTCAGGATCTAACACGTCACCCATTCCAGTAATTAGAAGTGATGTAGAAGAGTCTGCAACTGTAAGAAGTGCTTCTAGGCGCCTTAAATATTTGTCGGTGCGCCAATCTTTCGCCAGTTCAACACATGCTCTGGTAAGCTGTTTAGGATGCTTTTCGAGCTTTGCTTCTAGTCTTTCAAATAAAGTAAATGCATCTGCAGTTGCTCCGGCAAAACCAGAGATAACACTGCCATCACCTATTTTTCTAACCTTTTGGGCAGTGCCTTTAATGACTGTATTTCCAAGACTAACTTGTCCGTCTCCCGCGACAACAACCTGATTGCCTTTTCTTACACTAATAATAGTTGTGCCATGCCATGATTGACTTTGTTGATTTTCCATGTTGAGTGTTATGTGGCTATTTATTTATTAACTTCAAGCCCTGACTTTTCATTAAAAATTACATTTTTTATAGATAATTCAGTGATTTATTGATAGAAACCGACTGGATTTTGTTATGAGAACATCAGAGTATAAAAGAGACACGAAAGAAACCTCTATCTCTGTCGATATTAATATCGACGGAACAGGTAAGTACGATATCAAGACTGGCATAGGATTTCTTGACCACATGCTTGAACAACTGTCAAAGCACTCACTGATTGATATGAAGATAAAAGCAACAGGAGATACTCACATTGATTATCACCATACAACTGAGGATACAGGCATTGCAATTGGGGAATGTTTATCAAAAGCATTAGGTAATCGACAAGGTATTACACGTTATGCGCACTCATATATTCCCATGGATGAAACGTTATCAAGAGTTGCGCTTGATCTATCAAATAGACCTTATTTAATTTGGAAAGTAAAATTTAGTGCTCCAAAGATAACATCTTCTCAAGGTGACTTTGATACTGAATTATTTAAAGAATGGTTCCAAGCTTTTGCACAAGCAAGTGGAACAACATTACATGTGGAAAATATTTATGGAGAAAACAACCATCATATAATTGAATCTTGCTTTAAGGCTTTAGCAAGAAGTTTGAGAAATGCTGTTGTGATTAACGAGCGAGAGGGAATGAACATTCCTTCTACCAAAGGACAACTTTAACAATGATTAAAGAAGGCCAAAAACTACCTTCATTCAAACTTAAAAATCAGAAAGATGAAGAAGTTAAATTTCCTACAAAAGAGGACACGGTAATTTATTTTTATCCTAAAGCGGATACTCCAGGTTGTACAAAAGAGTCTTGTGATTTCCAAAGCAATCTTCGAAAGTTAAACAATCTAAAGGTAAGAGTTTATGGTATATCCAAAGATACCGTTCAAAAACAAAATAAATTTGCTGAAAAATACAAATTAAAATTTGATCTTCTCTCTGATGAGAGTGATAAAATCAGTGAAAAATTTGGTGTATGGATTAAAAAAAGTATGTATGGCAGAACGTACAAGGGCATAGATAGATCTACATTTCTTATTATGAAAGGCAAGGTCGTAAAGGTTTGGAGAAAAGTGAAAGTAAATAATCATGTAGAGGAAGTTATTGATACTATTAAACAAATGAATAAATGAAGTTAGTAATTATCAACTACGGCTCAGGAAATTTACATTCAGTACACAAGGCATTTGAAGCCGTCAACAATAACTTAGAAAACCCATATGAAATTATTGTTACAAACACACCATCTGAAATATTAAACGCAGATAAATTAGTCCTTCCTGGAGTTGGAGCTTTTCAAGACTGTAAGAACGCAATTCACAAAATAGACGGTCTATTTGAAAGTCTTGAACAATTGGTAATTGGCGAAAAAAAAGCTTTTATGGGCATTTGTGTTGGAATGCAATTACTAGCAGAAAAATCTTTAGAATTTGGTGAATGTGAGGGCTTTGGATGGATACCCGGAGAAGTAATCAAGATCGAGGCTCCAGCTGATTATAAAATTCCACACATGGGATGGAATGAAGTCACTTTTCGCAATCATGAATTATTGAATAATATTTCACAAAATACTGATTTTTATTTTGTGCACAGTTACTACTTTAGAACTCAAAAAAATGAAAATTGTATTGCAACTACAAAATATCCAAATTCAATTACTGCAGCAGTACTCAAGGAAAATATTTTTGGTACACAATTTCATCCAGAAAAAAGTCATAATAACGGAAAACAAATAATTACAAACTTTCTCGAGTGGGAACCTTCATGATTTTATTTCCAGCAATTGATTTAAAAGACGGTAAATGTGTAAGATTAATACAAGGTGATTTTAAAAAATCTACAACATATAATGAGTCACCGTTAGATCAGGCTAAAATTTTTGAAGACACTGGAGTGGAATATTTGCATTGCGTTGACCTAGATGGTGCGCTTAAGGGCAATTTTGAAAATATTAAATCTATTGAGCAAATAAAAAAAAATACAAATCTTAAGATACAGTTCGGTGGCGGAGTAAGGAATATAGAAAGAGTTGAAAGACTCATTAATATTGGTGTTAATAATGTTATTATTGGAACATCAGCGTTTGAAAATAAAACTTTTTTTGAGAAATCAGTTTGCAATTATCCCAATAGAATTTCAATTGCTCTCGACATCAAGCAAAACCAAATTGCTACAAAAGGTTGGAAAGAGGTAAAAGATTTAGAAATTTCTGATTTTTTAAAAAGTATAGAAGATCTTAATATCAACTCAATAATAATTACTGACGTTATGAGGGATGGTATGAAGCAAGGAATTAACTTTAAAATGCTAGAAAATGTAATGGTTCAAACAAAAATTGACTGTGTTGCATCAGGCGGGGTATCAAATATCTCGGACCTTATTAACCTAAAGAAAAAAAATTACTCACAAATAAAAGGTGTAATTGTAGGTAAAGCAATTTATGACAAAAATATTGATATTGCTGAGGCATTAAAGATAGTTAGATAGAATGCTAAAAAAAAGAATCATACCCTGTTTAGATGTTGATCGAGGGAGAGTTGTCAAAGGCGTCAATTTTGTTGACTTAATTGATGCTGGCGATCCTGTTGAACAAGCAAAAATCTATAATTCTGAGGGAGCTGATGAACTATGCTTTCTAGATATAACTGCATCAAGTGACGATAGAGAAACCCTCTTTGAAGTTGTAAAAAAAACTGCTGAAAATTGTTTCATACCACTCACTGTAGGCGGAGGTGTCAGGACCATTGATGATATATCTCGTTTGCTTCACCATGGAGCAGATAAAGTGTCTATAAATACAGCTGCAGTTGAAAACATTGACCTGGTTGCAAAAGCGGCAAAGAAATATGGTTCCTCAACAATAGTTATAGCAGTGGATGCAAAAAAAAATGGAGATAATAGTTGGAATATATTTACCCATGGTGGAAGAAAGCCCACAGATATTGATGCATTAGAATATTGCATTGAAGTAGCTAATTTAGGAGCTGGTGAGATATTATTAACTTCAATGGACAGAGATGGAACAAAAAAAGGATTTGACAATGAATTATTGAGTACTGTCTCATCCTCAATTGATATTCCTGTTATTGCTTCAGGTGGCGTTGGAAACCTTGAGCACTTTGTTGAAGGGGTATTAAAGGGGGGAGCTAGCGCTCTATTAGCTGCTTCTATTTTTCATTTCGGAGAATATAGTATTAAAGATGTAAAAACATATCTTGCTGAACAAAATATAGCAGTTAGGATTTAATTATGAAAGGTTATTGGGTAGTAAAAGTCAATGTGTTACATCCGGAAAAGCAAAAATTATATGCAGAGTATGCAACTGAGGCAGTCAAAAAATACAATGGTAAATTTTTAGTACGGGGTGGCGAACAAACAACCATGGAAGGTAAAGAGTTTAAAAGAAACGTCATAGTTGAGTATGAGACAATTGAAATAGCTAAACAGGCTTATAACTCAGAAGAATATCAAAATGCAAAAAAAATCTTGGGAGATGAAAAGGATAGAATTTTTGCAGTTGTTGAGGGAGTGGAATGAGCAGTAAAAAAGTTGATGTGCTAGCTCGGCTCTTTGATACAATTATTTCACATGCTAATGAAGACCCTTCAAAATCTTATACGGCAAAACTTATATCAGAAGGTAAAAGTAAATGTATAGAAAAGTTAAAAGAGGAATCACTTGAAACTGTGGAGGCCGCTGAAGAAGATAATGTAGAGCAAATAATTTATGAATCGGCAGATCTTATTTATCATTTGTTAGTCATGTTGAAAAAATTTGATATTACTCCTGATCAAGTCTATGAAGAGTTAGAAAAAAGAGAGGGTAAAACAGGACTTAGAGATTAATGTCATATGATAAGGAAAATATTTTTGCTAAGATTTTAAGAGGTGAAATCCCTTGTGATAAAATTTATGAGGATGAATATGTCCTGTCATTCAAAGATATTCGTCCGCAAGCGCCTTCACATGCCTTAGTAATTCCAAAAGGGGAATACATAGACATAAATGATTTTAGTGCGAATGCTTCGGACGAAGAAATAGTTGGTTTCAACCGGGCTATTTCAAACGTGGCAGATATGTTGGGTATAAGTGAAAAATCTGGAGGAGGAGGATATAGGCTCATTGCAAATGCTGGTAAGGATGCGCATCAAGAAGTACCTCACTTACACTTTCATTTACTCGCGGGAAGACCATTGGGACCAATGGTATTTCCTGAAAAACCTGAATACAAATAATCAATATGAGTGAAAAAATCTCAGATGCTGAACTCAAGAAGCTGTTTAATAAGAATAAATTATTCGATCTTTTTAATATGACTGTTCTAGAAGTTGATACTACAGCTGGCAATATCAAAGTTGAGTTTGATATTGACAAAAAATATTGCAATCCTGCAGGTGACGTCCAAGGAGGTATTGTTAGTGGAATGGTAGATGATGCATCTGCATTAGCGTTTATATTTCAAAATCATTTCAAAAAAAGACCGCCAACAATAGAACTGAAAACAAATTTTTTGTATCCAACTAAACCGGGGAAAGTTATAGGATATGGGCGAGTGGTGAAATCTGGAAAAAATATTGTATTCTTGGAGGGTAGATTAGAGCAAAACAATAGGACTGTTGTTACCTCAACATCAACTTGTGTAAGTATTGATATGCCTCAGGTGAACTTTAAAAAAATGATCGGAGATAATAATGAAAAATAAACAATGGATTTTAAAAAAATTTCCAGTTGGTGAAATTAGTGAAGGGGACTTAGTTTTGGAGGAAAGTGAAGTTCCCAGTCTTTCAGATAGTCAAATGTTAATAAGAAACATATATCTCTCTTTGGATCCTGCAAATCGTGGGTGGATGAGTGGACAAAAATCTTATGTTGATGCGATGCAAACTGGAGACACCATGAGAGGTGGTACAATAGGCATAATCGAAGAGAGTAAAAATGAAAAATTTAAAAAAGGTGAAATTGTGAACTGTATGGGCGGATGGCAGCAATACTGTGTAAGTGATGGGAAAGGAGTAAGGCAAATTCCTCAAGGAACGGGTTTTCCTCTTGATTGTTACATGAGTATTTTAGGAATGACTGGCCTCACAGCTTACTTTGGTTTGCTTGATATAACTGATCCACAACCTGGCGAAACTTTAGTTGTTTCTGCAGCAGCCGGTGCTGTTGGATCAATTGTATGTCAAATAGGAAAAATTAAAGGTTGCAGAGTAATAGGGATTGCAGGTTCAGACGCAAAATGTAAATGGCTTGTTGATGAACTAGGTATTGACTCTGCCATCAATTATAAGTCTGAAAATCTTAGACAAAAATTAAAAGAGACTTGTCCTGATGGAGTTGACATATATTTTGAAAATGTAGGTGGTAGCATTACTGAGGCAGTATTAACTCGCATGAATATCAGTGGAAGAATAAGTCTTTGTGGTTTGATTTCAGGATATAATGCTGAGTCAATTGTTCCGGGGCCTGCTTGGGGAAATTTATTAATAAAGAGAATTAAGCTTAAAGGCTTTATTGTTTTTGATTACTTCAAAAGATATATGGAAGCCTACCAAGATATTACACAATGGTTAAAAGAAGACAAAATTAAGTATAAAAATCATATTATTCCAGGGATTGAAAATGCGGGCACTGCAATCAAAAAGTTATTTTCTGGCGAAAACGAAGGTAAATTGATTATAAAAGTATCTGAAGAAGGCTAAAGCATAATTTCATGAAAAAGATTCTTATCTTCAGTAATGGTGAACAAATTGGGGATGGAATATTAAAACTTCAAATTGTCCACCAGTTAAGGGAAAGATTCCCAACATCAGAAATCCATTGGATGACTGATACTATTTATACTGAATATAATTCCCGTTTAAAAAAATTCACTGAGTCATATATTGACAAAATTTGGGAGCAAGTAAACTTAAGCCCTTTTTTTTGGAGAAGAATATCTTCAAAATATGATCTTAGAAATATACATTTTGATATAATCATTGATACACAAAAAGCGGTTTTACGCACCATTGCGTTGCGAAGAATTAAGTGTTCAAAATTCATCTCCGCCTCTGCTAATTGGATGTTTTCAAACTATAAACCCAAGGACAAAAAATCAAAAAGGCAATTTTATGTAAATAATATTATTGAGATGCTTGATTTAGTATCAAGTTATAAAAAACAACAAGCATCATCTATAACAATTCCAAAAGAAATACTAAAAGAATTACAAGAAGTTTTCCAAGCAGACAAAAAGTATTTTGGCATTTCACTTGGTTCTAATACGCCAAAGAGGATATGGGCTTACAAAAAATTCATAGATGTGGCTAAATATTTTGAAGCAAAAGGGTTTGAGATAGTTTTTTTTCTTGGTCCACAAGAGACTCATTTAAAGGAAGATATAATTAATCAAATTAAAAAACCAATGTTTCCTGAGGAGGAATTGTCTAATTTTCCGGGACTTGAGGTAGTAATGGGTGCTACAAAATATTTAAGTATGGCAATTACTAATGATAGTGGCACTGGGCAAATGCTATCAACAAATCTATGTCCATTGCTGAAAATATGTGGTCCAACCAGCGCTGTAAAGTTTCTAAACGATCAATTTGAAAACATTCATTTTATTTCATCGGTCAAATTTGGTGGTAGTAATATTAATTTAATTTCAGCGGATGATGTTATAAAAGAGTCAAATAAAATTTTACAATCCTCCCGATCGTCTTTTGATTAATTGATCTAAGACTCTGTCAGGTAATAACATTGGAAGTGTCCAATACATCATTCTACTTGGCGTGATGGCATACCGTGTTTTTCTATTTGGATTGTGTAGTGCATTAAATATTAATTTTCCAACTTCCTCAGCTGGAAAAGCTATCCTTTTGGCATTTTTCATTCTTTTAGGTATTCCTCTAGCTGCCTTTGCATAATCAGTTTTTTTGAGGCTGTTTAAAAATTTTTTATCAATTTTATCAAAAATTTCAGTTTTTATTGGACCTGGTCCAATAACTACAACATCAACTCCGTATCTCATCAATTCTCTTCTTAAACTATGACTTAAGCCCTCTAATCCAAATTTAGATGCAGTATAGGCTCCAACACCAGGCATTCCAATTTTTCCAGAAATTGAACTTATATTAAAAATTACACCCTTCTTCGAACTATTATTTTTTTTCGCTCCACACAATGGAGCAAAATATTTTATGACTCTAAATGCACCATTTAAATTAATATCAATTTGTTTTTCAAAATCTTTCACCCTTTGATGTAATAAGGGGCCAGATATTGCTACACCTGCGTTATTAACTAAAGCAAGAAGATTTGAACTCTTAAGATCTTTTTTCAAAAATGTTACAGCCTTTTTTAGCTGAGCTTCTTTTGTTACATCGAAGATTAGAGGTGTAAAATTATCTTTATAAATTTTTTTTAATCTGTTCGCATCGTTTGAATTACGAACACTTCCATAAACGTGAAAACCGTTTTTCACAAAATAACTAAGTGTTCCTAGTCCAATACCAGTAGAGACACCTGTTACCATAATAGATTTTTTGCTCATAACCTTGCTCCGTAGATTTGAATTATTTTAGAGGCGAATGTTACGCCTTCATTCCCACACTGTTCTAAATTTTCACCTTTTATGTATCCAAGTAAGAAGCCTGCAGCAAATAGATCTCCTGCTCCAGTAGTATCGACCAAATTTTCAATTTGCTGAGCTTTTATCTGTATAAGCTGATCTTTATTAGCTATCATCGCACCTTTTTCACCAAGTGTGATAGCAAATATTTTATCATGCTGACTTATAATTTCGAGACAATCATCAAGACTATCCTTTTGATAAAGCGATTTAATTTCCTCTTCATTTGCAAAAATTATATCAGCTTCATTATTAACTAGATTTAAAAAACTTTCTCTAAATCGTTCAATACAAAAAACATCAGACACACTAAATGCAACTAACCTGTTTGCTTCTTTAGAAATTTTTATTGCTTTTTTAATTGCTTCTTGCGCATCATCAAGATCCCAAAGGTATCCTTCAAGATAAGTAATTTTTGACTGTGCTATAACATCCTCATTGATATCATTTGATTTTAGTTTTTGAGAAATTCCTAAATATGTACTCATTGTTCGTTGTGCATCTGGCGTTACCATCACCAGACATCTTCCAGTTTCACTTTCATCTGATTGGGCCTTATTTGCAAAAACAACTTTTTCTTTTTCAAGACCTCTAATGAATGAATTTCCAACTTCGTCTTTACCTACTTTGCCGATGAAAGCAGATTTGATATTATTTTGAGCTAATGCAACGATAGAGTTTGCAACTGATCCTCCAGAGACATTAGCTTTTATCTCAATTTTGTTTGATAGGGATTTGATAGTATCTAAATCTACAAGTGACATAAGCCCTTTCCTTAGCTCTTGTTGATTTATAAATTCATCATTGACATCGGTGATTACATCTACAATTGCATTTCCTATACCAACGATGTCAAATTCTTGACTCACCATGTCTCCACCCATGGACGTAAATCTAACTCAAAAGTCCACGCATTTTTTGGTTGATTATGTATCATCAAGTAGTTTTGTGCAATATCATCTGGCTTCATCAAACCATCAATTTTTTTCTTTTCTTTGACATACTCAGGAAAGAGCTTATTCACCCACGGCGTATCAATTGCTCCATCTACAATAACATGAGCGACATGAATACCTTTTGGCGCTAATTCTTTCGCCATACTTTGCGCCAAAGCTCTTTTCGCTTGTTTAGCACCGGAGAATGCAGCAAATCCTTCTTTACCTCTTATACTTGCTGTCGCGCCGGTAAATATGATTGTCCCTTTTTTTCTTGGTATCATTTTTCTTGTTACTTCTCTTCCCATTAGAAAAGCTCCAAAAGTCGCCATTTCCCATACTTTATAATATTTTTTTGAGGTTGTTTCTAAAATGTTGAAACGAATGTTGGCTCCAATGTTGTATACGGCCACATTAATTTCACCAATCTCTGTTTCAATCTTATTAATAAATTTAATTACATCCTCTTCTTTTCTTGCGTCTAAACTATATGCGAAACACTTTCCGCCATTTTTTTCTATTTCTTCTTTAAGTGGCGATAATTGATCCCCGTTCCTTCTAGCAACTACTGTTATGAAGTTATTTTGTGCAAATACTCTCGCTACCGCAGAACCAAGGCTGTCACCCGCGCCAATAATGAGTGCTACTTCTTTATTAATCATAATGAATAAAGTTATCAGCAAACAATAGACAGTTAAAGGTGTTTTATTTTTATAACTATTTATGCTTTTTTTGTTTTAATTGGCTTTTTTCTGGTTGGATAACAAGTTTTACATATTTTACACTTTATTCCAAAACAACTTCGAGCTTCACAATATTCCCTTCCATAAAATATTATTTGTAAATGTAACTTGTTCCATAGTTTTTCGGGAAATATTTTTTTTAAATCATATTCAGTTTGCTTTACACTCTTACCATTTGTTAACCCCCATCTTTGGGCTAGTCGATGAATATGAGTATCAACAGGAAATGCTGGGTGACCAAAACCTTGTGACATTACAACACTAGCTGTTTTATGCCCTACTCCAGGAAGCGCCTCTAGATCTTCAAAAGTTTCTGGAACCTTACCACTATAATTTTTCATTAATATTTTTGATAGCTTTGAGATAGCTTTCGATTTTTGTGGACCAAGACCACAGGGTCTCACAATATTATAAATGGTTTTTACTGGCAGCCTCTCCATTTTCGCAGGATTATTTGCTTTCTTAAAAAGCAAAGGAGTTACTTCATTGACCCTTTTATCTGTACACTGCGCGCTTAGAAGAACAGAAATTAATAATTCAAAATTATTTTTATGATTTAGTGGAATTGGGGTTTCGGGATAAATTTTATTTAAAATACTAATAATTTTTTTTGCCTTATCAGACTTTAACATTATGGTTCTTTTTCAACCTAACTTATATTTAGCACATCCGACATGTTAAATATGCCGGGTTTTTTGTTCATGCCCCATTTCACAGCTTGTATTGCTCCGTTAGCAAAAATACCCCTATCTTTCGCTGTATGCTTGATAGTAATATCCTCATCTCTGCTTGAAAAAATAATTTCGTGATCACCAATTACTTCACCTTTGCGGAAGGATGAGATTACAATCTTATCTTTAGTACTTTTAGCCTTGATGTTTAAACGAGAGATTTTTTTAATTTTTTCAAATTTTTTATTTTTACCTTCTGCTGCAGCTTGCCCCATCATTACTGCAGTGCCTGAAGGTGCATCAACTTTATGTCGATGATGCGTTTCGTTAATTATTGTGTCAAAATCATTTTTTAAACTTGAGGAACTTATTTTAATTAATTTATTTATTAGGTTTATACCTAAACTCATATTACCTGATTTTATGATTGTTGCATGCTGTGCAGCGAGTTTAATTTTTTTTAATTGAGAGCTATTAAAACCTGTAGTTCCAATTATATGCACTATTCTTGCTTGAGCTGCGTATTTTGCATGCATGATAGTTGCTTCAGGAGTTGTGAAGTCAATAACAGCGTCAGTTTTTGCAAATAATGGAATTATATTATCGGTGACTTTAATTTTTAATTTTTTTGTCTTGAGTAATTGACCTAAATCCTTGCCAACAGCTTTATGCCCACTTCTCTCGGTTGCACCATACAAAACAAGTGATTTATCTTTCAAAACTCGTTTAGCTATTTGCATTCCCATGCGTCCTGTTACACCAGTTATGACAATTTTTATTTTTTTCATTAATTAAGGATAATCGAAATAATTGAAAAAGTAAGTTTTTTAAGCTTTTGTTTTCCAAAAATCCTTGGCTTTTTTAAAAAATGTCGATGCTAAAGGGCTGTCATTTTGATCACTGGTTTCTTGAAAGGATTTCAATATTTCAATTTGCTTCTTATTTAAATTTACTGGTGTTTCAACTTTTGCCTGAATATACAAATCACCTAAATAACCGTTGCGAACATTAGGCATGCCTTTTGATTTTAATCTGAATTGGTCACCAGATTGAGTACCTTGAGGTATTTTTAGCCTTGCTTTACCACCATCTATTGTCGGTATATCAATAGCGCCGCCAACAGCAGCATCGACCATAGATATTGGGACCTCAGCAAATAAATTTTCATTTTCACGAGCAAATATTTCGTGCTCATTTACATTTACAAATATATACAAGTCCCCCTGCTGCCCGCCGTTCAGACCCGCTTCACCTTCTCCAGATAGTCTTATTCGAGAACCGTCATCAACGCCTTTTGGTATTTTCACCATTAAACTCTTTGTTTTCTGTGTTCTACCAGATCCGCTGCATGGTCTGCATGGATCTGAAATAGTTGAACCACTTCCCTGACAGGTTGGACAAGTTTGTTGAATTGAAAAAAAACCTTGTTGTGAGCGAATCTGCCCTCTACCTCCGCATGACTGACAAGTTACTGGCTGACTTCCTTGAGATGCGCCAGAACCTGAACAAGAGTCACATTGAACTTGAGTTGGAATTTTTACTTTAAATTTTTTACCATTAAACGCTTCTTCAAGACTAACAGTAATATCATATCTTAAGTCTGAGCCGCGATTATTTGTTTTTCTTCTACGATTTCCTCCACCGCCAAAAAAGGATGAGTCTCCAAAAAAGTCTTCAAAAATATCTTGAAAAGCTGATGAATTAAAATCAAAACCAAAACCGCCCTGGCCTGTATTACCATCGACTGCTGCATGACCAAACTGGTCGTAAGCTGAACGTTTCTCTTTGTCATGAAGTATAGCGTATGCCTCACTCGCTTCTTTGAATTTAACTTCTGCATCTGCATCACCCTGATTACGATCAGGATGATATTTCATTGCTAATTTTCTGTAGGCTTTTTTTATTTCGGAGTCATCAGCTGACTTGGAAACGCCAAGAACTTCGTAATAGTCTCTTTTTGACATAAGCTTACCTGCTTACGATTGCTTATTATCTTCTTTGACTTCCTCGAACTCAGCATCAACAACTTTCTCATTATTCTGTTCAGATCCAGCAGCTGTATTGTCAGATGGCTCATTTGGATTAGGAGCATCCTGTTGTTGAGCCTTATACATTGCTTCACCTAATTTCATAGATGATTGAGTTAATGCTTCAAGTCCACTTTTAATCTTATCGGTATCATCTGAAGCAACAGCTTCTTTTAAGGTCTTGATATCATTTTCAATTGCACTCTTTTCTTGCTCAGAAACCTTATCACCAAATTCTTTTAGATTTTTCTCAGCAGAGTGTATCATTGTGTCTGCTTGGTTTTTAACATCAACACCTTCTCGCTTCTTCTTATCTGCCTCCGCGTTAGCTTCAGCTTCCTTGACCATTTTGTTGATCTCTTCTTCACTCAATCCACCCGATGCTTGTATTTTAATTTGTTGTTCTTTGCCTGTGCCTTTATCTTTTGCAGATACATTTACAATTCCATTAGCGTCAATATCAAATGTTACTTCAATTTGTGGAACACCTCTGGGCGCAGGTGGAATACCTATTAAGTCAAAGTTTCCAAGCAATTTATTATCAGCGGCCATTTCTCTCTCGCCCTGACACACTCGTATTGTTACAGCAGTTTGATTGTCATCAGCAGTAGAAAATACCTGACTTTTCTTTGTTGGAATTGTCGTATTTTTATCAATTAATTTTGTGAAGACTCCTCCGAGCGTTTCAATACCAAGAGAAAGAGGTGTAACATCAAGCAATAATACATCTTTAACGTCTCCTTGGAGAATACCAGCTTGTATCGCTGCTCCTTGCGCAACAACCTCATCCGGGTTAACTCCTTTATTAGGCTCTTTACCAAAAAAGTTTTTTACAGTTTCTATTACTTTTGGCATTCTTGTCATTCCACCAACTAACACTACCTCATCAATTTCACCTGCACTTAAGCCTGCATCCTTGAGAGCCGCATCGCATGGCTTAATTGTTTTTTCAATTAAATCATCAACAAGTGTTTCAAGTTTTGCTCTTGTTACTTTGATGTTTAGGTGTTTAGGTCCTGATTGATCAGCTGTAATAAATGGTAAATTAATTTCTGTTTGAGAGGTTGAAGATAATTCGATCTTAGCTTTTTCAGCCGACTCTTTCAATCTTTGGAGAGCTAACTTATCTTGAGTAAGATCAATATTATTTTCTTTCTTAAATTCTTCAGCAAGGTAATTTAATAGACGAGTATCAAAATCCTCTCCGCCTAAAAAGGTATCCCCGTTTGTTGACTTAACTTCGAATACACCGTCACCGATTTCTAGAATTGAAATATCGAAAGTTCCACCACCCAAATCATAAACAGCAATTGTTTTACCGTCTTTTTTATCTAGACCATATGCAAGTGCCGCAGCTGTTGGCTCGTTAACAATTCTCTCAACTTCCAGACCTGCTATTTTTCCAGCATCTTTTGTTGCCTGTCTTTGGGCATCATTAAAATATGCAGGCACAGTAATAACAGCCTTTTCAACTTTTTCTCCTAAATACCTCTCAGCATCTTCTTTTAATTTCTGTAATACAAATGCAGAAATTTGTGATGGTGAATATTTCTCAGAACCTGATTCAACCCAAGCATCACCATTTTCAGATTTAATTATTTTAAAAGGTACCATATCAGCATCTTTTTTGACCATTGGATCATCAAACGATCTTCCCATCAAACGCTTGATAGCAAAGAATGTATTTTCAGGGTTTGTCACACCTTGTCTCTTTGCAGGCTGACCAATTAATTTTTCATCATCACCACCGAAACTAATAATTGATGGTGTCGTACGTGAGCCCTCAGCATTTTCAATAACCTTAGGATCCTTACCATCCATTATTGAAATGCAACTATTTGTTGTACCTAAATCTATGCCTATTACTTTTGCCATTTTAAGTTAATATTTTCTTTATATATGGGTAGTTGTTTTACCCATACAACCCCTTCCAAAAAAAAAGAATATAAAGATTTAAAAAATTATTTTTTGGCTATCTTATTGATATTAGTTGTTTTTTTTCTTCACAACCCCAACTAATGCTGGTCTTAGTAGTCGTTCACCTATTTTATAACCTTCTTGAACTACCTCAGCTATTGTACCTTGCTCCTGATCATCTTTCTGAACTTCAAACATTGCTTGATGTATGTTGGGGTCAAATTGCTCACCCATAGATTTGACTTGCTCAATTTTAAATTTTTCAAAAGTTGAGATAATTTGTTTTTCAGTAAGTTCTATGCCTTCTAATAATTGTGATATTTCACTTGATTTTTCTTTCACTTCTTCAAGATTAGCTGTTGTCATTGCTCTTTGAAGATTATCAAGAACTGCAAGTATTTCTTTGGCAAATTCAGAAATTACATAATTACTAAGATCCTCTTTTTCTCTATCAAATCTTTTTCTGAGATTTTCATTATCAGCAAGGCTGATTAAAAGCTTACTTTGTAGTTCTTTGATTTGATCGTCAGGGCTAATAGTCTCTTTAACGTCGCTTTGTTCAGTAGAAATATCCGCCTTTGCAGATTTTTGATTTAAAGTCTTTTTATTTTTAGTCATAGCAAAAATGCATTTGTTGTTTATGTAATGATCTATATTATTTTCGTCAATACATTGTATAATTTAAATTCAAATGAGAAAAAATAGGCATATCAATCAACTGAGAGATATAGAAATAGTCCCTAAATTCTCGCCTTATCCAGAAGGTTCCTGTCTAATTAAGTGTGGTAACACCCATGTCATCTGTAGCGCTTCACTAGATCAAAATATACCAAGATGGTTAAAAAATTCAGGTTCAGGGTGGGTTACTGCAGAATATGGAATGATACCTCGATCTACTTCAGAGAGAATGTCTCGAGAAGCCGCAAGAGGTAAACAGTCAGGTAGAACTCAAGAAATTCAAAGATTGATTGGAAGGTCTCTTAGATCTGTAATTGACTTAGAGGATTTAAAAGATTTACAAATTATAATTGACTGTGATGTTATACAAGCAGATGGAGGAACTAGAACAGCATCAGTTTCAGGAGCATTTGTCGCACTTCAACTTTGTATCAACAAGATGTTAAATAAAAAAATTATAAAAAAAAATCCATTAAGGGAGAGTGTTGCTGCAATTAGTTGTGGTATTATAAATGGTGAGCCTCTCTTAGATTTAGATTTTGATGAAGATCAAAATGCAGGGGTTGACGCCAATTTTGTAATTACAGAAACTGGTAAATTGGTTGAAGTACAGATGACTTCAGAAAAACAACTTTGTTCAGAGGAGTCTTTTAATACCATGTTGCAACTTGCAAAATCAGGAGTTAAAGAAATTATTCAAATGCAAAAGAAAATTGTTAGTGGTTAAAATTATTAAGGAAATAGTTATTGCCAGTCATAATGAAGGTAAGGTAAAAGAAATAAGATCACTTTTAAAGCCGCTTGGTTTCAAAATTTATTCAGCAAAAAAATTTAAAATTAATGAACCTATAGAAAACGGTAAAACTTTCAGTGAGAATTCTTTAATAAAATCAAGAAATGCCTCATTAAAATCTGGTATTCCTGCTATAGCTGATGATAGCGGACTTTGCGTTTTGTCATTAAATAACGATCCAGGAATTTATTCTGCTCGTTGGGCAGGCAAATCAAAGAATTTTGATCATGCTATGAAAAAAATAGAAAATAAGATGATCAAAAATAAATTATTAAATAAGTCCTCTAGGAGAGCATTTTTTTGTTGTGCTTTGTCAATTTACTTCCCTAATAATTTTTTCAGGGTATTTGAAGGTAAAAAATATGGGCATATACAATTCCCAGCATCAGGAATAAACGGATTTGGATATGATCCGATCTTTATTCCAAATGGATACAAAAAGACATTTGGTGAGATGAACTTTGAATATAAAGAGAGAATAAGTCATAGATCTATTGCATTTAAAAAAATGAAGAGATTTTTAAAACAGTATAAGTTTTAATCTAATAGAATAAACTTTTGATTTTTAATTTTATATATATTAGGACTGCGTAATACCTTTCCATTTGCACTCATTTTAAACCATCCGTTAATACCAATAAATCCACTGTTTGTGTATAGCCTGTCAATTTTAAATATTTTTTCTTCTGAATGAAGTTTGCTTATTAGTCCAACGATATCGTAAACTAATGTTGCTATTGTATGAGGTTGAGATTTAAAAAAATTAAAATATTCCTCTTCAAATTTTTTTTTGTTATTTATATTAAGAGATGTGAAATAACTATTATCTAAACCAGGTTCTTTTAATGACAAATTTTGAGCCCACAGTGAATTTCCTATGTATTGTATTTTTTTTGGATCAACATCGTAATATGGAAGTATAGAGCTAAGGTTTGATAACTCATCAAAACTTTGTGTAAAAATTAATAATGCTTCAAAATCAAGTTCACCGTAGGTATCTAATTTATAGAGTTTTTTCAGTTCTTTTATTGCCTGATCAGAATTTTCATTCTCAAGTTCCTTAATTTTATTCTCAAGATTAATTTTCCTTTTTTCATAATTCGATATTTTTTTTGAAATATCATAAAAATCTGGTGATTTAGGATTGTAAAATACAAATTGAAAAGCAGATAAATTATTTTTTGATCTAAAAATTTGAGTTTCTTTTTCAATTCTTTTGCCATACTCATTTTTTGGGACAATTACTGCATATTTATTTAAGTCTTTTTTAATCGAATAATTTAACAAAGTCTTAATTTCATCTTCAAGTGTAAGACCAAAAACAGAAATACCTAATTCTTCTAAAATTGAGTTATTTGAAAGAGTGATCATTGGAATATTTTTTTCTTTTACGATTTCATGCACTTGTATGATCTTATCAGTAAAAACAGGTCCAATAATAACTTCAATATCCTTTTCAAGTAGTATGTAAATTTCTTTTAACAAAATCTCTTCATTACCTGTGTCAATAATGTGAAAAATAATATTTTTTTGATTTGTTTTCTCTAATGCTAGTTGTGCTGCATTTAATAGAGACCTTCCTAAAAGATAATGCTTACCACTTAAAGGCAACATTAGTCCAATTTCTATAATTTTCTTATTTTTAGTACTTTCTGATCCCCGTTCATTTAAATCAGTCAGAATGAGCTTTTGAGTCTCATTTGTATTACCTATTATTAAAGATTGATTTTGTGTTACAGTATTTGTTTGAACAGAAGTAGAAGTTTCACAGCCTATAAATAAGGTAAAGCATTTTATAATTAGGATAAATAAAAATATTTTTTTAAAATTAATCATCTTATGAAACTCAATATTGAATATATTAATGGATTATTAGAATACGAAAAAGTTGAAAATGGACTTTATATAATTGGTACGCCAATTGGTAATTTGGGAGACATTACGGTTAGATCTTTAAAAATATTATTAAGCGTAGATTTTATAATTTGTGAAGATACTAGAGTAAGTAAAAAATTGACAAATAAATACGGAATAAATACACAGTTAAAACCTTTTCATAAGTATAATTCAAAAAAAGCTATACCAGGTATAATAAAAAAATTAAAATTAGGTCAATCAATTGCACTTATATCTGACTCTGGCACACCAATAATATCTGATCCTGGATCAGATCTTATCAAGGTATGTTCCGAAAATAAAATTAAGGTATTTTCTATACCTGGCCCTTCAGCTCCTACAGCAAGTATTGTTCTCTCAGATTTTTCAAACACCACATATTCATTTAGAGGTTTTTTCCCCAGACAAAATAAAAATATATTAAAAGAAATTGTTTTAATGAAGGCAAATGATAGTCCAACGATTTTTTTTGAATCACCAAATCGAATTATAAAAACTCTTAAATTAATTTTTAAAAATTATAAAAATTGTAAAATTACCTTTATAAGAGAACTTACAAAAAAAAATGAGGAAGTGATTAATACAAAAATATTAGATTTAATTCAAACTTTAGAAAAAAGATCGAAAATTTATGGAGAAATTACATTTATAGTAGAGCCATTGATTGAAGAATACAAAATCAATTTTTCTAAAAATGATATATTAGCAGTTGCAGATAAACTAATTAAAGATGGTATGAGCATATCTGACATATCAAAAACTGTTGCAGAAGATTTAAATATTTCAAAAAGAGAAATCTATCAATTGTTGATAAATAAATAACTTTAAGATAAAAAATAATATATATTTAGTTATGGAAATGCGGCGAAAAATAATATTAATCTTTATTTTTATTCCTTTATTAGTTTTTCATTTATCCAGTTGTGCCCAAGTTGTAACAGGAACTGCCGTTAAGGTTGCAACCGTTTCTCAAGAGGAAAGATCGATAGGTGAGTTTGTGGATGATGCTATTATAAAAACTGTCATAAAAAATACATATTTTGATCAAAGTGAAAATTTATTCTTTAATATTGATGTAGAAGTTTCACAAGGACGAGTTTTACTAACGGGCACGGTAGAGAATATAGATCTTAAAATTGAGGCAACCAGAATAGCATGGGGAGCAAATGGAGTAACAACAGTAATTAATGAAATACAAATTAGTAATTCGGATAGTATTTTAAATTTTGCAGACGATTTAGTAATAAGTACAAAAATCTTGGGTAAGTTAATGTTAGAGGAAGAGATAAACTCTCTGAATTATAACATAGAGACGGTTAATAAATTAGTTTACATAATGGGTATTGCCAGAACTGAAAAAGAGAGAGAATTAGTTATCAGTATTGCAAGAGATGTATATGGAGTTGAAGAAGTTATTGATTATATAAATATTAAATCAAGTAATTTATAAAGAAGATGAAAATTGGATTTCAGATAAATGATATCGAGACACTCAATTTTAAAACTGATAGCACTTTACCAATAATTTTAGAGTCTCAAAAAAGAAAAAATAAAAATTATTATTTTTTGCCAAGTTCATTAACTTATAAAAATGGCTCAGTTCATGCTGAGATTAGGGAAATTCATTTTAATAATAATAAACTGGAAAAGTATTCAATAGGAAAATTACAACAAACTAATCTTGAAAATTTTAGCCATATTTTTGTCAGGCAAGACCCGCCTTATAATATGGAATATGTTTCTTCTATGCATCTATTGGAGCAAGTAAAAGGACCTACAAAATTTATAAATCATCCAAAGGGAATAAGAAATGCGCCAGAAAAAATTTCAATGTTAAATTATAAAAAAATAATACCACCTACAATTATTACTCGATCAAAAAGAGAAGTTGATTTTTTTGTAAAAACATATGGAAAGTCAGTAATCAAACCACTTTATGGAAATGGTGGTGATAGTATATTTTTGTTAAATAAAAAAGATGAAAATTATAATCAAATTACTGAGAGGTTTATTGATCAGCATAATGAACCTTTTATTGTTCAAAAATTTCTGCCAGATATTAAAAACGGAGACAAAAGAGTCATTTTAATTAACGGTGAACCAATTGCAGCATTAAGGCGAACACCAAAAAATAATGAAATAAGATCAAATATTCATGTAGGCGGAAATTGTGAGGCAATAAATCTATCAAAGCAAGACTTAAAAATTTGTAATGAAATTAAAGATCTTTTAAAAGAAGAGGGACTCTTTTTTGTAGGTATTGACATTATTGGTAAATATTTAACAGAAATTAATGTTACATCACCAACTTGTATACAAGAAATCAAAAAATTACATAAAATTGATATTGCAAAAATAATTTGGAATAAACTTGATGTCTGACAAATACTTATTTTTTTTATGAGTATACAAGCAAAAATATTAAACTTAATGCTAAGGAAATACATTAAGAATGTTCAACCTCCAGTTGAGGAGAGATCTTATATAGAAGCAAGGAAAATGATGAATCAAGAAGGGTATAATGAACAAAATTTTTCGTGGGGATCTAAACTTCTACAAAATTTAATTTTTAATAAATCCAGATCAGACATATTCGTAAATGAAATTTATTTAAACAAGATTCGAACATTACATTTGTTACATAAAAATTTTAACGATGAAAAATGTATTTTATACTTTCATGGAGGTGGATACGTCGCAGGCTCACCAGAAACTCACCAAAATATGTTATTATCTTTGGCAAAGTTATCTTCAATTCAAATTTTCGCCATAGATTATTCATTGTCTCCTGAAAGCATATTCCCAATGGCAATTAATGATGCTGTGAGTAGTTATCATGCACTATTAGAAAAAGGTTTTAAAAGTGAAAATATTTTCTTTGGTGGAGACTCAGCTGGTGGAAATTTGGCTTTAGTTAGTCTCCTCAAATTACAAGAACTAAATCAAATATTACCATCTAAATTATTTTTATTATCACCATGGACTGATCTTACAGGCGAAGGTAGAAGTATCAGAGAAAACTCTAAATCTGATCCTTACTTATCTTATGACAACTGGCTTAATACGTCACTTTCCATGAAAAAAACTGTAAAAGAATGGTATGCTCCAAATCAAGATTATAACAATCCACTCATATCACCCGCATTTGGTAATTATACTAATTTTCCAAAAACATTAATTCAAGTTAGTGATATTGAAATTTTGTATAGTGATTCCCAAGTCGTTGCCTCACAAATTAGAAAGGGAGGTAATGAAGTTGATTTAAGCATTTATAAAAATTTACCTCATGTTTGGCAAATTTTTGGTTTTCTACCTGAGGCAAAGCAAGCGCTTAGAGAAATATCTAAGTTTTTATTAAATTAATTTTTAAAAGCTGATAGAGCTGCAAGATTTACAATATCAGCAACATTAGAACCAAGAGGCGCAATTTGGATGCTTTCTTTAAATCCAACTAAATATGGCCCAACTAATGTACCACCACCTAACTCCTGCAACATCTTTGTTGAAATACTGGCACTGTGAATTGCTGGCATAATTAATAAGTTTGCAGGTCCAGACAATTTACAAAATGGATAAAGATTCATTAAATTTTCATTAAGTGCTGTGTTAGCCCCCATTTCTCCATCATATTCAAAGTCAACATTTCTTTGATCAAGGATTTTTTTGGCATCTCTCATATAAACTGATCTCTCAGTAAATGGTTTGCCAAAATTTGAATAAGAGACAAGAGCAGCCCTTGGCTCAATACCAAATATTTCTCTTACAACTTCAGCACTTTCCTGAGTAATGTTTGCTAACTGAGATGCATTTGGCATATCATGAACATTCGAGTCAGCAACAAAAATTGTCCTTCCATTACATAACATAACAGTCATTCCTAAAATGGTTTTATTTGGTATGGGGTCTAAAACATATTCGATACTTTCCAAAGAAGCAGCATAGCTTCTAGTTAAACCACAAACCATAGCATCAGCTTCGTTTAGAGATACCATGCATGCAGCAAAAACATTTCTTTCTCTGATAAGTAAATCTAAACAATCTTTTTTTAGGAAACCTTTTCTTTGTAGCCTATGATAAATGTGTTCAGCATATCTGTCATGTTCAGTTTTATTTCTAGTACTGTGAATTTCCATTTGATCAAAAAAATCTAAACCCATAGATTGCATTTTTTCTTTAATGATTTCATCTCTTCCAATCAATATAGGAGTGCCCATTCCATTATTAAGAAAGATCACCGCAGCTCTAATCATGTCCTCCTCTTCACCTTCAGTAAATATAACCCTTTTTGGATTTTCTTTAACTTCCTGAAAAACCTTTTGAAGTAGACCAGCTGAAGGATTAAGTCGAGCAGATAATTCACTCGAATAGCTTTCCATATCAACAATAGCTTTTCTCGCAACACCAGTATCCATTGCGGCTTTTGCTACTGCAGGCGGCACTTTACTAATCAGTCTTGGATCAAATGGAGATGGAATAATGTAGTTTGGACCATATTGAGGTCTTTTACCCGGATATGCATTCGCGACCTCGTCCGGTACGTCTTCTTTAGCTAGGTCGGCTATAGCTCTTGCTGCAGCAATTTTCATTTCAAGATTGATTGTCTTTGCTCTAACATCCAGCGCGCCTCTGAATATATATGGAAATCCTAAAACATTATTAACCTGATTAGGGTAATCTGATCTTCCAGTTGCAATAATTGCGTCGTCTCTACACTCCTTGATTTTTTCTGGAAGTATTTCAGGTTCTGGATTTGCCATAGCAAAAATGATAGGTTTTTCTGCCATTGATAATACCATTTTCTGACTAATAATATTTCCAATAGAAAGCCCAAAAAAAATATCAGCTCCGTTAAGTGCGTCTTCAAGAGTTCTACACTTTGTTTTAATCGCATGAGCAGATTTCCACTGGTTCATATTTTCTTTTCTTTCAGTATGAATTACACCTTTAGTATCACATAATATTGCATTTTCATTGGGCATTCCCATTGCCTTTAAGAGTTCCAGACATGCTATGCCTGCAGCGCCTGCTCCATTCACAACAATTTTAGCCTCATTAATTTTTTTCCCTGAAAGGTCCATTGCGTTTAATAGTGCTGCGGCAGATATAATTGCAGTACCATGTTGATCATCATGAAAAATAGGTATGTCCATTAATTCTCTGAGTGAGTCTTCAATTATAAAGCACTCAGGAGCTTTTATATCCTCAAGATTTATTCCTCCAAAAGATGGCCCTAAATACTTCACAGAATTAATAAATTCATCAGCATCTTCAGTATCAATTTCTAAATCAATTGAGTCGATATCAGAAAATCTTTTAAATAAAACTGACTTACCTTCCATAACCGGTTTAGATGCATGAGCACCCAGGTTTCCAAGTCCTAAAATGGCGGTTCCATTGGATATTACCGCTACTATATTTCCCTTACTTGTGTAGTCGTAGATTGAGCTAGAATCATCTGCTATGGCATTCACGGGAGCTGCAACACCAGGCGAGTAAGCGAGCGAAAGATCTCTTTGAGTTTCTAGAGGTTTTGTGGCTTTAATTTCTATTTTGCCTGGCTTACCTTGCGCGTGAAACACCAAAGCTTCTTTTTCACTAAAATGTTCTTCTCTATCTTTTTTTGTCATATTCTCTTTTTTGGATTTTATATAGGTTTTTACCTGCTTTTCAAATTCAAAAGATATATATTGAATGAACCTTTATTTTTGAAGTTATTTAAATCAAAATAGATTAATAAACAATGTTTATATGAACGTTTTAAGGTCCTCACTTATTTTTTCTTTATTTACATCGATAAGTAGAATATTCGGTTTTCTAAGAGATATATTAATTGCCAATTTTTTAGGTGCTGGGATATTATCTGATATCTTCTTTGTAGCATTCAGGTTACCAAATACGTTTAGAAGAATTTTTTCAGAAGGAGCATTAAACTCAGCTTTCGTTCCTATATACACTAAACTTATCAAAAACAATTTAATACAAGAGTCAAAAAGATTTGCAGGAAGTATTGTTTTGATTTTCTTAATAGTGTCGTCAATAGTGGTTCTAATCATTGAAATTTTTATGCCATTTTTTATTATGATTTTAGCTCCTGGTTTTGTAAATGATGATGATAAGTTTAGAGAATTAGTTAATATCGCTAGAATCATATTTCCTTTTTTGATTTTAACAAGTGTTTCATCTATATTTTCATCCATTCTTAATTCACATAATAAGTTTGCTTTATCAGCAGCACTTCCAATAATACTGAATATTACGTTGATGATTGCTTTAATTGTTGCTGCTCATACGACCTCTAATTTCTTATTATTCCTTTCCTGGAGTGTTATTGCTGCGGGACTAATTCAAGTTGTGATTTTAATATTTGCTTTAAATAATAAAAAAATATTCTTCTTGTTTACTTTAGAAATATATACCAATTATATAAAACGTTTTATAAAACTATTTACTTCAAGTTTTTTTGCATCGGGATTGTTACAAATAAATATTTTAATTGGAACAATTATTGCTTCTTACGAGAGTGGTGCTATTTCATACCTTTATTACGCAGATCGTGTTTATCAATTACCTCTGGCACTTATTGGTATTGCAATTGGTATGGCAATGCTTCCTTCAATTTCAAGTAAGATAAAATCTGATAGTCTAGAAAAAATCCATCAGTCAATAGAACAAACTTTATTATTTTCACTGTTATTTGCTTTTCCTGCATCAGTAGGAATTTTCGCTCTTTCAGAACAAATTATATCAGTGTTATTTGAAAGGGGAGAATTCAATGAAAAATCAACATTATTCACTTCAAAAGCTCTTAAATTTTATGCTTTAGGTCTTATTGCGTTTATTCTAATGAAAATTTATACACCAATATTTTTTGCCTATGAACATGCCAAGCCTATCTTATATATTACAACGATTAATTTAGTTATAAACACCATATTAAGCATAGTATTATTCGTTAACATAGGTTTTATTGGCATACCCATAGCCACCACTGTATCAGCATGGATAAGTGTTTTTTTAATGAATTATTATTTAATAAAGCATAATTATTATCAAATTAGAAAAAAAGTCGTCTTACCAGTGACAATAATTATCATCTCATCATTTATAATGTATTTAAATTTGGTTTTAATAAAAAATTTTTCTGTGAAATTTTTTAATTTATTACAAGAATATGAAATTATATTTCTTTTATTTTCAGTGCTTTCTTCAATATTGCTTTATTTTATTCTAATTTCATTTTACAAGCCGTTTAAATATTCTGAAATAAAAAAGATTTTGCAAAAATGAATGAAATAAAAAATAATACTGTGTTATCAGGAGTACAACCAACTGGTGACCTTCACATAGGAAATTATCTAGGAGCTATTAAAAATTTCGTTAGTATGCAAAATAACTATAATTGTTTTTTTTGCATAGTAGATTTACATGCAATAACAGTAAAACAAGATCCACAAATTTTAAAAAAAAATACTTTAGAAGTCGCAGCAACTTATATTGCATCAGGAATAGATCCAAAAAAAAGTATAGTATTTAACCAAAGCAGTATATCAGCACATGCAGAATTAGCTTGGATATTTAATTGTGTTACTAGAATGGGATGGTTAAATCGAATGACACAATTTAAAGATAAAGCTGGTAAAGATAAAGAAAATGCAAGTTCAGGTTTATTTATCTATCCTAACTTAATGGCTGCAGATATATTAATTTATAAAGCAACGCATGTACCTGTTGGAGATGACCAAAAGCAACATCTTGAACTTACAAGAGATATTGCACAGAAATTCAATCGTGATTTTAATTGTGAAAGTTTTTTTCCAATTCCAGAGCCAATTATAGACAAAGATATTTCAAGAATTATGTCTCTGAAAAATGGAGATCAAAAAATGAGTAAATCAGATCCATCTGAATACTCGCGTATTAATCTCTTAGATGAGAGTGACGAAATTATAAAAAAGATAAAAAAAGCAAAAACTGCCGATATTGTAATGCCAGAAAAACTTCAGGACGTTACTAAATTAAGTGAGATTAATAATTTATTGAATATTTATTCTGGTTTTTCAGAAATTGACAAACAAAAGCTGATTACAAAATATAAAGGACAAAATTTTTCAGTTTTTAAATCAGATTTATCAGATATCTTAGTTGAACAAATAAAGCCAATTACAACAGAAATCAAAAAACTAATGCAAGATAAGGGTTATCTCCAAGAGATTTTGCAGGATGGCCGGAATAGAGCAAATGAAGTTGCTCAAAAAACGATCAATGATGTATATGATATAGTGGGACTTTTTAGAAATGAAACATAGATCAAAATTTTTAGTGATTGTCGATGACTCTAAAGAACTGAATGTAGCTATAAGGTTTGCAGCTAAGCGTGCGCAAAGTACAAAAGGAGGAGTAATTTTATTAAAGGTTATAGAGCAATTTGATCCTCAGCAATGGCAGTCAGTTGAAGATATAATAC
The DNA here is from genome assembly GCA_902590345.1 of uncultured Pelagibacteraceae bacterium. GTDB lineage: Bacteria > Pseudomonadota > Alphaproteobacteria > Pelagibacterales > AG-422-B15 > CACNXQ01. Next base: position 1,897 of record CACIWK010000002.1, on the reverse strand, counting down.
TTCAAGAAGCGAGAGAGAAGGCGCAAGAAAAACTTCAAAAATGGTCAAAAGTTATTAACGATTTAACGAATATTGTGCCTGAGTTGATAGTAAAAGAAGGTGTGACAAGTGAAAAAATTATTGAAACACTTGAGGAAGATAACGCAATTAGATTTCTAGTTCTTGCTGCCGCTGAAGCAGATCAGCCAGGCCCACTTGTATCTCTCTTGGCTGGCCAAAAATCTGGAAAATTACCAGTACCTATTGTGATTATTCCACAAGGTCTTACAGACGATATAATAGATGATTTAGCATCAAGATCTGATTAAAAACCAATTCAAATTCAGTAACTTAATAAATAAGTGTATCAAAACTTTAAAAATTTATGAATCTATCTATATAAAGTATGATTAATATGTTTATACAAACTGAATCTACACCAAATCCTAATTCTTTAAAGTTTGTTCTTGATGACTACGAGTTGTGCCCAAGTCCAGTTGAGTTTAGCAAATCTCAACAAAACACCAATTCAGTATTAGCTGATGAACTATTTAAAATAAAAGGAGTTGAAAATATATTATTTAATAAAAATTTTATCTCAATAAATAAAAATAAATATACTTGGGATCAACTTAAAGCTTCAATTTTACAAGTGATTTCTAATCATATTAACTCCGGCCTTCCAGCAATTGAAGAAAACAACAAAGATTCTAATGAACTAGACAGCGTTGAATTTGACACAGATGATCTGAAAGTAGTGAAAATGATAAATAATATCTTGTCATCAAAGATCAGGCCGGCAATTATGCAAGATGGTGGAGATGTTACATTTGTAAAATATGATAATGGAGTAGCATATCTTTCTCTAAAAGGAAGTTGTGCGGGATGTCCTAGTGCAACAATCACACTTAAAAATGGAATTGAAAATATGCTAAAACATAATATTCCGGAATTAAAAAAAGTCGAACAAGTAACATAAATATTTTTAAAAATATGAATATATTCATAAATCAAAATAAAAATATTAATTTAGTGTTTAAATTATATTATCTCATTTTTTTAATTATTGTTTTAACGGTTTTAGTATCTCTAATATTTAAAAATAATTTGTATCAAAGATCATTTAATATTGAGGTAAACTCGCCTAATATCCTTGAAAAGGATGCTTCAATTACCTTTATAAGTGATTTAGATACAGTAAAATCTCTCCAGCGAAATAGGCTTATTGATGATCTTAAAATTGATCAAATTAGAAAGAGCAAGATTATTCCAAAGATAGTAGTTGTACAGCTTCCAAAAGATTTAAAAAATATTAAATCAATTAAAAGTAGAAAAGAACTATTTATAAAAATTACATTACCATTAATTGTTCAGGAAAATGAAAAACTTCTATCCTTGAATAAGAAGATAAAATTTATCAAAAATAATTTTGATAAAATATCGAGAAGAGAAGCCGCCTGGATTCAAAGCATAATGGAAGAATACAAAGAGAATTCCATAGATAATTTACTAATGAAAGTAGATGCTATTCCGGTATCGCTTGCTCTAGCCCAAGCCGTTATAGAAAGTGGATGGGGGACTTCTAGATTCGCTTATGAAGGTAATGCACTTTTTGGACAATATGTTTGGGGAAAAACAAATAATGGAATTATACCCAATGAAAGAGAAATAGATGCAAAATATAAAATTAAATCTTTTGATAGTTTAAGCGATTCTGTTGCGTCTTACATGAAAAATCTTAATACAAATTTTCACTATAGTGAGTTTCGTATTAATAGGTTTGTCTTAAGATCAAATAAGATACCTTTGAAAGGAACTCATTTAGCAGATTATTTAATAAGTTATTCTATTGAAGATGATTATATCGATAAGATAAAAAATATAATTGAGATAAATGATTTCGAAGATTTTGATAATT
>CACIWK010000001.1 GCA_902590345.1 uncultured Pelagibacteraceae bacterium | reverse complement strand
AATTTACAAATTTACTTCTTGATAAAGGAGAAGACAGAGAATTAACCCAAGATCAAACCGAAAAGCCAGTTGAAGAGCAGATATACAATGGTTTTCCAAGTTCCAAAGACAATTATTTGATGTCAGATTTTCACGCGGCAAAATGGGAAAAAAAATACGAAATTGCAGAAAAAATTACAGATATTAGATCAAAAGAATTCGCAAAAAGGGTAATTTATAATGAAAAACCCGAATATTTACCAAAGAAAGAAATTCAAAGAAGAGATAAGGAAGTGGCTGAAAAAATATTATCAATGGATAAATGTACATGGAATACTATTCCAGCGGCAATGACAGAAATTGATGATTTAAGAGAAAGTGATGATGAAATTGATATGAGTCGTTTAGAAGAAATAGATACCTACATTCAGGAACTAGATGAATATCATAGAGGTAAGCTAGATGGATAGTATTATTACAATCATAATATTTGTAATCGGGGCAGTAATTGGCGGAATAACTGTTCATTTATTTAAAAGAAATTCGAATAATATCGAAGAAAGTGAAAGTTTAAACGATGTAAAAGATCTAGTTAAAGATCTAAGTGATAAAATTTCTCTTAAAGAAGGTAAAGATGAACAACGTTATGAGATGGTCAATAGATTAACTTCTGCATTTACAGGTGGAACAAAGAAACAAGGTGCAGCTGGTGAAATTTTATTAATTAATATTTTGCAACAGTCAGGGTTAAGAGAAGGAAAGGATTTTGAAGTACAAAAGAAGTTTCATGATGAGATAAATGGTGAACTAAAAAGAAAATATCCAGATATTATTTTACATTTACCAGATAGCAGGGACATAATAATTGACTCAAAAGTCTCACTCAGTGCTTGGCAAGAATATTGTGATTCTGAAGATCAATTAATAAAAGAAGATGCTCATAAGAGGCATATTCAATCAATACGCAGTCACTTAAAAAAACTGAGTGAAGCTAATTATCAAAAGATATATGAAATTAAAACATTAGATGCAGTTATAATGTTCATGCCCTATGAGAGTGCTTTTGACTCAATGCTAGATAAAACTGAGGAAATCATTCTTGAGGCAAATAAATATAAGATAATTTTAGCAAGTCCATCTACTTTGATATCTGTACTAAAAATAATTGATAACATGTGGTCAATTAACGAAAGAAATAAGAATGCAGATCTAATAGCAGGCACAGCTCTCGAAATTTATTCTCAGGTTGAAAAGGTATATAGTGCTTTTGAAAATGCAGGATATGAACTGAGTAAATCAATGGGATCAATTGAAACTGCAAAGAGTAGATTAAGAGATGGAAAAGGAAGCTTGGTATCGCGAGTCAAAAAAATGATTAAACTGGGGGGTTTAAAACCTGATAAAGAAATCCCAGAAACAGAAGAAATTTCGTCAACAAAAATAAAAAAAATCAAATAATATCAGTTATTTAGGATCAAATTATCTTGTATTTAGCCTTGACTTTGGCCCCCCTCATACATAAATTACAGACAACTTTAGGGAAGGAATCACTATGACAACTATCAATGTAACAGACGCATCTTTTGAAGAAGAAGTATTAAAATCTGATAAGCCAGTTGTGCTTGATTTTTGGGCTCCTTGGTGTGGCCCTTGCAAAATGATTGGCCCCTCTCTTGAAGAAATATCAAATGAAATGGCTGACAAAATTACTGTTGCTAAAATTAATATTGATGAGAACCCGAATACACCCACACAGTTTGGTGTTAGAGGTATCCCAACTATGTTAGTTTTTAAGAATGGTGAGGCTGCTGCAACGAAAGTAGGGGCAGTATCTAAGACTGCAATCGTTGAGTGGATTGAAGACTCAATCGCTTAATTCATTTCTAAAACTTTTCCGGCTAAATATAATGATCCACATATTAGGATACGTGCATCTTGGTGATTATTATTTAAATTAGCTAATGCTTCCTGAATTGAGTCGGCTCTATTTACATTTTCATAAAACATTTTAAGCTTGTTATATAATTCGTTTGAATCAATTGCACTCTCTTCATTTGGTATTGTAATAACAGTTAGAGCATCAATTTTATCAAACTTGCTTAAATAACTAATTGGATCTTTTGTATTGATCATTCCTAAAATTATACACAACTTTTTATTTGTAAGCTGATTAATTGTTTCATTTAGATTGCTTGCGGCATCCTCATTATGAGAACCATCTAAATACAATTCATTTGTTGAAGCTATAGTAGATCCTAATTTGCCATCTGATATTTTTTCCATTCTTCCTGGAAAGTAAGTTTTATTGTGAAGATTTTTAGATACAAAAGACTTGATATCAATATTGGGTAGTTTTGAAGCTGCAGCCAACGCAAGTCCAAGGTTCTTTTTTTGAAATACATTATGTGTATATAGGTTATCAAATTCAATTTTATTTTGGTTATCTTCATATATTAATTTGTCATTATGTTCCGTTAAGTTCCAGTGAATTCCATGGGCAAATATCGGAGCTTTTTTATATTCCGCCTGATCCATAAGCATTTCTCTAGCTTCTGGGTAAGGCTGATAACCAATAATAGCTGGGATATCACTTTTAATTATTCCAGATTTTTCAAATGCTATCATCTCAATGCTATCTCCTAAAAAATCCTGATGATCCCTAGAAATTGAGGTAATAACAGAGATTGTAGGAGTTATTACATTGCTGCTATCCAGTCTTCCACCTAAACCTACCTCAAGAAGCGTATAATCAGCCGGGCAATTTGAGGCTGCTTCAAAAAAAGCGGAACTAGTTATTTCAAAGAAAGTAATCGGATCGCTATGATTAAAATCTTTGACTTTATTTAAAACGGAATACAGCTCCTCATTTGATATTTCTTTATCCATCAGCTGAAACCTCTCATTAAATCTAATTAGGTGAGGCGAGATATAAGCATTCGTTGATTTACTATTACTTTTTAATATGTCCTGAATAAATTTCAGTGTAGAAAATTTTCCATTAGTTCCAGCAATATGAACAATATTATTTATTTTATTTTGAGGGTTATCTAATTTTTCTAATAGGTTACAAACTCTATCAAGTGATAAATCTATTCTTTTTGGATGAAGTTCAAGAAGCTCGTTTAAAAGCTTATCAATTTGTTCATTTGATTTTTTCAATTAGGCTACTCTTTTAAGTAATAACGAAATTATTTGAAATAATTTATCTTTAAGTTCTTTTCTATGAACCACTTGATCTATAAACCCATGTTCTAATAGATATTCTGATCTTTGGAACCCATCAGGCAGAGTCTCACCTACAGTATTTGAAATTACCCTAGGACCTGCAAAACAAATTAATGCATTTGGTTCAGCTAATGTAATTGATCCCAATGATCCAAAAGACGCAGACACACCTCCACTTGTTGGATTTGTATTAACAACTATATAAGGCAACTTAGCATCTTTAACCATTTGACAAGCTATTGTTGTTTTTGGAAGTGATTGAAGAGAATGTTGATTTTCATCCATTCTTGCTCCTCCGGAACAAGTAAATACAATTAATGGAGTATGGTTAGTGACCGAGTGTTCTGCCGCTTTAATCATTGCTTCTGCAGCTGAAGCTCCCACAGAACCACCCATGAAATGAAAATTTTGAGCAGCAACAGTTACATTGATATTATTAATTTGCCCGTAACCAATAAGAAAGCAGTCATCCATGTCTGTTTTTTGACGAGCATCATTAAATCGCTCTTTGTAAGTTTTTAAAGCTTTAAAATTAAGTGGATCAGTGAACTCAGAGGGGTATTTTATTTCTTCAAATACACCACCATCAAATAGATTTTTAAATCTAATACGAGGATGAATTTGTAAGTGTTCATCACAATTAGGGCATACAAAAAGAGTTTTTTCTAGATCACTCGAGTAGAGCATTGTTTGGCATTGAGAGCATTTAATCCAAGCATTTTCTGCGATATCTAAACTTTTTTTCTTTATAGGAAATACTTTTGAAATAGTTCTTGTTAACCAATTCATGAGCTTAGTTTTTGTTTTAAATCACTTACCATATTTCCTACATTTTTGGCAGGATTAAGTTCTTCATCAATTGACCTTGTTATTTCTCTGCATAAAGCCGATCCTACAACGCATGCATCAGTATCCTTAAAATCATTTATTGTATCAGCTGTAATTCCAAAACCAATTATACATTTTTTATCAGGAGATATCTTTTTAATTAAATTAAATCTTTTCTTAATTTCGTCTGAACTCACTTTTAGTTTTTGACCTGTAGTTGAAAGCATTGAAATATAGTAAACAACCTCATGAGCATCGCTTAAAATACTTTTTAGTCGGTCTTCATTTGTAGTAGGGCAAAGCAATTGTATGAATACAATACTATTTTCTTTACATTTTTTTGCAAAATTAAGATTAAGTGGCCATGGCCAATCAACACAAATTATACCTGAAACTTTACTACTAATGCATCTCTTAAGGAAATCATCTTCCCCGTAAGCCATAATTTTGTTCTGGTATGTCATAATGATTACATCTGTCTCATAATCTTTTTTGAACTCTTCAATAATTTCAAAAATGTCATTTGTTTTAATCCCATTAGATAGTGCTCTGTAAGTACTGTCTTGAATTGCACCGCCATCACCAATGTTTGCTCCATGTCCAAGTCCACATTCAATAATATCAACGCCTGAATCTGCAATTGATTTAAATATATTCAGTGAAGTTTTTTTATCTGGGTCTCCTCCAACTGTATAAGTTAATAGCGCAGCTCTATCATCTTCTTTTGCTCGTTCAAAAGATTTAATTAAAGATGACGAAGTCATATTTTGTAACCAAGCCTTTCAGCAATAATTTTTGAGTCTTTTGCAGAGTCACCGCAAGAATCAACAACAATAATTGTATCTTTACTTAATTTAGGTGCAATTTTAATTGCTTCTGCGAATGCGTGTGAAGGTTCAAGTGATGGGCTTACAAAACCTTCATTTTTACTTACTAATTGAAAAGCTTCTATGGCTTCCTCGTCACTAGCAGAAGTGTACCTTGCTCTTCCAGTTTCTTTTAGATAACAATGAAGTGGACTTACACCTGGATAATCAAGTCCAGCACTTATTGACTCTGTTTCCTCAATTTCCCCCTGGTCGTCTTGAATAACATATTGAGTTGCTCCATGGAGAACCCCGATAGGCGAGTCATTTGTCAAGGGTGCAGCATGTTTTGAAGACCCTTCTGGTCCCCCAGCTTCTACTCCTATGAGTTCAACATGATCATAATCAATCCATTCATTCCAAAAACCTGCAGCCGACGATCCTCCACCAACGCAATTAATTAATTTCATATCTTTTGGAACATCACCAAATTCATCTATTACTTGTTTTTTCATTTCTCTGGATATTTGAGCAGTAGACCAAGCGCATATTTTGACAAAAATAGTAGGGCCAACAGTGCTTCCAACACACATATGTGCTTCTTCATTCTCACTTGTCCACCATCTCATACATTCTGACACTGCATCCACTAAAGTTTGCGAGCCAGAGCTAACAGGTACGACTTCTGCGCCATAACTTCTCATGGAAAAAACATTAATTGATTGCCTTTCTACATCCTTTACGCCCATGAATATTTTACATTTTAAATTAAATTTTGCGGCTGCCATACTAAGCATCTTTCCCGCATATCCGGCACCAGTGTCACCACCTATATAAGTTTTGCCTAATCGCTTACATATTAAGCTGTGAACAACTGCATTATAAGCTTTGTGTGCACCGCCTGTTGCTTTAGAAACCAGTTTGCAATAAATTTGAGCCCCACCAAGATGTTTTGTAAGATTCTCTAATTTTATAAATGGAGTCGGCGCTCCAACAAAATTTTTAAAATAATAATCTCTCTCAGCAATAAATGTCTCATCATTTCTTAATTTTTCAAATTCACGAGTTAATTCTTCAATTGGATAATTCAGACTTTCAGCTATTTGGTTTCCACCAAATTTACCGCCCCAATATCCATTTTCATCATGTTGGTCAATTAGAGGAATCCCTTTTTCTAGTTTCATTTTACAGCTTTGTTTGCCTTTGATATGAATTCAGTTATTAATTTTTCATCTTTTATACCCTCTGAATTCTCAACACCAGAGCTAACATCAAAATATTCTGTTTTTTTTAAATCTAATGCATCTGATATATTTGTAATGTTGAGGCCTCCTGATAGAAAAAATGACTTATTTGGGGAAAAATTTCTTATAATTTTCCAATCAAATGTCTGGCCAGTTCCTCCAGGCACATCTTTCTTTTGTTCTGAGTCCAATAGAATATAGTCAATGTAAGGACAATATTCTTTTATTTTATCCAAATCAGATACTTTAGATATGTTAAATGATTTTATTATTTTTAGATTATAAGTCTTATTGATTTTTCTTACCTCATTTAAACTTTCATTTCCGTGTAACTGAAGATGTGTAAACTTCATTTCTGAGAAAGTCTCTAAATCACTATTAGTTGGATTTACAGTTACTGCGACAGTATTCACTTTGCCATTTATTTCATCTAAGATTTCTGCGCATTTACTAATTGATATGTTTCTGCTTGAATTTTTGAAAAAAACAAAGCCTAAAAAAGATGCACCGCAATTGATTGCATGTTTAGCAATTTTAATATCTTTTACTCCACAAATTTTAATGAACGCCTTACTCACTTTATGCTTTGATGAAAAATCTCAGCTGCATTTCGTGGTGAAGCGGCAGAAGTTATTGGTCTTCCCACTACAATAATATCTGCACCAAACTCAATTGCTTTCTTAGCTGAAAGAGTTCTTTTTTGATCATCAGCATTGTCCGTTTGATTTCTTATTCCAGGCACAACAATTTTTAATTTAGATCCAAATGTTTCTTTGACTTTTCTTATTTCCATTGGACTACAAACAATACCATCCATTCCACAGTCAAATGCAAGTGCAGATAAATTTTTTACGTTCTTATTCACTGTGCCACTTATACCAATTTCATTAATTGATTCATTATCAAAGCTTGTAAGCATTGTGACACCTATTAAATTTGTATTACTATTTAATTCTTTTTTTAAATTTACACATTCTTTTAACATATGAGAACCCCCTGAAACGTGAAGTGTTGTATATGTAGGATTATAAGATAAGATATTTTCAAGTGTTTTTTTTACTGTATTTGGAATATCGTACAGCTTTAGATCTATAAATAAAGGAAGTTTATATTTTGCAATTTTTTCAATGCCCTTGATGCCACAAGAGGTAAAGAATTCGAGGCCTAATTTGACTCCACCAATGTGAGGTGCAATTTCATTAATAATTCTATCTGCATCATCAATACAACTTGTATCAATAGCACAGTAGATTGGGTTTTTAGTCAAAATTTTTGTTTTATTAAAACTTTCTAACTTTCGTTAGATGAGTTTTCTTGTTTATTTAGTTTTAATCTAAGTTCTTTTCCAGTCTTAAAGCGAGGTATGTACTTTTCTTCTACATTAACAGCTTCACCTGTTCTAGGATTTCTTCCTGTACGCTGTTTTCTATGCTGAACTGAAAATGCCCCAAAACCTCTTAATTCGACTCTTTTTCCCTCAGCCAAAGACTGAGTTATTTCGTTAAAAATCGTATTTACAATTCTTTCAACATCCCTAACAAATAAATGAGGATTAGCTTCAGTAATATTTTGAATAAGTTTTGATTTTATTAAACTCATATAAATAATTATATGATATTAGTTTGTATTGTAAATATTTGATTGTAAAGAATATTTACTCTTCTTTTTTGTCTTTACCCAATGCCTTGCCTAGAATTGCTCCCAAAGATGCCCCTGAGTCTTTAGATCCATATTTTTCCATTGCCTCACGTTCAATTACTTCTTCCATTGCGCGAATAGATAAATTTAACTTATAATTTGCTAAATCTATATTTGTTATTTTTGCATCAACCTTATCATTTTTTGCCCATCTGTCTGGTCTTGCATCTGATTTCCTTAGCGCTAACTCATTTTTCTTTATTATTGTGATTGGCCCTTTATCTCCAATCTTTACTTTAACTCCAAAGTCACCTGCTTCAATCACATTGCAAGTTACAATGTCACCCTTATTTTTATCTTTTACTTCATCAAAAGGATTGCCATCAACCTCTCTTATAGAAAGTGAAATCTTTTCATTATCATTTGTAACAATTTTGGCTTTTATTTTATCTCCAATTTTGAATTTTTTTATTTCTTCTTTCGGATCTCCTTCCCATGATAAATCTTTACTAAAAATAGCTCCGTCAATCTCTCCATCCAAATTGCAAAATATAATTCCATCTTTGATATTTGTTATCTCAGTTTCAAGAATTTTACCTACAGGATTTTCTTCGTTAAACTTATGCCAAGGATTGGGTGTTAATTGTTTAATTCCTAGGCTTAGCCTTCTTTTCTCGTGATCAATTTCAAGGATTTGACAATCTACTGATTGGGAACGAGCGTATAAGTTTCCAGGCTTTGCGTTTTGTTTCTGACTCCACGTTAACATATCTTTGTGACAAAGACCTTCAACGCCGTTTTCAATTTCAATAAATATACCGTAGTCTGTAACATTAGTTACAACGCCATTTACTCTATCATTTACATTAAATTTATTTTTCACACTATTCCACGGATCATCTTCCAGTTGTTTCATTCCTACTGAGACGCGATTTTTTTCAGGATCCACTTTTATAATTTTAACTTTAACCTGTTGATCAATTTTTAATACCTCGGATGGGTGTCCAATTCTTCTATATGTTATGTCACTACTGTGCAGCAAAGAGTCATAGCTGCCTAGGTCAACAAACGCTCCATAATCTGTTATTGCTTTTATTTTACCGTCTACAACATCTCCGAGTTTTAATTGCAAAAATCTTTCTTCGCGGACTTCTTTATGCATTTCTTCAAGAACTGCTCTTCTGCTAACAACTATATTATTTCTTTTAAGGTCCATTTTTAGAATTTTGAACTTTTGAGGAACATCTATTAAGTGACTTACGTCTCTAACAGGCCTAGTGTCTATCTGGCTACCAGGAAGGAAAGCAGTTATTCCAATTTCACAAGAAAGCCCACCCTTAACTTTGCCAGTTATTACACCTTCAATTAACTCACCGGCCTCAAAAGATTTCTCAATTTCACCCCATATTTCTTTTGATTTAGCTTTAGATCTAGAGAGGATGCACTCACCATTATGATTTTCAATTTTGTCTAGATATACATCTATCTCATCACCAACTGAAATTTCTTTTTGGTCCTTTTGAAAAGCAAATTCTCTTTTAGATATTCTGCCTTCAACTTTTGCTCCAATATCAACAATTATGGCATCATCTTCAATTTCAGCAACTGTGCCTTTTATAATTGTTCCCTCTTTTAATTTTGATTTGGCAATTGATTCTGCAAGTAATGAGTCAAATTCTGATTGAGAGGATGCGTTAATAGACTCTTGTGACATATAAAACTAACTTTTAATAATTTTCTTTATTGCATTAAAAACCTGTTCTATATCAAGATAACTTGTATCTAGCAACAAGGAATTTACTGCTGGTCTTAACGGAGCTACCTTCCTATTCAAATCTTTTGCATCGCGAGCAATTATTTCACCATAGATGCGTTTTAGCCCTGTTTTTTCGCCGTTTTTTAGTATTTGAATATACCTTCTTTGAGCTCGTATTTTGGCATCTGCCCACAAAAATATTTTGTGCTTTGCGTCTGGAAATACCACTGTTCCAATATCTCTTCCTTCAATTATTGCAAATTTTTTATTTTTAGCGAAATTTACTGGGAAGTTTCTCTGATAGTGCATTAATTCATTCCTCACATAACTTTTAGCTGAAATAATAGATGATATTTTATCAATTTCAGTTGAGTATAAATCTTTGGATTTTAATTTCTTTTCATTCAACGACTTAATGCTTTTTAAAATCTCATTTCTATTATCTATTTTTATTTTTTTTTTTATTATTTCAAACGCAATTGCACGATAAAGCCTACCACTATGAAGTATTGGTGAGCTATAATAAGTAGCAATTTTTCTTGCTATAGTTGATTTACCTGAACTAGCTGGACCATCAATTGCAATTATTTTAACCATTAATATTTTACTAATAATTTTTTAAGATGATTTTCAAAATCTGGATAACTTATGGATATACATTTTTTGTTATCAATTTTTAGATAATTATTATAAATTATACTTAGTATAGCAAAAGACATTGCTATTCTGTGGTCATTAAATGTTTTTATTTTAATCTTTCTTTTCAAACTTATATTTTTACCTTGAATAATTAAGTGACTCTTACTGCTTCTAATATTAAAGCCTATTTTTTTTAAATTAGTGGCAATGCTATGTATTCTATCACTTTCTTTGTGTCTCAGCTCATCAATACCGTTCATAACAGTTTTTCCACTTGCCTGAGAAGCCGCTATAGATAATATGGGGTACTCATCAATCAATAAAGCTGACATCTTAGAGGGAATATTTATTCCTTTTAGTTTACAATGTTGCGCAGTAATATTACCAACTTCCTCACCGCAGATACTTTTTGTTTTTTCTACCTCAATCTTTCCACCCATTTTTTTTAATATCTTTAAAAATGCAATCCTAGTTGGATTTAACATTACATTTTTAAGAACTATTTTTGAACATGGCGTAATAAGTGCACCAACAATAAAAAAAGAAGCACTTGAAGGGTCACTTGGGATCTCAATATTCTTAGAAAAAATTTCATATGGACCATTTAATTCTATAATCTTTTCACCAGTTTTTAATTTACTCAATTTAAAATTTATTTTTAAATATTTCATTAATCTTTCTGTGTGGTCCCGTGTCTGTACTTTTTCAATAATTTTGGTTCTACCATGAATATTTAACGCAGCTAAAATAAGCGCAGTCTTAATTTGAGCCGAAGCCTTTTCCATGCGGTGAGTAGCTGGTAATAAGCTGTTTTTTCCAATTAATAAAACAGGCAAGTAGTCTTTTTTTGTAATATTTACTTCTGCTCCTATTTTTTCTAAATGTTTTGTAACTCGTGACATCGATCTTTTACTTAATGACTCATCACCTATGAAAGTACATTCTATTGGATTTGAGGATACAGCACCCATTAACAATCTGGCTGTGGTTCCACTGTTACCACAATCAAGCGCCTTACTTGGTTGCATAAAACCATTTGTTCCATTACCAAAAACATACCAACAATTTTCAGATTTAATTATTTTTACTCCCAGCTCCCTTAGTATTGCTAATGTTCTCATAACGTCATCGGATTCTAATAAATTTGATATTTTTGTCTTACCGATAGACATTGCAGATAATATTAAAGCCCGATGCGAAACCGATTTATCGCCTGAAATCTTTATGCTGCCTTTTAATTTTAACACTTTTGTATTGTCAATTTAGTTTGTTAGTCTAAAGTTATATATTATTTATATTTGAGTTGTATCAAAAATTTATACCATAAATATCAAAGGTCTAGTTATGCCAAAAGCTGAGTGGGGGAAAAAAGTAGTCTGTCTGAATTGTGAGACAAAATTTTATGATCTAAATAGAAAGCCTGCAATATGCCCAAGTTGTGGAACAGAATATTCTGAACCTACAATTGATGCTACATTGGCAAGTACAAAACAAGTTTTCACCAGCGATGTTGATGTAGTAACGGATGAAAATTTAGTTGGAAGTGATGCAGCAGAGTCAGTTGCTGAAGTTGAAGAAATTGAAATCGAAGACGCAATAGATGATGATACTATAAGTCTTGAAGATTCGGAAAATGACGTTCAAGTAATTTCCGATGAAGTAGATGACTTAGAAATAAGTGAGAGTAATCCAGAAGATATTGAGGATCAACCATGATAGTGGGGGCTATAGCTCATTTGGGAGAGCGCGTCGCTGGCAGTGACGAGGTAGTCGGTTCGAACCCGACTAGCTCCACCATTAAAATCTAAATGAGTCACCCAAGTAAAACTTACGCGCTTCTTTATTACCAAGAATTGTCTCGCTCTCCCCTTCAGCGATAATTTCGCCAGAGTGCATTACATACGAGTAATCGCAAATATCCAAAACTTCTCTTACGTTATGGTCTGTAATTAAAACACCTATATTTTTGTTCATTAATTGCTTGATAAGCATTTTTATATCATCAATTCCTATTGGATCTACACCTGCTGTAGGTTCGTCCATCAATATTATACTAGGATTAGAGCATAAACACCTTGCTATTTCAGTTCTTCTTCTTTCGCCACCACTTAACATATGGGGCATGGCTCTTCTAATATGTGTTAGGGAAAACTCAGTTAATAACTCCTCTAAAATACTTTGTTTATGGTCCTTTGGATAATTTTGTGTTTCGAGAATAGATAATAAATTGTCTTCGACTGACATGCCTCTAAAAATTGATGGTTGTTGAGGTAGAAAACCAAGCCCTAACTTCGCTCTTTTATACATAGGAAGTGGTGTTAAATTTAAACCATCTAATAGTATCTCACCTCCATCACATTCAATTAGTCCCATAATCATATAAAAAGTTGTTGTCTTCCCGGCTCCATTTGGACCTAATAATCCAATAGTTTTCCCTCTCTGAAGTTTCAAACTAACATCTCTAACAATTTGTTTTTTTGATAGAGATTTTCTGAGATTTTTAACAACTAATCCATTATTTGCTGATACTAATTTTGGTTTTGTAGAAATCATATATTCAGTTTGTGTTAGTTATTGTAGCTTCAACTCTGTTATTTGAGTTGCTTTTCATTATACTGATTGAATTCTTTATATCTAGAACTAATTCGTCACAATTTATAATATTATTTTTTTCTATCACCTCAACATTTTCAATTATCCTGACCTCATCTATAAATGGATAGTAAAATCCAATCTCACCAGTAGCCATAATATTCTCTCTTATGATTTTTACGTTATTCTGAGCATAGATTTCTTCAATTTCATCGGTATCTATATTTAATTTTATAACTAATTTGTCTGCCCATATTTCCATATCTTTTTCCTCAACGTAAACACTTCCAGAAAAAGTTGAAATATTATTTTCACGGTCGATCAGTAAACTTTCTGAGCTTATTTTTATCTCTTTCGAATGTGAAATTGAAATAAAAAATATAATAATAAGTTTGCTAATTAAAAATTTAATTATCATTTAATCTTTAATTTTTAATGTTGTATTAACATTTCCTTCATAATTAAATTTATTAAAGTTCTCTGAAATCGTTGACTTATCAGCAATAACTATTCCTTCATTTATTAAGTGGCTAATATTATCTTTTAATTCGATTACATTTTTATTCATATCAAAAGATGCAAGGTTTGATTTCAGTATCTCCCCATCATTAGTGTAGAACTCTATATTTTGCTTTAATTCTATTAAACCCATAGATTGATTATAATTTCCACTGTCTGCTTTTAAGTAGATCCATTTTCCATCATTTTTTGATTTAAACTTTCCTTCTACAATAAATAATTCTAAATTTGACTCTGATTTCAGTCCTTTTTTTGCTTTTATTTCGTAAGTTTTATCATCCAAACCCTTTTCAGAAAATTTTGGATTATCTATCTCAATTACTAAGGTATCGTCTTCAGAAAATGTGATAGTTGTTGTAAAAAAGATAGATGAATAAAATAAAAGAATAAATTTTAAAAGTTTAATTAACATATCTTAAACAGTCATGAATATGAATAATACCTATAGGGACTTTGTTTTTTTGTTTTTCTACAACAAATAAACAAGTAATTTTATTTTTATTCATTATATTTAATGAGTCTATTACCAAACAATCTTTTTCGATTAAAATTGGCTTAAGTGTCATAAGCATTTTAGCATTGTACTCAAAAAAGTTTTTATTTATTTTTCTTCTCAAATCTCCATCTGTTATTATGCCTATCAATTGATTTTTTTTATTTTTAACACCAACATGACCAAATGATTTTTTGGTCATTTCAATCAAAACAGATTTCATACTTGATTCTTCAGTAACAATTGGCATTTTCTTTTTAGAATGCATGATATCTTGTACTTGAAGCATTTTTATTCCAAGTGATCCACCAGGATGCAACTTTTTATAATCTGATAACTTAAATTTTTTCATTTTCATTAATGCTACGCATAAAGCATCTCCAATAATTAGTGCCATGGTAGTTGAAGTTGTAGGAGCCAATCCAATTGAACATGCTTCGGTAGCATTCGGCATAACTATACTAATGTCTGACGCTTTAATTAAATCGCTCTCAGAGTTTGAAGAAATACCGATTATAGAAATTGAGTATTTCTTAGCAAATTTTATTAGGTTATCTAATTCATAGCTATTTCCTGAGTTAGATATAATGATCAGTGCATCTTTTTTAGAAATTACTCCCAGGTCTCCGTGACTCATATCGGTTGGAGAACAGTATTGTGACGGGGTTCCAGTGGAACTCATTGTGCTTGAAATTTTACTTGCAATATGACCTGATTTTCCAACTCCAGTTACAATAACTCTACCTCTCACTCTAGAAAGGACTTCTACAGCCTTAGCAAAGTTTTGATTAATTGATTTGTTAAGTTTTTTAATACCTTTTAATTCGGTATTAATTACCTCTTTGCCATTATTTATTATTGAGTCTACTTTCATTTTTTAACTTGAATGTGAAAATATATCATTATTCCAACCTCTTAAATCTAATTCAACTCGCGTAGGTAAGAATTCAATACATTCTTTCACAAGCTGTTTTCTATTTTGTCTGATAAGAATTTCGTCTAATTTTTCTTTTATAGCATGAAGATGTATTACATCTGTTGCAGCATAATTTATTTGCTCTTTTGATAGACTTGGATTGGACCAATCACTTGATTGCTGTTTTTTTGAAATCTCTATATTCAGCAACTCTTTACATAAATCCTTATAGCCATGCCCTTGTGAATAAGTTCTGGCTATCTTTGAACTGATTTTAGTACAATACACATTTTTGATCATGATATTTAAATCATGTTTTATAGCAGCTAGATCATGTCTAGCGTAATGAAAAATAAATGTTTTATTGCTATCCAATAATTTTTTAAGATTCGGGGCATTAAACTTTTGATCAGTAAATTGTATCAAATGACAATCTCCTTTTCCATCGTAAAGTTGGATGAGGCAAAGAGGATCACGACTTGGCTGCAGTCCCATCATTTCACAATCAGCAGCAATAATATCTGAAAAATCAATGCCGTCACTTAAATCATTTTTATGTAAAATAGTTTGCATTATCTAAGATTTATTCTATTTCAAATCAGTACATAAAGGTATATTTGATAAATATGAAGAAAAAAAAGATTACATTAATAGGTGGATCTGGTTTTTTAGGTAAATATTGTATTTCAGAACTTCTAAAAGAAGGTCACTATTTAAAAATTGTGTGTAGAAATCCTCATTTAGCCGGTCATTTGAGAATGATGGCACCAATTGAGCAATTGGATATAGTTAAAGGTAATATTATGCTTAAGCACACAATTGAGCCTCATATAGAAAACTCTGATGTAGTTATTAATTTTGTTGGAGTTCTTAATGACAGTTCTGGTGCCCAGTCTTTTGAAAACTGTCACGCATTTGGACCTCAAAATATTGCTGAATCATGT
The DNA here is from genome assembly GCA_902590345.1 of uncultured Pelagibacteraceae bacterium. Classification (GTDB taxonomy): domain Bacteria; phylum Pseudomonadota; class Alphaproteobacteria; order Pelagibacterales; family AG-422-B15; genus CACNXQ01. Next base: position 234,469 of record CACIWK010000001.1, on the reverse strand, counting down.
ACAAAATATAAGGTTGAGAAATTTATCCATTTTTCATCCATTGGAGCTGACATTGAAAGTGACTCAAAATATCAACAATCAAAAGGCTTAGGAGAGCAAAATATTCAAAAAAGTTATCCCAACACAATTATAATTAGGCCATCGATAGTTTTTGGACCTGGTGACGGTTTCTTTTCAGTTCAAGCCAAATTATTAAAAAGTTTACCAGTTGTACCGTTATTCGCTAATAACAAATACCAATGTGTTTATGTTAAAGATATCGCCACAGCTATAAACAGACTTATTTTGGATGATAAATATAATGGTAAGATATTTGAATTTGGTGGACCGGAAAAAATGAGTCTAAAAGAAATATACCAGTTGATCTTAGACACTTTAAAAATTAAAAGACTAATAGTTCCAGTTCCATTGTCTTTTGCGAACTTTATTGCGTTTATGATGCTGCCCTTACCCTCTCCACTAATAACTTTTGATCAAGTAAAACTTCTAAGAAAAGATAACGTCATCTCTAAAACTGAATTTAATTTAGAAAAATTAGGAATTGAACCAAGTTCGCCAAAAAGTATTATAAGTACATATATTTGATTGTTTAAGTGAAATAAATCAAAATTATCGATCCAAGTATTATTCGATAAATTACAAATGGTATCATCGAATTATTTTTTACCCAATTTAGCAATATACTTATTGATAAGTATGCAGTAATGAAAGAAATAATAAAACCAGAAAACAAATACAAAAAATTTATTGAAATTGAGTCATTCGCTATTTCAATAGCAGGAATTGAGGCTGATATTAGTATTACAGGTATTGATAAGAGCATTGAAAATTTTGCAGCCTCGACTCTATTTAAACCAACTATTCTTGAACCCGTATAAACAACACCTGCTCTTGAAGCACCTGGAATAATCGCGAAAATTTGAAAAAAACCAACAACAAGAGACTTCTTATAAGATAGGTTATCCACTTTAAGACTTTCCTCATTAGATCTGATATCCGCAAAATAAAGCGCTAAACCAAAGACTATAGTTGATAGACCTATAAAATGTAGATCTCTAAAGATTTCAGCAAAACCAGACATATAAGCTAAGCCACCAATAAAAATTATAGGTAATGATGCAACGATCAAATTTTGATTTATCTTTGTTTTAGATATTTTGTTAGACGAAAAGAAAGGCATTATGAATTTAAAGAAGTTAAGTGCCTCATTTCTAAAATAGATCAATACAGCCATCAAAGTGCCTAAATGAAGGCTTATATCGAGAGATAAATTTTCTCTTATATTCATCATTTCTGCAGTAATAAGCAAGTGAGCTGAACTTGAAATTGGTAGGAATTCAGTAATTCCTTGGATAATTGCTAAGATGATTACAGGAAAAATATGCATAACAGATATGAAAAAATAGAGTTTTACGCCAAATAGGCAAGCAAAAGTTCTATTTATGTCATAATGTATGACTATTAATATATTATTAGACTGATATAAAACTAATGAAATTATTAATGAGATTCTATATATGTCAATAATTATGACATAATTAAAAATTATGCTTAAATTTACTGATCTAAATCAAGAGTATCCTGATAAGAGATTATCAAAAGATAGAAAAAAAGACTTTCGAGAAATCTATGATAATTTCATTAAAAATAGTGCAAAAGAGCAGTCTAGCAGATGCTCTCAATGTGGCGTTCCATATTGCACAGTTCACTGTCCACTTCATAACCATATACCTGATTGGTTAAAGCTTGCTGCAGAGGACAGGCTGGAAGAGGCTTATGAAATTTCATCAAGTACAAATAATATGCCTGAGATATGTGGCAGGATATGTCCACAAGATAGATTATGTGAAGGTAATTGCGTAATCGAGCAATCAGGACATGGATCCGTAACAATTGGCTCAGTAGAGAAATATTTAACAGATAATGCATTTGAGAATGGATGGATTACTCCTCTCAAGGTTGAAAAGAGCATAGAAAAAGAAAATAGCATAGGTGTAATTGGTGCAGGACCAGCAGGACTAGCAGCGGCAGAAGAACTTAGAAAAAAAGGTTACAAGGTTCATGTTTATGATCGTTACGACAGAGCCGGTGGATTATTAATTTACGGTATTCCAAATTTTAAATTAGAAAAAGATATCGTTCAAAGGAGAATGCAATACTTAAAAGATTCTGGAATTAATATTCAGCTTAATGTTGAAATTGGAAAAGATATAAAATTTGAAGATCTTCAAAAAAAACATGATGCAGTTTTAATAGCAACAGGTGTTTATAAAGCTAAAGAAATTAACCTGGGTGAAAGTACAAGTAACATAATTCCAGCATTAGAATACTTAACCGCGTCTAATCGAAAAGGACTTGGAGATGAAGTTAAGAAATTTGATGAAGGTGAGTTGGATGCAAATGGTAAAGACATTGTGGTCATTGGTGGCGGTGACACGGCAATGGACTGTGTACGAACTGCTGTAAGACAAAAGGCTAAATCTGTGAAATGTTTATACCGTAGAGATAAAGAAAATATGCCTGGTTCTGCAAGAGAGGTAAATAATGCTGAAGAGGAAGGCGTCGAATTCATGTGGCAATCTCTCCCAATTAATATGAATGTTTTAAAAAATGGTTACCAAATTGAATGTGTCAAAATGAGATTGAGTGAGCCTGATGCCGATGGAAGAAGAACACCGCAACAAATAGAAGGATCTGATTTTAATTTGAAGGCTGATATGGTCATAGCTGCTCTAGGTTTTTCTCCTGAAAATTTACCCACACTTTTTAATGTTAAAGACTTACCAGTGACAAAGTGGGGCACAGTAAGAGTTGGTTTCAATACTATGATGACTGATATTGATGGAGTCTTTGCTGCAGGAGATATCGTTAGAGGGGCTTCATTAGTAGTTTGGGGAATAAGGGATGGTCGAGATGTAGCTAATTCAATACACAGTTATATTGAAGCTAAAAAACTGGCAGAGGTTAGTAAGGTTAGAGCATCATGAGTTCAGATTTAAATAGATACAGAAAAAATAAGCAAGTCTTGGAAGAAGGGCACCTTTATAGTCCTAAACAAGAGCACGATGCATGCGGTGTTGGCTTTGTAGCATCAGTTGATGGTAAGCAAAGAAGAGAAGTTGTAGAAGGTGGTATCGATGCGCTAAAAGCTGTGTGGCACAGAGGTGCTGTTGATGCTGATGGTAAGACAGGGGATGGTGCCGGCATACTTACTCAAATACCTATAAACTTCTTTGATGACGAAATTGCTAAAACAGGCCATGAAAAAAGAGACGAGCCTCTAGGCATTGGTATGATGTTTTTGCCAAGAAACGACTATGCAGCATTAGAAAAATGTCGAACAATAATTGAGTCTGAACTTCTTGATCATGGATACTATATATATGGCTGGAGACAAGTGCCTATTAATAACAGTGTTATTGGTGAAAAAGCTAATTCAACTAGACCTGAGATTGAGCAGGTTATGTTTGTTAATAACATTGAAAGAGAAAGTAATTTTGATTATTCAAAAGAATTATATCTAGTAAGACGTCGACTTGAAAAGAGAATAGCAAAACAGCAAATTAATGGATTTTATGTATGCTCTCTGAGTTTTGAGTCAATCATTTACAAGGGACTATTTTTAGCTGAACAACTTTCCATATTCTATCCTGATTTAGCTAATAATAATTTTGTTTCTTCTTATGCAGTGTTTCATCAGAGATATTCTACAAATACCTTTCCATCCTGGGGTTTGGCGCAACCATTTAGAATGTTGGCTCACAATGGGGAGATAAATACAATTTCTGGGAATACAAACTGGATGAGAAATCATCAAACAAGAATTACATCAGAAATTTTTGGTGATGATAGTGAACAAGTTAAACCAATTATAGAAAAGAATGTTTCTGACTCTGCTGCCTTAGATGCCGCATTTGAATTATATGTTAGAGCTGGAAGATCAGTTCCCCTTGTTAAAACTCTTCTAATACCAGAGGCGTGGTCAAAAAGAAGTGAACTAATGCCAATTGAGCATAGAAATATGTATGAGTTTTCTAATGCTATTGTAGAACCATGGGATGGACCCGCAGCAATAGCTGCAGTTGACGGAAATTGGATTATTGGTGGTATGGATCGAAATGGCTTAAGGCCAATGCGGTACTCTGTATCAAATGACAACATAATATACGTTGGTTCTGAAACAGGAATGGTCAGGGTTGATGAGTCAAAGATAGTTGAAAAAGGCAGACTGGGCCCTGGAGATATAATTGGAATAAATTTGAAGGAAGGAAAAATTTATCGTAACTCTGATTTAAAAGACTATCTTGCGAAAGAAGCTCCTTATGAAGAGTATGTCAAAAAAATAATTCGATTAGATAAAAGAGTAACAGTTTCAAGAGAGTCGACAGTTATAGAAACTGAAAAATTAAGAAAAAGAATGATCGCGGCTGGTTTCACAATGGAAGAACTAGAACTTATTCTTCATCCAATGGTGAGTGATGCCAAGGAATCTACTGGAAGCATGGGTGATGATACTCCTGTTGCAGTATTATCGGACAAGTATCGGCCATTATCTCATTTTTTTAGACAAAAGTTTAGTCAGGTAACAAACCCTCCAATTGATAGTCTAAGAGAGCAAAGCAGAATGAGTTTAAAAACTCGATTTGGAAATTTACAAGATATTCTATCTCCTAATCCTTATGAAGAAAATGTTTTTGTAATAGATAGTCCATTTATAACAAATGGGTTGTTCAAAAAGATTTCTGCTCGGGGACAAGAGTCTACAACTGTAATTGATTGTAGAGTTCATAAGGATAATTTTAATTTAAAAGAGGAAATAAAGCGTATTCAATTCGAGTCTGAGACTGCAGTTTTAAGCGGAAAGTCTCATATCGTACTGTCTGATATTAGAGCGGACCACGACAAATTATCTTTGCCAATGATATTGATCACCGCTGCAGTTCACACAGATTTGACACGTAAAGGTATAAGATCTTTTGTATCATTGCACGTAAGGTCTGCAGAGTGTCTGGATACTCATTACTTTGCTGTACTTATTGGTGTTGGCGCCACGACCGTAAACCCTTACTTAGCATTGGACTGTATTTATGAAAGACAACAAAAGGGACTCTTTGGAAATCTATCTTACGAGGAATGTGTTGAGCGATATAAAAAAGCAGTAGACCAAGGCTTACTCAAGGTTATGTCTAAGCTTGGAATTTCAGTTATCAGTGCTTACAGGGGCGGATTTAATTTTGAAGCTGTTGGCTTAAGCCGTTCAATGGTTAATGAATATTTCCTAGGTGTACAAAGTCGTATGTCTGGCATTGGTTTATCTGGAATTGAAAAAAAACTAACCGATCTTCATAATTATGCGTATTCGGATAGCGTACAAACATTGCCAATTGGTGGTATATATCGGTACAGAAACGGTGGTGAAACTCATGCTTATGAAGGGAAGTTGATACACCTTCTACAAACAGCAGTGGCAGATGACTCTTATGAGATGTTTAAAAAATATTCAAACTCCATGAGCAACTTTGCTCCAATCAATATTAGAGATTTGCTCGAGTTTAAAGAAAGTGAAAGTTCAATCGAATTAAGCGAAGTAGAATCAATAACGTCTATCAGAAAGCGCTTCGGTACAGGTAGTATGTCACATGGAGCACTTTCAAAGGAGGCCCATGAAACACTAGCAATAGCAATGAACCGGATCGGAGGTGCTTCTTGTTCAGGCGAAGGCGGTGAATCGATTGAAAGATCGAAGCCTCTCAATAATGGAGACAGTGCTAACTCAAGAGTAAAACAAGTAGCTTCAGCAAGGTTTGGTGTAACAACTGAATATTTAAATAACTGTGAGGAAATAGAAATTAAAATAGCACAAGGAGCTAAGCCAGGTGAGGGTGGTCAGCTTCCTGGATTTAAAGTAACTGCTGAGATAGCCAAGCTTCGTCACTCTACAGAAGGTGTTACACTAATCAGCCCTCCACCACATCACGATATTTATTCAATAGAAGATCTTGCTCAACTTATTTATGATCTTAAACAGGCAAACCCAGATGCCAGAGTTTGTGTAAAGCTTGTAGCGTCATCTGGAATTGGAACAATAGCGGCAGGTGTTGCGAAGGCTAAAGCTGACGTCATTTTAATTTCAGGACATAATGGCGGAACTGGAGCAAGTCCTCAAACAAGTATTAAATACGCAGGTATCCCGTGGGAAATGGGCTTAACAGAAGTGAATCAAGTTTTGACACTTAACGGCTTAAGGCAAAACGTTGTGCTTAGAACTGATGGAGGTATCAAAACAGGTCGTGACGTTGTAATTGCTGCAATTATGGGTGCCGAGGAGTTTGGTGTTGGCACAACTTCACTGGTTGCGATGGGCTGTATAATGGTAAGGCAATGTCACTCAAACACATGTCCAGTTGGAGTTTGTACTCAAGATGAGGACTTAAGAGCGAGATTTTCAGGTAGTCCTGAAAAAGTGGTTAACCTTTTTAGTTATATAGCTGAAGAGGTAAGAGAAATCTTAGCAAAACTTGGATTCAAAAGCCTAAACGAAATCATTGGAAGAACTGACCTTTTGTATCAAATATCAAGGGGATCAACTCATTTAGATGACTTAGACCTTAATTCATTGCTCATTCAAGCGGAAAAGGATCCAAACGTAGAATACTTTAGCCACTCCATTATCAATGACGTTGGGTCAACACTTGACCAAAAAATTATTGAGGATGCATCTAAATTTTTACAAACAGGTCAAAAAACTGAACTAAACTATCCCATTAAAAATACCGATAGAGCTGTTGGTACAAGATTATCGTCAACAATATACAGAACTTTCAAAGATAAAGAAGTTAATAAAGAACATCTGACTATTAATCTGACTGGGTCAGCGGGTCAGTCGCTAGGAGCTTTTGCTATTAAAGGACTAAAAATAAATCTTTATGGAGATTCAAATGATTATGTTGGTAAAGGTTTATCTGGTGCAACTATTTCAATTCGACCTCATAAGAATAGTAATTTAGTTACAAATGAAAATACAATAATCGGAAATACAGTTCTTTATGGTGCAACTTCAGGAGAGTTATATGCTGCTGGGCAAGTAGGCGAGCGGTTTGCTGTAAGAAATTCAGGGGCGATTACAGTTGTAGAAGGATGTGGCTCTAACGGCTGTGAGTACATGACTGGCGGCACTGTTGTTGTGCTTGGAAAAACTGGAGATAATTTCGGAGCGGGAATGACAGGAGGTATGGCTTTTATTTATGATGAGGATAAAAAATTTAATCAGAGAGTTAACGCTGAAACTCTAATTTTTGATACTATAGCATCTGAATATTGGACAAATGAACTTAACCAAATTATTCTTTCACATTATCAAAATACGGGAAGTCTTCACGCGAAAAGCATATTAGACAACTGGGAAACTGAAATACAGAAATTTATTCACGTATGTCCAAAAGAGATAGTAAATATTCTTCCTCAGCCATTAGGCTTCAAAAATCAGTTGAAGAAGGTCAACTAGATAAAAGTAATGAACTAAAAAAATTAATAGAGCAGCATGGTTTTGATACTTTTGGTGTTGTAGATATAAACCCGAACTTGGATTTTAAAAAAGAACTAGATGAGTTCTTGAAAAAAAATCATCATGGCGAAATGGCATGGATGGAAAAAAGATCTAATCTTAGGTCAAATCCAAATGTTTTGTGGGATGAAGCTCAGTCAATAATTGTTCTTGGTATCAACTATCACTTTGAATGTAATTCGCTTGAGTTATTGTCTGAAAAAAATAAGGGTATAATTTCTGTTTATTCAAGAAATTATGATTATCATAAAATAATTAAAAAAAAATTGAAAAGTCTTTCATTTGAAATTTCAAAGTTGCTTAATTGTAGTTTTAAATACTTTGTGGATACAGCTCCTGTTATGGAAAAGCCTATTTCTATGAAAGGCGGCATTGGTTGGCAAGGTAAGCATACAAATCTAGTTTCAAAAGACTTTGGATCATGGTTATTTCTCTCATCAATTTTTGTGGATAAAAAAATAAATAATACTCATCCAGAAATTGATCATTGTGGTTCATGTACAAACTGTATCGATATATGCCCAACTCGTGCAATTGTTGAGCCTTACAAATTAGATGCTACTAAATGTATTTCATATCTCACAATAGAACATAAAGGAATTATAGATAAAAATATGAGAAAACTAATTGGAAATAGAATTTATGGCTGTGATGATTGTTTAGCAGTTTGTCCCTGGAATAAATTTGCAAAAAAATCTAAAGAAATTAGTTTTTATCCAAGAGATGATCTTATCAAGCCTGATTTAAGTAGTTTTTTAAGTTTAACAGATGAAGATTTCAGAAAAAAGTTTTCTAAATCCAGCATCAAAAGGATTGGTAGAGATAGATTTTTAAGAAATGTATTGATCGCAGTTGGAAATAGTAAAGAAAAAAAATATAAGAAAGATATTGAGGCACTTTTAGAAGATGAATCTTCTACTGTAAGAGCAATGGCCGTTTGGTCATTAAAGCAAGTGATCGATAGTAATCATATTGAAAACTATAAAAAAAAATATTTCGCTCTTGAAAAAAATAAAAGTGTTCAAGAAGAATGGTTAAATTAAACTTATGATTTTTATATTTGGTTATGGATATACAGCCAAACATCTTGCAAGCAAGGTAAGTGATAAAGAAATTTTTGCCACTTCTCGAAGTCTAAATAGTTTACAAATTAATCAAAAAAACATTCGAATTATTGACCCTTCGAAGACCCCAAATATTCTCGAAAAATATAAAAATGAAATAACTCATTTAGTTATATCTGTGCCACCAGATCAAAGTGGTGATATTTTTTTAAAAAATATAAATTTTAATTTACATGAATTAATTAATCTTAAATGGATTGGCTACTTATCTGCTACCAGTGTTTATGGCGATCATGACGGTCAATTTGTGAGTGAAACCTCAAGATTACTTACTAAGTCTAAAAGAGGAATTAGCCGCAAGCTTGCAGAGGATCAGTGGATTCAGTTATCTAAAAAATATAATCTACCCTTACATATTTTTAGAATTGCTGGCATATATGGACCAGAAAGAAATATTCTTGGGAGAATTCAATCTCGAAATTTCACAAGAATAATAAAAAAGGGACATTATTTTTCAAGAATATACATCAATGATTTAACAAATATTATTTTAGCTTCAATGAACAAACCGAATCCTATTTCTATATACAATATTACTGACGACTGTCCGTCGACTCTAGATGATGTGATTGACTATATTTCAAAAAAGATTTCAATTATCATACCAAATGAAGTTCTTTATGAAACGTTAAGTAAAAAAGAACAAATAGAAAGTTTTTTTTCTGAAAATAAAAAAGTGAGCAACAGGCTTATCAAAGAAGAACTTGGTATCATTTTAGAATACCCCTCATATAAAGAAGGTTATAATCAAATCATTAATTTAAATAATTAAATTCCTGTATTCGACTCAACTTGTAATCTACTAATTGCGATCCCAACTACTACAAGTATAACACCAATTAATAATGAAAATTTCAGTGGTTCATTCATTAATGCCCAGCCATAAAATATTCCAAATACAGGAATTAAATATGCCACCTGCATCATGAAAGTAGTTCCTGCAGTTCTAATCAATATTTGTCTCAGACTAAATGCTAGGCCAGTTGGAATTATACCTAAATAAAATAATGCAGATATCGCTGTAAGATTCATTTCATAATTTATTGGTTCAGCAAATAATAGCATCAATGGAATAAGCCATATACTTCCCCATGCGAGCGTATTCATCGTAACCATATCGGAAGGTAAGTTTGAAACTTTTCGAATAATTAAATTTGATACCACATATGAACAACCCGCTAAATAAATCGCTAAAGCGCCAATAAAACTTGATATATCAGTTACAAAAACTTGCACGCCAACCGCAAACACAACTCCAGAAAAACCAATTATAGTTCCTATCATTTTTCTAAGGTTTAATTTTTCATCATCTGTAAAATAATGTGCCAATATCAATGCAAGAAATGGATTGGCTGACATTATAATAACACCTATGTTGCTAGGCAGTGTTAATAATCCGTAAGGAATCAAAGTGAAAGGGATTGCGGCGTTAAATAATCCAATGATTGCGTAAGTAAATGTATTTTCTTTAAAAAGCTGAAGGTTTCCTGCTCTATATAGAACTGCTAAAAGAAGAAAAATCGCCCCAATAAATGTTCTAAAAAACCCTATTTCAATTGGATTAAACATAAAGTTGCAAAACTTTATTGCTACAAAAGAGGCTCCCCAAACAGCACCAAGAAATACCAAAAGTGAATAATTATTAAGAGTGGAATTCATTACAATAATTCTTCGATATTTTTGTATAAAGTATTTAGATCAGTTTCTCTTGAAAGACTATGATCTCCATCTTCAATAATTGTCAGTTTTTTATTTTTACTTTCTAATAATTCAATAATTTTCTCAGAGGTTTTAAAACTTACTACCTGATCTTTCCTTCCATGAAGAAGCCTTACAGGACAAGAGATATTTATTGGCTTTGTTAAGAGCATATTTTTTTTTCCATCTTCAAGAAATTTATAAGTTATGGTGTAATCTTCAGCGTACTTATCCCAATTAATTATAATTTTACCTTCAGACTTAATTTGTTTTTTTTGTTCAACACTTAGCCTATTCCATTCACCTAAAACAAAATCTGGTGCTGATGCTATACCTACTAGACCATGCACATAATTTGATTTTTGCTTAGATACGATTAAAGAAATCCATCCACCCATACTCGAACCAATAATAATATTTTTATTTGATTTAAATTTTTCAAATATTTCACTCGCTTCTATTGACCACTTACTAATTCCGCCATCTTCAAATTTACCCTTTGACACGCCATGACCAGAATAGTCAAATCTCAAAAAATTCAATTTATTTTCAATGCACCATTTACTCAAAGCAGTTGCCTTAGTTCCATCCATGCTTGAGCTATATCCTCCAAAAAAGAAAATTGTTGTTTGCGATTTAAGATCATCTTTTGAATAAGCGATTTGTTCATCAAAAGAAGAATTAATGTAACTAATTTTATTTTGCATAATGATTTACTATTCATCATTTAACTATTAGAAATACTATATGCAATCAAAAATTTGCGTATTACAAGTAATACCTAATCTTGATGTAAGTGGTGCTTCTCAAGGATGTGTAGATGTTGCAAATTTTTTGTCAGAGAAGAACTATAATTCTTATATTCTAACGCATTCAGGGCCTAAAACATCAGAAGTAAAAGACTACAATGAAAAAGTTTTCTATGCTTCTGTTAACTCTAAAAATCCAATCAAAATCTTTTTTAATATAATTAAAATTATAAAACTTATCAAAAAACTAAATATTACAATTGTTCACGCTAGAAGTAGAGCACCTGCATGGAGCTCATACTTTGCATGCGCTGTAACTGGCACAAAATTTATTACTACATTTCATGGTACATACAATTTTAGTAATCCACTAAAAAAGTACTATAACTCCATTATGTTAAAAACAAATGGAACAATAGCAATTTCAGAGTTTATTAATAATCATATAAATAATTGTTACCCAACTAAAAATTATAATATTAGAACCATTGCCAGAGGCATAGACCTCAATTTTTTTGATCCAAATAACGTTAAAGCTCAGCAAGTACAATTAATTATAAATGAACTCAATATCGATTATAATGCAATTAAGATCCTTCTTGCCGGAAGAATAACGGAGTGGAAGGGACATAAACTTCTTCTTCAAGCGATTTCTAATATTATTAAACAAACAAATCATAAATTCGAGGTAATTTTTGTTGGTCCTGATGAAAATTATAAACTAAAGAATTCATTAAAAAATTTTGCAAATGAACACAACCTTGCAAAATCTGTACATTTTGTGGGTTCAAGAACTGATCTGAATAATTTTTATAGTTTGGCTGATTTAGTAATATCTGCGTCAACAGATCCAGAAGCTTTTGGTAGAATTTCTGTCGAGGCCCAAGCAATGGGTAAATTTGTAATAGCGTCAAATCATGGAGGATCAGTCGAGACAGTGAATGACGGCGAAACAGGCTATTTATTTGAAAATAATAACGCTAAGGATCTATGCAAAAAAATTATTAATGCAATTTCCAATGAAAAATATAAATCAGAAAAGACTTCAGAAGCATGCATTTCACATGTTAGAGAAAAATATTCAAAAATTAAAATGTGTGAGGAGACAATAAATTTTTACAAAGAAGTTATAAATTAAATGGTTAAGAATATTTTGGTAATTAAGCACGGTTCTTTTGGAGATATTATTCAAATAAATGGATGCTTGAAAGATATTCGAGAGCATTACTCAAAACATAAAATATATATCTTAACTACACCGGCATTTAATAATTATTTTGGTAAGTGCCCTTTTATTGATGAAGTAATTTTAGATAAGAGGAAGTCTCGATGGAATTTAATCTACCTATATCAATTGAAGAAATTTTTCACCAAATATAAATTTGAAAGAATTTTTGATTTACAAAATTCCCATCGAACTGAATTTTATCGAAAGTATCTATCTTCTTCTGAATGGATCTCTTCAAGGACAATGTTAAGATTTAACGAAACAAAAGAAGAATTTGATAAAAAAAGTATTTTAGAAAGATTTAAATTACAATTATCAAGATCAAAAATAGAAACGCAGTTCGCAGAAAAACCCCAAGTTTCTTGGATGATAGATGATGAATTTCATATTTCTTCTGAAATTAAAAAAAATTACATAGTTTTATTTCCTTTTTGTTCTCCAAAACATAATCAAAAAATCTGGCCTTATTATGAAGAGCTCATTTCAAAGCTAAAATCAAAGTTATTTGAAATGGATATTGTTATTGCTCCAGGACCAGGAGAAATAAATGCAGCAAGAAAATATAATGTTAAGTTATGTTTACATAACAATCAGCCAACAAATTTTTTTCAATTAGCGAAATTACTTATTGGCGCAAAATATGTAATTTCAAATGATACAGGACCTGCACACTTAGCTGCTCACTTAGGATGCAGAGGTTTAGCATTATTTGGTGGTCACACTTCACCAGAGAAAGTAAGTATTGAAACAGGCAGTTTTTTATCAATTTCTTCCAAAAATATAAGAAATATTAGTATGGAAGAAGTCTTCGATAAAATAGATTCTCATTTATAGATAGATGATATAATACTTAAGCCTTATGAGTAACGACGAACCATTTATAAATACTTTAAGACATGATACTGCCCATGTTTTAGCTATGGCTGTACAGGAGTTGTTTCCTGATACGCAAGTTACGATTGGTCCAGTAATTGAAAATGGTTTTTATTATGATTTTGATAGAAAAGAGCCGTTTACCGAAAAAGATCTTGGAACTATTGAAAAGAAAATGAAAGAGATTGTTAATCGTGACGAAAAGACTTCATTCAAAGTAATGAGCAGGGAAGATGCGATTAAGCTATTTTCTGATAAGGGAGAGAACTATAAGGTAGAGATTATTAAGGACTTACCTGAGAGTGAAGAACTTAAAGTATACTATCACGGTGACTGGTTTGATCTTTGCAAGGGGCCTCATCTAGAATCAACAGGTAAAATTGGAAAAGCATTTAAATTGACTAAAGTAGCAGGTGCTTATTGGCGTGGAGATTCAAACAATCCTATGCTTCAAAGAATTTATGGAACTGCTTGGGAGTCTCAGGAAGAACTAGATAATCATTTAAACATACTTAAAGAAGCTGAAAAAAGAGACCACAGGAAACTTGGAAGAGAATTAGATTTATTTCATTTTCAAGAGGAAGCTCAAGGTTCAGTTTTCTGGCATAACAATGGTTGGACTTTGTTTAGGACACTTATTGATTATATGCGTCAGCGACAAGAAGAGGCTGGTTATGAAGAAATTAATACACCAGATATAATGGATAAGTCCTTATGGGTAAAATCAGGGCATCTCGAAAAATTTGGTGACAATATGTTTACTACTGAACCAAGAGAAGATCGAGTATATGCTCTGAAGCCAATGAATTGTCCTGGAGGGGTACAAGTTTATAAACAAGGACTTAAAAGTTACAGAGATCTTCCCTTGAGAGTTGCTGAGTTTGGAAAAGTTCACAGATATGAGCCATCGGGTGCTCTTCATGGTTTAATGAGAGTCAGGGCATTTACACAAGATGATGCACATATATTTTGTACTGAAGACCAAATTACCGAAGAAAGCAAAAAGGTATGCGATCTAGTTTTAAGTATTTATAAAGATTTCGGATTTGAAAATGTATCAATTAAATTTTCTGACCGTCCTGAAAAAAGAGTCGGCAATGATGATGTATGGGACAAATCTGAGGCTGCTCTTCGTGAGGCAATGGAAGCTACAGGGTTAGAATATACTTTAAATCCAGGTGAAGGAGCATTTTATGGTCCGAAACTAGAATTTATTCTCAAAGATGCAATTGGAAGAGAATGGCAGTGTGGAACGTTGCAAGTTGATCTAAATTTACCTGAAAGACTTGATGCTACTTATGTAGGCGAAGACGGTTTAAAGCACAATCCGGTTATGTTACACAGAGCATTATTTGGATCTTTAGAGCGTTTTATTGGAATTTTAATAGAGCATTACGCTGGTAATTTGCCAATTTGGTTGTCACCAGTTCAGGCTGTGGTAGCGCCGATTACTTCTGACATAAACGAATATGCAGAGAGTGTTTTTTCATCTCTTAAAAATAATGGTATTAGAGTTGAAAAGGACTTAAGAAATGAGAAGATAAGCTATAAAATTAGAGAAAACTCTCTAAAAAAAATACCTTATCAATTGATCCTAGGTAAGAATGAAATGGAAGACAATACTGTAACATTGAGGGAGTTTGGTAATCACAAGCAAGAAAAAATTAAATTTGAAAAATTAAATGATTTTTTTCAAAAAAAATGTATGATGCCGTCTCATCAATAGACAAAGGAGATTAAAATAGCACTTCAAAGAAAAAATAATAGAGCCCAGCTATCTACTAAAGGTCCAAAGTTTCGTATAAACGAATTTATAACTTCTTCCACTGTAAGATTAATTGATGAAAAAGGTAACAACTTAGGGGTTATTAATACTGATGAGGCGATGCAAAAAGCTTCAGATGCAGGCCTTGATTTAGTTG
The DNA here is from genome assembly GCA_902590345.1 of uncultured Pelagibacteraceae bacterium. Lineage (GTDB taxonomy): Bacteria > Pseudomonadota > Alphaproteobacteria > Pelagibacterales > AG-422-B15 > CACNXQ01. The sequence continues at coordinate 219,311 of CACIWK010000001.1, read as the reverse complement.
AAGTATCACCACAAGTTGACCCCCCTGTGTGCAAAATTCTTGATTTTGGTAAATTTAAATATGAGGCTCAAAAAAAAGCTAGTACCTCCAAGAAAAAACAAAAAGAAATTACAATTAAAGAAATTAAAATGAGACCGGGAATTGATGTTCACGATTACGACTTCAAGGTAAAGGCTGCTCAAAAATTTATCGCTGCAGGCGATAAAGTAAAATTTACTATCCGATTTAAAGGTAGAGAGTTCGAACATCATGATATTGCTGAAAATTTGATGGAAAGAATTCGAGAAACAATGGGTACGACAAGTAAAATCGAGCAAGAGCCAAAACTTGAAGGTCGCCAATTTACCATGATTTTTACTGCAAATTAGCAGCAGTAGTTAATTCTTATCATTAATAAAAAACTTTTGATTTTTTCTTACCTAGGGTCTATAAACCGTTCATCCAATATGAGTAAATTAAAAACAAAAAAAGGCGCTAATAAGAGATTTAGGCTTACAGCTTCAGGTAAAGTTAAATCATATCAAAGTGGAAAAAGACACGGTATGATTAAAAGAACGAATAATCAGATAAGAAATCAAAGAGGTTCTTCAATTTTATCTGACCAAGATGCCCGAATAGTTAAAAAGTTTTTACCCTACGCTTAATAAATAGGAAAATATAATGGCAAGAGTTAAAAGAGGAGTTACTGCACACGCAAGACATAAAAAAGTAATTAAGCAAGCCAAAGGATATAGAGGCAGAAGAAAGAATACTTTTAAAGTCGCAAAGCAAGCTGTAGAAAAATCAATGCAGTATGCCTATCGTGATCGAAGAGTAAAAAAAAGAGAGTTTAGATCACTTTGGACCCAAAGGATAAATGCTGGAGCTAGATTACATGGAATTTCTTATTCAGTTTTCATGAATGGTCTAAAAAAATTAAACATCGAATTAGATCGTAAAATTTTAGCTGATCTTGCTATGAATGAACCTACTTCTTTTGAGCATTTAGCAAAACAGGTTCAGTCCTCAGCCAAATAATTCAGTTGGCATCATATTCTCAAGCATATTATTATTACAGAAAAAACTAAATCTGATATTGTTGTTCTACGATGAAAGATTTTAGAGAGTTAGAAACTGAAATTAAAAAAGCTTCAGATAAATTTACAAATATCGAAAGCATAAATGAATTTAGGATAAAATTTCTTGGTAAGAAAGGTATTATTTCTCTCGAAATGAAAGAGCTAGCCAGTCTTTCTGGAGATGAAAGAAAGCAGCATGCTGAAAAATTAAATAAAATTAAAGACACTGTTCTTGAAATAATAGCTTCAAAGACTGAAGAGTTAAATAGCGAGGAATTAGAAAAAAAACTTAACTCTGAAACTTTAGATATCACTCTATCTACTTCAAAGTCATACGGAACTATTCACCCAATCAGTCAGGTTATAGAGGAAGTTATAACTATATTTGGCGACTTAGATTTTTTTGTTGCTGAAGGACCTGAAGTTGAAACTGATTACAATAATTTTACTGCTTTAAATACATCAGAACACCACCCTGCACGGCAAATGCATGATACTTTTTATGTTGAAACTGAGACTGATGGAATGCCAAATGTTCTGCGAACTCATACCTCGCCAGTTCAAATAAGAAGTATGTTAAAGCAAAAACCACCAATTCGATTAATTGCTCCCGGAAAAACGTTTAGATGTGATAATGATCAAACGCACTCTCCTATGTTCCATCAAGTTGAGGGTTTAGTAATAGATCAGGAAAGCAACATGAGCCACCTCAAAGGATGTTTAGAAATATTCCTCAAGACTTTTTTTGAGACTGATAAATTAAATATGAGATTTCGACCTAGTCATTTCCCCTTTACTGAACCATCTGCAGAAGTTGATATTGGATACACTAAGAAAGGGAATCAATTAATTATTGGAGAGGGTGAGGATTGGTTGGAAATTTTAGGGTGTGGAATGGTTCATCCAAACGTGCTTGAAAATGTAAATATCAATTCAAATGAATATCAAGGTTATGCATTTGGTATGGGTATAGAGAGGCTTGCAATGCTTAAATACGGAATTAGTGATTTAAGAACTTTCTTTGATAGTGATCTTAGATGGAATAAGCATTATGGCTTTTCACCTTTGAACATACCTTCGATCATAGGAGACTTAAGCTAGATGAGATTTAGTTATTCGTGGTTAACTGAGCATCTTAAGACAAATGCTCATTTTGAAGAAATTGAAAAGAAACTCACTTCAATCGGTCTTGAAGTTGAAGATATTCAAGACACGGGAAAAGCATATCAGGATTTTATTGTTGGACAGGTGCTTGAAGAAAAAAAACACCCAAATGCGGATAAATTAAAACTATGCAAAGTTGACATTGGCAAGGAAAAAGTTGATGTAGTTTGTGGTGCGCCAAATGTAGAGAAAGGCATGAAGGTGGTTTATGCGCCAGTTGGTTCAACTATTCCAGTTAATCAAATGAAAATTAAAGCTGCCAAGATTAGAGGAGTAGAGTCCTATGGAATGATGTGTTCAGAATATGAACTTGGTATTTCAAATGAGCATGATGGAATAATTCGACTTGAGGAAAAAGAAACTATTGGAAGATCTTTTTCAGAGATTTATGGCCTTAATGATATTGTAATAGAAATTGGTATCACTCCAAATCGACAAGATTGTCTTGGTGTAAAAGGAATAGCTCGAGATCTTGCCTCAGCTGGCATGGGGGAATTGTTAGAGAGAAAAATATCTAGAGAAAAAGGCTCCTTTAAATCACCAATTAAAATTGAAATACAAGATAATAAAATATGCTCAGCCTTTGCTGGAAGATATTTTAGAAATGTAAAGAATACTGAAAGCCCGGAATGGCTTAAAAATAAACTTAAGTCAATAGGTTTAAGGCCAATATCTGCACTGGTAGATATAACTAATTTTGTAATGTATGACGAGAACCGGCCACTTCACGTCTACGATGCAGACAAAATAGACGGCAAAATTATAGTACGCTCAGCAAATGATGGAGAAAGTTTCCTAGCGCTAGATGAAAAAGATTATCACCTAAAAAATGGTATGTGCGTAATAGCTGATGAAAAAAAAGTACTAGGCTTAGGGGGGATCATGGGAGGCGAAAGTACAGGTTGCAGCACTGAGACAAAGAACGTTTTACTTGAGTCAGCCTTATTTGATGAGATTAATACTGCCAAGACGGGGAGAAACTTGTCAATTCTAAGTGATGCAAGATATCGTTTTGAAAGAGGCATTGATCCAAATTCAACTTTAAAAGGGATAGACCTTGCAACACAATTAATTCTTGAAATATGTGGTGGTGAGTGCAGTGAGGTTGAGTTGGCTGGAAATATAAAAGAAAATAAAAATGAAGTGTCAACTTCTAGTAGTTATATTTCAAGAAGACTTGGTTTTGAAGTGTCTGACAAAGAATTGATATCAATACTTAGTTCTTTAGGAATTGAAACGAGCCAAACAGGTGATGTTATTAAATGTTTAATACCTTCATGGAGACAAGATATTAACGGAGAAGCTGACATAAGTGAAGAAGTTATTCGTATTAAAGGATATGAAAATATTCCGACAAGTAATATTAGACTAAAAAGTAAAATTAATAAAAATATCTTAAATTACGCACAAAAGAAGTTGATGAAAGCTAGACACTTCATTGCTTCAATTGAATATGATGAATTAGTAACATTTTCATTCACAGACTCAAAAAATTGTGAAGTATTTGGTGATATAAATAAATTAAAAATTGTAAATCCCATATCAGAGGATCTGGATATATTAAGACCCAATCTTCTACCTAATCTTCTTCAAGCAATTAAAAAAAACAAGAATAGAAACTTTGACTCATTCTCGATTTTTGAGATAGGTAGTCAGTACAGATCAACATCTCCCGAGGATCAATTGAACGTTGCATGTGGAATTAAATCTGGAATTAAGACAGAAAAGTCTTGGAAGAATATACAGACGGAATTTGATATATATGACGTTAAACAGGATTTAACTTCCTTAATTGACTATTTAATGCCAGGTAACAAAAAAATATCTGTCTCTAATGACTGTCCATCCTGGTATCATCCTGGAAGATCTGGTTCGATAAAAATTAATAATTCAGTAATTGCTGGATATTTTGGAGAGTTGCATCCAAGAGTTGCAAGTCAATTTAAGATTAAAAATAAAATAAATATATTTGAGTTATACCTTGATGAACTGCCAAATACAGAAAAGAAAACTACCAACAAGCCTGTACTTAACTTAAGTGATTTTCAGATTGTCACAAGAGACTTTGCCTTTGTTATTGATAAAAAAGTAAAAAGCGAAGAAGTTGTTACTTCAGCCTTTAAGGTAGATAAGGAATTAATTAGAAATGTTGAAATCTTTGATTTATTTGAAGATGATAGTCTGGGAAAAGATAAAAAGTCTATTGCTATTAAGGTTACATTACAATCTAACGAAAAAACTCTTGCCGAAAATGACATTTCTGAAATAAGTTCAAAAATAATTGAATCTGTGGAAAAGTCTACTTCCGGAACTGTTAGATCCTAAATTAAAAATATTATGACTGGCACTAAAAACATAAGAAATTTTTCTATTATCGCTCATATTGATCATGGAAAATCTACTTTAGCTGACAGATTGATTCAATTTTGTGGCGGGCTTTCTGAAAGAGAAATGAAAGCACAGGTACTTGATTCTATGGATATTGAAAGAGAACGTGGAATAACAATCAAGGCTCAAACTGTACAATTAAAATACAAAGCAAAAAATGGTCAAACGTACACACTTAATATTATTGATACGCCTGGCCATGTTGACTTCAGTTATGAAGTTAACAGATCATTATCTGCTTGTGAGGGATCGCTATTGGTTGTTGATGCAAGTCAGGGTGTTGAAGCTCAAACATTAGCTAATTTATATCAAGCAGTAGAAAATGATCATGTAATTATACCGGTTTTAAATAAAATAGATTTACCAGCAGCGGATCCCGAGAGAGTAAAAAAACAGATAGAAGATATTTTAGGTATTGATACCAGTAATGTAATTGAAATTTCTGCTAAATCAGGCCTCGGCATTGAAGAAGTCTTAGAAAATATTGTAAATGAATTACCATCTCCTGTAGGTGATGAAAGTAAACAATTAAAAGCAATGCTAGTAGATAGTTGGTATGATGCCTACCTGGGTGTTGTGATATTGGTTCGCGTGATAGATGGAGTTCTAAAAAAGGGTATGGAGGTTCGTTTTCATCAAACTAATACAAAACATTTAATAGAGAGAATTGGATGTTTTACACCAAAAATGGTAGATAACGAGCTTATCAATGCTGGTGAATTAGGTTTTATAACAGCTGCAATTAAAGAAGTAGCTCAAACTAAGGTTGGGGATACAATACTACTAGCTAACGATAAACAATCAGAGCCTTTACCTGGCTTCAAGCCAAGTCAGCCGGTAGTATTTTGTGGATTATTTCCAACAAATGCTGCTGATTTTAAATTCTTAAAAGATGCATTAGCTAAGTTAAAGCTTAACGACTCTAGTTTTCATTTCGAACAAGAAACCTCAGCGGCTCTTGGAATGGGTTTTAGATGTGGTTTTCTTGGATTATTACATTTAGAAATTATTGTTGAGAGACTTGATAGAGAGTTCAATTTAGATCTTATAACTACAGCTCCAAGTGTTATTTATAATTTAGTATTAAATGACGGAAGCTCACTTGAATTACATAACCCAGCAGATATGCCTGAGGTTATGAAAATTAAAAGTATTTCTGAACCTTGGATTAAAGCAACAATTATTTGTCCCGATGAATATTTAGGTAGCATCATATCTCTCTGTGAAGATAAGAGAGGAATGCAAACAGAATTATCTTATTCTGGATCAAGAGTAATTTTAAATTATAAGTTACCTCTAAATGAAATTGTTTTTGATTTTTATGATCGCTTGAAGTCAATTTCTAGTGGATATGCAAGTTTTGATTATGAAATTGATGAGTATATTGAAAGTGATTTGGTAAGACTTAGTATATTAGTAAATGATGAGTCAGTAGATGCTCTGTCAATTATTGTTCACAGAAGTTTTTCTGAAAAAAAAGGTCGCGCTGTTTGTGAAAAACTAAAAGAATTAATTCCTCGTCATCAATTCCATATTCCAATTCAAGCAGCAATTGGCGGAAAAATTATTGCCCGCGAAACTGTCAGAGGATATCGAAAAAATGTAATTGAGAGAATACATGGTGGCGGAGCTACTGATAGAAAAAGAAAATTACTTGATAAGCAGAAAAAAGGAAAACAGAGACTTAGAACTTACGGTAAGGTCGATATCCCACAAGAAGCCTTTATAGCTGCTTTAAAAGTTGAATAAGGAAAGGTGGCCGAGTGGTTGAAGGCGCACGCTTGGAAAGCGTGTATGCGGGTGACCGTATCGTGGGTTCGAATCCCATCCTTTCCGCCATTTTAAAGCTATTTTCATTGAAAAATTTTTCTATAATGTGATGGCCATGAATTTAGATAAATTTGAGAAATATCCACTTACTTATGGACCGACTCCAATTGAGTATCTGCCGCGTTTGACTGAAGCAATAGGCGCTGATGTTGAGATATATGCAAAGAGAGATGACTGTAATTCAGGTTTGGCTATGGGTGGAAATAAACTAAGAAAACTAGAATACATTGTTCCAGACGCTATTGCTTCTGGAGCTGATACATTAGTTTCTATTGGTGGTGTTCAATCTAACCATACTAGAATGGTAGCTGCAACTGCAGCTAAAATTGGCATGAAGTGTGTTGTTGTTCAAGAAAGTTGGGTTCCTCATGAAGATGCAGTTTATGATCGTGTTGGCAATATTTTAATGACGCGTTTGATGGGAGCAGATAGCAGGCTAGTACCTGATGGTTTTGATATTGGGATTAGGAAAAGTTGGGAAGACGCAATTCAATCCGTGAAAGATAGCGGTGGTAAGCCTTATGCAATTCCAGCTGGGGCATCTGTTCATAAATATGGTGGACTGGGATACGTAGGATTTGCTGAAGAAGTTCGAATGCAAGAAAAAGATATGTCATTAAAATTTGATTACATCATTGTGTGTGTAGTTACTGGCTCAACTCAGGCGGGGATGATCGTTGGGTTCGCAGAAGATGACCGTGCACACAGAGTCATAGGCATTGATGGATCGGGTACACCAGATAAATTAGTCAAGCAAGTAAGAGAAATTGTAGATAATACAGCTGATTTAGTTGAACTTGGAAGAACAGTTAGAGATGATGAAATAATAATAATTCCTGACTATGCATATCCAGCATACGGAGTTCCGAGTGAAGAAACTAATGAGGCTATTCGTATGGCAGCAAAAACTGAAGCCATGATTACCGATCCTGTTTATGAGGGCAAATCTATGCAAGGAATGATTGATTTAGCCAGGAAAGGTTACTTTAAAAAAGGATCTAAAATACTCTATGCTCATCTTGGCGGAGTTCCAGCTATTAATGGCTACTCATATACCTACCGTAATGGATAAATACATCTAAAGTCTACCGGTAATTAGACTTATCATTCCAAGTACAAGCCATAAGACAAGCATTGTTCTTTAGTTAATTGCCCAGTGCAATTCCCTCACGTCTAGGGTCTGAGCCTCCATAAATTTCAGTATCAATGTATATTCCATTTAGGCCTGAATAGTATTTTCTTATTTTAGTATCGTATCCCATGGCCTTTAGAGAATTTTCAAGATTTGAAGAGTAAAGAGATTCTTCTATTTCAAATTTCCCCCACCTATTAATTGCATGAGGATGAGAGACTGCTTCTTGAATATTCATATCCCATTCAAGTAATGCGATAATTGAATTGACTACAAAGCTGATAATATTGCTACCACCTGGAGAGCCAATAACAATAATAGGCCTTCTATCTTTTAGTACAATTGTTGGCGCCATGGATGATCTTGGTCTTTTCCCAGGCTCTAATCTATTTGCAATCAGCTTGCCATCAATTCTTTCATTAAATGAAAAATCGGTAAGTTGATTATTAAGTAAAAAACCACTTTCCGTCATCAATCTTGATCCGAATGCATTCTCAATTGACGATGTCATCGAGAGTGCGTTTCCATACTGATCATAAATTGAAATATGCGTTGTAGATTGCAGCTCTAATGAGTTGTCTATTCCGTAATTGTAAACAAAGTCGCTAGACGGTTTACCTGAGGTTACATTTTCAGTTTTCGTTCCAACTTTGATTTTCTTTGACCTTTCAATCAGATAATTGTCATTTAAAAGACCAGACAAAGGTACACTGACATAATCACTATCTGCCAAGTATCGATCGCGATCAGCAAATGCAAGACGAGTCGCATCTCCAATTATTTGCCATGTTATAGGATTTGAATAGCCCAGAGACTGAAGATCATAAGACTCTAAAATTTTCAATATTTGCGCGACTGCTACTCCTCCAGACGATGGTGGGCCCATACCACATATTTTGTATACCTTATAGTTCACACAAACTGGATCTCTTTCTATTACATTATAGTTGCTCAAATCTTCAGTTTCTAGAAAGCCAGGATTTTTGGTGTGATTTTTTACTGTGCTAACAATGTCCTGCGCAATTGATCCTTTATAGAAATCTTCAATGTTATTGGTAGCAATGTTTTGCATTGTGCTTGCATAAGCATAATTCTTCAATACCTGCTCGTGCTTTAAACTATTCCCGTTTGGTAAAAAATATTCTTTCGTTTTATCTATTTTGCTAAGTCTATCTTTATCTCTTTCAATTGATGAGGATAATTTTTTTGAAACTTTAAAACCATTTTTACTTAAGAAAATTGCTTCATCAAAGAGGTTTTCCCAGTTTTGATTACCCCATTTCTTTTGAGCGTCAAACATTAATGCAAGAGTTCCAGGTGTACCGACCGATAGACCACCTATGACAGCATCAAAAAACTTCATTTTAGTTCCATCACTTTTTAGAAATTGATTTGAAGTTGAGTTTTGTGGTGCAGTCTCACGACCATCTAAAGTAACTATTTTACCTGTTACACCGTCATACCATAATAAGAAACTACCCCCACCAATTCCTGATGACTCAGGCTCGACTAAGCCTAACACAGATTGAGCTGCAACCATTGCATCTGCTGCTGTACCTCCAGATTGTAATATTTTTGCACCAGCAGCTGAAGCATAGGCGTTTGCTGTAACAATCATCCAGTTTTTACCTGAAACAGATTTTCCATTTTCTTTGAGATTGAGTGACTCTTGAATTTCTAATCTATCAAGCTCTACTGAGACTCCTTCAAATATTTCTGGAGAATTATCCTTAATATTATTGTCAGAATATGAATTTTTTAGCGAGAAAAATAATATTAAAAATACAAGTAAAATTTTTTGCATAAAAACCAGATCATCATACCAGTGCAATAAATGTTTAGGTGTTACAACCCTCCAGTGATGAGACCAACCATTCCAAGTACAAGCCATAAGATTAACATTGTTCTTTCATTAAATGCTCTTGTACTCTCAATTTTCTTCGCCTGCTTATAAATCACCATAGATAAAAGCATTACCAAGACCAGAAGGTATATAATTGTAAATATCATGTGATTTATAGTATCAATTCGACGTTGGAAGTATATAAATTAAAACATGCAGTTATTTAGACATTCTTATTCAACTTTAGTGATTATTGGAGGCTGCATACTCTTGCTTGTCTCATTCGGTATAAGGCATTCTTCTGGACTTTATTTGATCCCAATTTCTGAACATATACAAACTGGTAGAGAAGTATTTGGGTTTGCCATTGCAATACAATTTCTTATGATTGGCATCGGATCACCAATTTTTGGCGCCATAGCAGATAAATATAGTTCATCGGTAGCTGGCCTATTAGGAGTAATTTTCTTTTTAATTGGACTTTACTTAATGTCACTTGTTGAAGGTTCAATACTTCTAATCGTTTCACAAATAATTTTTGGATTTGGATGCGCTGGATGTGGTACTGCTGTAATATTAGGGGCTGTTGGTAAAGCTGTAACAGGCAAATATCAAACATTATCTCTAGGTGTTGTAATGGCTGCCGGTTCTCTGGGTCAATTTTTAATTGTTCCTCTTACAGGCTTCTTAATAGAAATGAGTGATTGGCAAAGATCAATCTTATATCTTTGTTTTATCTCACTTATCATGATTTTATTCTCACTAGTATTAACAAAGCATTCATCCAAAAGTGAAATAAATGATGAAGTTAATAGGTCTTTAGCATCTGTTTTAAATGAAGCCTTTGCAAATAAGAGCTATGTCTTACTAACAATTGGTTTTTTTGTTTGTGGTTTTCATATTTCTTTTATTGCAACTCATCTACCCGCATACCTCGATGATTTATCTTTGCCCATGTGGATCGGTTCCTGGTCTTTAGCACTAATCGGTTTATTTAATGTAATAGGCACACTTGTTTTTGGTCACTTAGGTGACCTAAGGTCTAAAAAAAATCTGTTGGTAATCTTGTATACTCTACGTGCCCTACTGTTTTTAATTTTTATCTTTTTGCCAAAAAATGAAATAACAGTTTTAATTTTTGCGTCACTTCTTGGAATTCTATGGCTATCTACAGTGCCTCTTACCAGTGGAATAATATCAGTTATTTTTGGATCAAAATATATGTCTATGCTGTATGGTTTTACTTTCTTATCTCACCAAGTCGGTTCGTTTGTTGGATCATGGTTTGGAGGCAGGTTTTATGATTATTATGGTTCTTATGATATTATGTGGTGGGCTTGTGTGATTTTAGGGTTTGCTTCTGCAGTAGTTCATTTTCCAATTAAAGAAACACCACTAGTCAAAATGGCAAATTAAATCAGTAGTTTAATTGTTTGAACAAATATAAAAAAACTTATATTTGAAATGTTTTTTTAGATAACTAATTAAATATTGTGCCTAAGAGTTCAAAAAAAAGATCATTGGTAAAAGCTCTTACCTGGAGAGTAACTGCAACAGCAGACACATTCTTAATCAGTTACCTAGTAATTTTAAAATCAGATTTTTCAGTTCTTGAAACTGCTGGTTTAATTGCTGCATTGGAAGTAATTACGAAGGTAACTATTTATTATTTTCATGAAAGAATATGGAATTCTTTATCTTGGGGTATGGAATCTTAATTAAGTATTTTTTATTAAATATTGATTCTTATAGTAAAAACTATTTATCCACTTATCCACATCGTACAAGGAGTTTTTTTAACAAAACTTATTTAAAATATTTTTCCTATTTGCTAACATTAATCCATCGGACGAACAAAGAACGAAAGCCCTTCGGGGAGTTTGTCGGCGGGAAGCCGAGTTTCGGGGCGGAATGGAGACCTTTAGGGGTTTGTGTTGCGCCCCGTTTTTTTTGCTCCCTTAAATACTATTGCTCGTTCATATGATCTTTGATTTCTCATTACTTTACTTTTTCATACCAGTTTTTTTCATAATATCCATTACACCAGGTTTATGCATGACACTTGCTTTAACAATGGGAATTACAATAGGTGTAAAAAATACAATGAAAATGATGGTTGGAGAATTAATTGGAGTTTTAATTGTGGCAGGTACAGCGGTGGTAGGAGGTGGAGCGATCATCTCATCTTTTCCAATTGCATTTGCCGTTTTCAAATATGGAGGTGGTCTTTATTTGATGTTTGTTGGGTATCAGATGATTAACTCAAGAGGATCACTAGCATTAAATTTGGATGGTTCACATTCATTTGAAATAAATTTTTTTAAGTTAGCAATGCAAGGCTTTATAACTGCTGTTGCGAATCCAAAAGGTTGGGCATTTTTTATTGCAATGGTACCTGCATTTATTAATTACAAAGCAAATTTAATCCCACAAATGTCAGCACTCGTAATAATTATTCTTATAATTGAGTTTATTTCACTTATGATTTATGCAACTGGAGGTCAAGCTTTAGGCATTATGTTAAAAAAAAAAATAATATCAGGCTTATTAATGGGTTAGCAGGTTTCTTAATGGTGGGTGTTGGTATCTGGTTAGCTCTTAGCTAATGTTTTGAAAAAAGAATTCCTGGACCAGCTGTACTATTAATTCCAGCCTCTCTTAACATTTGCCAGCTAATCGCCTGATTTGATGAGACTACTGGTTTATCTAATACTTTCTCTGCTTCATTGATAATCTTAAATGTTTTGAGGTTAGTGCATGAAATAAATACAGCTTCACAATCCTGTTTACCAACTTCTAATATAGCTTCGAGGCTGTCTTTATCTGAAATTCTTGCAACATTCTTATCATCGGATTCATTAAAAGAAATTTGATTTTGAATTATAAAATTATTAGCATGTAAATGATCACGTAAAGATTTTGTTACCGATTCTTGATAGGGTGACACAAAATTAATTTTTCTACAGCCCAATGTACTCATAGCTTTTTTTACAGCTCTTATTGGATCAGTTACAAATGCCGATTTATGTTTTTTATTTATAAGACTTTCAATTTTATCTGAGCCAATAATTGTTGCGCCTGATGTACAAGCATATCCAATACTATCATACTGGATATCAGGTAATAACGCAGATGCTGCTGGCAATTCTTTTTCCATAAGTCTAAGATTTTTATTACTTACAATATTGTCACAGTAAATGCGTGAGTGATTGATTGATATACTTTGATCAAGAATGGTTCTGAATTCTTGCTCGATAGTTTCATCGCTCTGAAGAACGATCAATCCTAATCTTGCTTTGTAATATCCATTGTCATCCAATTCATAATCTCTCATGCAAAGGCCTTTTGTGATTTTAAGATAACACTTCGTGTTTCAGATGGATTAATTACTGCGTCGATTTCAAGGTGAGCAGCAGCTTCTATGGCTTTTCCTTTATCATAGAGCTTTTCAACTAGACTATTGAATAATTTCTCTCTTTCTGAATTATCTTCAATCTTTTCTAACTCTTTTTTAAACCCAAGTTTTACAGCTCCTTCTAACCCCATTGCTCCAAACTCACCTGTTGGCCAGGCTGCTGTATACACTGGTTCATGAAGACTACCACCAACCATTGCCTGAGCTCCAAGTCCATAACCTTTTCTTAAAAAAATTGCTGTTAAAGGTACTTTTACTTTCGACCCAATCTTAAAGAGATTTGACATTTTTTTTACAGCCCCTTCTTTCTCACTGTCTGGCCCCACCATAAATCCAGGCGTATCAACTAGTGAAATAAGTGGCAAACCATATTCACTACATATTTCAATAAAAGAAGATGCTTTGTCAGCTCCTTCTGAGTCAATTGCGCCTCCTAAATGTTGACTATCATTTGCCAATAACCCAAAAGGCTTTCCTTCTATTCTAATAAAGCACGTAACAATTCCTTTTCCATATTCAGGTTTTATCTCGGTAAATTCTTCAATATCAGAAATTATTTTTATAATGTCTCTTACTGGATAAGACCATCTTCTATCTTTGGGCATAATATTACTCAGTTGAGTCTGATCATCAGCTTTCCAATCTTTAATGTCTCCTTGAAAGTATGAGAGTATTTTTTTAGCAATAATAGTTGCCTCTTTTTCGTCTTCAGCAACATAGTCAATCACTCCGTTATTTTTTTGAATATCTGACGGTCCTATTTCTTTTGGATCAAACTTTCCAAGTCCACCACCTTCAATCATTGCAGGACCTGCCATTCCTATCCAGGAATTTTTTGTAGCAATCCTGATGTCTGCACTTCCAAAAAGAGCTGCATTACCAGCAAAACAAAATCCATTATTAATAGCAATCCTCAAACATCTACCGTACAAACTTGCCCAGAGTGCGAAAGATGGGACATGCAAACCAGCAACAGATGTTGTTACATCTGTATCTCCAGGCCTTCCACCTCCACCTTCAGTATAGATGACTATTGGAAGTTTAAACTCTTTTGCTTTTTCACAGATGCGATCAAGTTTCTTATGATGAAAAAAACCTTGAGTACCTGCCAATACTGAATAGTCGTAAACAATACTGACCGCATAAGACTTTTCCTCACCAATAAGATCAGAATTGATTTTACAAAATCCAGTAATAATACCGTCTGCCGCAGTATCAATTTGAAGATCTTCATACTTTCTTCTATTTCTTTGAGCTGCTACCGCAAAAGCTCCGTACTCTAAAAAACTTTTATTATCAACTAAGTGATCAAGATTTTCTCTTGCTGTTCTTAATCCAAGTTTATGCCTTTTATTTTTTGCTTCAGTTCGAGTTTCATCACTTAATTTTTCTAGTCTATCAAGAAATTGAGACAAATTAGAATTATCGGTCATCTTTAATCACAGCATTTTTTTTAATATAGGGTCTTTTTGTATGAGATGATGATACACAACAGCCCCTAAATGAATAGTGAAAAGAAGCGCCAAAAAATACGCTGAAATAACATGAACAACGTGGAATTGGTCCGCAAGTTCATAGTTAAAATAGTCAATGTAGACCTTAGATATAATAAAATTTACTTCTTCTCCAGAAAGTAAAAGTTTTAAGATTCCACTGATTGTAATCAAAAGAAGCGTAACATAAAATAGTCCATGTACTGCTTTTGATGCTATCAATTGTAATTTATTTACAGCCGAAGTTATTGGCTTTGGATTAAGAAATTTCCAAATCAATCTGAGTAATGTTAAATAAAAAATACTTATGCCAATAACAATATGTATATTTTCAACGGTTAGTTTAAATTCAGAAAACTCCAAATTGTCTAAATAAAGTCCTAAAGGTAGTTGAAATAATAAAATTAAAAAAGTGAGCCAGTGAAAGGCTCGAGCAAGAATCCCATAAGTGCTATTGTCATTTTTAATTTTCATAATATATATTTAAAATATGAAAACAATTTTGCAAATACTGCTTTCATCAATTTTAGCTTCTCTATTTCTTGTTTTTATTAGTTTTGCCGACGACCATGGAAAAATTATAAAAGAAAGAAAATCATTATTTAAGCAAAATTATAGCCATGCAAAGAGAATGTCTGCAGAAATAGCAAAAGGTAATAATGATAAAGTAATAGAGCTCTCTAAAAAAATGAGCGTCAATTATGATAAGCTCATCGACCTTTTCCCTGATAATTCAAAAACAGGTTATGATACAGAAGCTTTGCCAACTATTTGGCTTCAAAAAGATGAATTCAATGCGTTGATGATTGAAACCTCAGACAAAGTCAAAAAATTTACCCAAATTGCTGCTAACCTTACAGGAGATGAATTAAAAGAGGCTCAAAAGAATTTAATTTGGTCAAGTTGCAAAGCTTGCCATGATAAATTTAGAATGCCTCACTAGGCTATCACTGTCATTGAAATAATTCTTTTTATCCCAAGATCATTATTCTTGTACCGGTGCTCAAACAAATACACTCCTTGCCATATACCAAGATCAAGTTTTTTTTCTTTAATTGGAATGCTCAGTGTTGTGTTGGTTAGTGAAGATTTAATATGTGCAGGCATATCATCCGGACCCTCTTCACTATGTAAGTAATTATCCTTTTCGGGTACGATTTTGTCGTAGTAATTTTCTAGATCTTTAAGAACGTTAGGGTCTGCATTTTCCTGAACAATTAGAGAAGCTGAAGTATGCTTGATAAATATTGTACAGATACCTTTTGAAATCCTATGTTTGCTTATAGCTTGATTAATAATATCTGTAATATTGTAGAGTCCTTTACCTTCAACTACTATTTCAAGTTCTTTTTGTATTAACATTTTGATATAAATATTTGTAAAATTAAATTAAGTTTACAACAACAATGAAGAATAATGTATCCCTTTCTGATCCAGGATGGAATTTACAAAACAGTTATACCCAAATATCTGACAAACTGTTCTCAGAATTAAAACCAGACGCAGTTAATAATCCAAGCACAATAATTATCAATAATCAACTCGCCAAAAAACTTGGCCTAAATTTAAAAGGGATCTCTGAAAAAGACCTATCAAATTTATTTTCAGGAAATACACTGCCTCATGGTTCAAAGCCATTTGCGCAGGCTTATGCAGGGCATCAATTTGGGCAATTTACAATTCTTGGTGACGGTAGAGCTCACGTTATTGGTGAACAAATGACCCCAGAAGGTGAAATATTTGATATCCAGTATAAAGGCTCAGGGCGAACACCTTATTCAAGAGGCGGAGATGGTAAGGCTGCATTGGGACCGATGTTACGTGAATATTTAATTAGTGAAGCAATGTATTATTTAGGTATTCCAACTACAAGAAGTTTAGCAGTTGTTGAGACTGGAGAAAAAGTCTACCGAGAAGTTCCATTAAAAGGATCTATTTTAACACGAGTAGCAAGCAGCCATATAAGAATCGGTACTTTTCAGTTTTTAGCAGCACACAAAGATTATCAGAGCATGAAATCTCTTCTAGATTTCTCAATAAAAAGACATTTCAGTAATTTAAAATTCTCCGAAAATATAGCGATTGAATTCATAAAAGCTGTCATGCAAAATCAGATAAACTTAATTGTAGAATGGATGCGTGTTGGATTTATTCATGGAGTCATGAATACTGATAACTCAACAATATCAGGAGAGACAATTGATTATGGACCTTGCGCTTTTATGGATCATTATGATGCCAATACAGTTTTTAGCTCAATTGATACTCAAGGAAGATATTCTTTTGCCAATCAACCCTCAATAATTCAATGGAATTTAGTGAGACTAGCAGAGTGCTTATTACCACTCATCGATGAGAACGAGAAAAAATCAATTGAAATTGCACAAAATCTTTTAAACACGTTTAGTTCATTGTTTAAGGACAGATGGCTTCAAATGATGAAAAAAAAACTAGGTATTAAAGATCAAAGCGAAAATGATGAAGAACTCATCAACAACTTAATCAAATGGATGCAACAAAAAAAACCGGATTTTACAAATACATTTTGCAATCTAATGAATTATGATCATGCAGACGATAAAGAGTTTGAAGATGATGAGTTTAATATTTGGAAAAGAGAATGGAAAAAAAGAGTTAAAAGTAAGGAATATTTAGATGTTATGATGAGTTGTAATCCAATTTTAATTCCAAGAAATTATTTAGTTGAAGAAGCACTTAGTGAAGCAGAAACAGAGGGAAAGCTTGATAAGTTTAATGAGCTTAACGAAATAATTTCTTCACCTTACCAGTTAAAAAAAGTAAACATCAAATATTTGAAAACGCCAACTAAAACAAATATTCCCTATAAAACTTTTTGTGGGACTTAATAAACCTTAAGTCTCTTCTCAAGACGTCTTACTAAAAAAGAAACTACTAGAATGAGGACTAAATATTCTAATACTAAAAATGTATAAATTTCTAATGGTCGATACTGACTCACTACGAGCTCATTAGCTTTTCTTGTTAACTCATTCAGACCAATGATTGATACAAGGGATGACATCTTGAGCATGTAAACAAATTGATTGCCTAATGCGGGTAAAATTATTCGAACTGCTTGAGGTAACGTGATGTGGTAGAAAATTTGAAAAAAATTCATACCCATAGATGAACCGGCTTCTTTTTGACCTTTAGGTACGGCTTGGATACCAGATCTGAAAATTTCTGCTATAAATGGGCTCTCACAGATACTTAATGCGATGATCCCCGCAGTAAATGCAGTAAAATTTAGGTTTAGCAAAACAGGTAATCCATAATAAACCCATAAAATCATTACTAAAACTGGTATTGCTCTAATTATCTCTGTATAGCCAACATTTATGTAGTTAAGAGCTCTATTTCTTGAAATGCTTGCAACAGAAACAATTAAGCCCAAAAATATTGCAATTATAATTGATATTACTGATAGAATTATGGTGTAACCTAAACCACCAATTAAGAATTCTATATTCGATAGTCCAATCTTATTATTTGGCAGAATTACATACCAGCCCCATTGATAATTTGATGAACATCCTGTTAATACTAATAAAGACAAAAGTACTAAGAAGACATTGATTTTTCCAGCTATGTTGAAATTCATGATAAAAAATATAATTATATTATTTAAATATAAACGTATAATTTTTAAAAAATATTAAAAAGAGGAAAATCATATGAAGCTCATTCATGCCTTATTAATTTCTATTGCATTATTTATTTCATCTTTATCACATGCATCAACACTAGATGAAATTATGAAAACTGGTGTGCTTAAAGTCGGAACAACTGGTGATTTTCCAGGCTGGAGCTTTATGAATCCCGAAACGAATGAATACGAGGGTTACGATATTGATGTGGCTAAAAAACTCGCTGAAGATATGGGTGTTGATATTGAGTTTGTTGCAACAGATTGGAAAAATCTGGTTTCAGGTGTGGTAGCCTCTAAATACCACATGACATCCAGCGCTTCAATAACGACTCAGAGAGCACTTACCGCTGGTTATTCAAATTCATACTATGGCACCGGAACGGTAGCAATGGCTCTGGCTAAGAATTTAGAAAATATTGGAAGCTGGGATAACATCAATAATGCAAATACAACAGTTGCTGTTACGCTCGGAACAGTCTTTGAAAATGAAGCTAAAAAATCGTTTCCAGACTCAAATATTGTGATGGTTGAAGCTCCTGCGCGTGAATATCAGGAAGTACTGTCAGGAAGAGCTGATGTATCATTAACAAGTAGAGTTGATGCTTTGAAGCTTATCAATTTATATCCAGAGCTATCTATCATAAATATTGATGAGCCTAAAAATGCAAAACTATTCGCAATTTTGTTACCGAGAGGTGACCAAGAATGGATAAACTTTATAAATCATTGGATTTCAGATCAAAAAAATAAAGGATTTTTCAATCAAACGGCATCAAAGTTTGGATTATAGTTTTTTTGCATAAAGCTGATTTGGTAAGTCGAAAATTTGTAGACTGCAGCTGCAAATATGTAGTTAATTATCAATATCACTAAAAACATTGTAGTAAAATCAACTTTTAAATAGAGAACTGCAACGGAAAGTCCGCAAACTGGCAATATCACCATTCTCATTAAGTTAATTATCATTTGATAATTTGGTTTTTTAAGTCCTTGAAGTAATGCTGACGAAATAAAGAAAATTGGATAGCAAGGTCCGGCAAATGCAGCGATCTTCAGGTAGGTTGATCCATAGAAAATAATTTCTTTATTATCGCTAAAAAAGTACATGATGTAGTCTGATAAAAAGAAAATAAATAGTCCACATATAGCCATAAAGAAAGTTCCATAAAAAATTGACCTATTATAAGTCTCATGAATTCTGCTAAAATTCATAGCACCAAAATTTTGACCAACTAAAGCGAGAGTAGAGGCATTTAAGCCTAAAACAGGTAATAGAAAAAGTTGTTCAAAGCGGATCGCTGCACCATACCCGCCTGCTGAATAATCCCCGTAGCTTGAAACATAAAATAATAAGACAAAAACCCCCAAACCAATGAGCATCATTGAAATTGTAGCGGGAACTGCTTGAGTTAAAATTTCTTTTTGTAAATTATATTTGGGCACGAAGCATTCTGGGTAAAGAAATTTTTTTAAATTTGTCTTATTTACCTTCATAACAATATAAATTAGTCCAAACAGTTGTGAACATAATGTTGCTAAGGCTATACCCTTCACCCCCATTGCAGGAATAAAATATATTCCATAAATAAATGTGGGATTCAAAACTAGATTAAGAAAGAATGAAATAATTAGGACATTTCTTAGAGACTTTGTATCCCCTTTAGAAGCTAGAAATGAATTAATGGTCAATTGTAAAAAAAACAGTGAGGCGCCAATAAAAATTATATCCATATAGTCTTTTGCATAGAATATAATTTCAGGATTTGTTTTCAAAAATATAAGAATAGGTTCTGTTCCATAAATTCCAACCAACGAAATTACGACAGATATAATTAAACTAGTAAGAATAGCCTGTGCAAGAAGGAGCGATGCTTTTTTCTCATCATTTTTTCCAAGAGCATTTGAAATTAGCGCTGTAACTCCTATGGATAAACCCGCGGTAAACCCAATAATAATGAAGTAAATTGGAAATGATTTTGCAATAGCAGTGATAGCATCAGGTGATATTAATCCAGCAAACTTAACATCAACGATGTTATAGAGTGTTTGAAAAAGAGTACCAACACTTGAAGGAATTGCAATTTGCCTTATTAAAGTTGAAATATTATCTTTAGTCAGATCCATAAAATCAAGTTATACCATCTATTTAGACATGAGTATTTTGCAAATTTAAACGTAAAGTTAATTCAATTATTATCATTAAAACAATTTACTTTTAGTCTATATATAGCTATAAGATCCGTCTAAAGATTACGTTTTTGTTCCTTTTTTTGGAGTAATACGAAGTCTAAATTAAATAAAAAAGGAATAACAACTATGGCTACTGGTACTGTTAAATGGTTTAATCCAAAAAAAGGATACGGATTTATTGCTCCTGAAGAAGGTGATAAAGATATCTTTGTACACATCACAGCTGTTCAAGCTGCTGGTATGAAAAAATTGGATGAAGGCCAAAAAATATCATACGACGCTGAGGAAAAAGATGGAAAAGTCTCAGCAGTAAATCTACAAGCTGCAGAATAATTAAGCTGCTTTATCTATCATATCTAGCCACATTGTGAATTCATCAATGAGTTCACCTGATGGCTGGATAATTTTTACTCTTTTATCTTTAGAGCTTATTTGAGTGACAAGTGAGCCTTTACTAATCTCATCGTTTATAAAATTTATAATAGTTGCTCTAGATGCGAGGTCTGACATATTTTTCGTCAGATATTCTTTCGTACACTCAATTTTGTTGATGTTAGAATCAAAATAAAGTCTCATAATCTCGTAACATATTCTGATACCATAAACCGATCGACGAAAATGGCTAAGACGGCTAAAAACTCTCCTATCACCCGCACTTTCAAAAACTTTAATTTGTTTGATAACTTGCTCAAAAATTTTTTCAGTTTTCATAATAAATCTCTTTTTAGGTTTGAATTGTATTATTAAATAGTATGGATAATTATTAATAATAATTATTTGCCAGTTTGGCGGCATATAATAAGATATAGATTAATAACTTACTGTTTTTATTGATTTAAATAAAAAGCATTTATTAATGAACGAAGAAAATAAAAAGAAAATATGGAAACTAATACAAAAAACTGGTGACGAGCTAAAAGGAAAACTACCCGAACACCCATCACATCCAAAAGGTCGCAACCCTTATGCTCATATTGCTTTAGAGATTAAGAGTCGGTTTGGTATGTCTTATAGCGATATTTCAGATGATAAGATACCTGAGCTAGAGCAATTTATAGAATATATTCGTGATAATCCGAGATAATTTAAAATTATGGCTTCCACTCAGGAGATCCAAATAGACTAAGAAACTTATTTCTTAAATTTTTTGATTTTTTATAATCAGTAATCATATTTTTCCAAAAAAGGAATGTTATTTTAACTGGGTTAAATGTTTTAACATTTTCTCTTATGCCATATACGACGTCATTCTTTTCTTCTTCAAATGTTCCAAACATACGGTCCCAAATTATAAGAAAATTTCCATAATTCTTGTCTATATATTCCTCATTACTACCATGATGAACTCTATGATGAGATGGAGTTACAAATATATATTCTAGTGGCCCTAATTTCTTTATCCATTGTGTATGACCGGTTACGCCCCACAACATCAATATCAAACTAGCAACTGCAGTTATAATTGGATTAAAGCCAATTAGAGGAATGATCATGAAAAAAGGAAATTTATTAATCCCACCAAACCAAGCTTGTCTGAGAGAAACCGAAAAATTCATCTCTTCACTTGAATGATGATTCATGTGGACAGCCCAAAAAAACCTTACTCTATGAGAGCATCTATGATACCAGTAATAGACAAAGTCTACGATTATGAAAGTAAGTAACCATACCACCCAACTAGGTAAAACCTCATCGATAGTAATAATTCTGAATTGATAGAGATATACATATGCAAGAAATATTGAGCCCTTTGTGAGCAAACCGACAATAAAGTTTCCTGCCAATAGTCCCAGACCAGCCAGAGAGTCTTTTAGCGTATAGTAGTTAAGCTTATAAATACTTGAATAAATTACCTCACTAGCTATTAATGCAAGGATAATTGGCACACCAAATGAGTAAATTTGAGTTTCAGTCATACTTATGATTGAAATATATATCATCTGAACTAAATGATGAAAGTATGAAAAAAATATTTTTTGTTATAATTTTAAGTCTATTTCTTGGATTTTCTGCTTTTGCAGCCGGCTCTGGCGGCAGTGGTGGTAGTAGCGGCAGTGGCGGTAGTAGCGGCAGTGGCGGTAGTAGCGGCTCTGGCGGCAGTGGTGGTAGTGGCGGCTCTAGCGGCAGTAGTAGCTCTGGAAGTGGTTCGTCTGCTGGTGGCGGTAGTGGAATGTATAAAAATTCAACTGGCTATGATGACGAGCTTAGAAGAATTGAATTTGAAATTGAAAAGAAAGCCAACCTCGAGGGAGCTCTAAAAGATTTAGAAACTTATGTATATGAAAATCCCTTAAATGCGAGTGGATGGAATTTAATTGGGTTTACCAGTCGTAAGTTGGGTAAATTTGAAGATGCTGAAATTTACTATAGTACCGGATTAGAAATTGACTCTAAACACGAGGGAATTCTTGCTTATCAAGGAGAATTATTTCTACAAACTGATAGATACAGTAAAGCATTAGAAAATCTCGCGATTTTAACAGAACTTTGCAATTTCAATTGCTATGAAAAGAAAGAACTTTCTAAAGCAATAGAAAAATACGAGGCTGAAAATAACCTATAGCAGTTGATTTATTTCTTAAGTCAATCTAGTCTTTTGTATTTGAATATGTCATGATTAAAATATTAGTCTTTTTTGTCTTAGGTGCTGCTACATTATATTTCATTATACGAGCTTTAGTTAATACTGAACCAGGAAAATTATCTCGTGTTATTAAAATAATTATTTTTGCTGCTATTATAATTGCAATAGTCTTTATGCTGACTAAAGGTAATCTTGGTTTCCTTGCACCAATTATAGGTCTTGCAAGAAGATTGTTAGTAGGATTTTAATAGTGATGTTCAATATAAAAAAAAGTTTCATAGTTATACTTTTCTTTTTGTCATCGTTGATTTTTTTTACATCGTGTGACAATGACCCAAATCAATCGGCCGCTTTCACTGGAGTACGTGTAATAGATAATTCTTACTCTCCTCCAGTAGTCAGAATAAACGAGGGAGGCAAGGTTAGATTTAATAATTGGGGCAATAATCCACATAATGTAATTGCAGTTGATGAAACCTGGGGCTCATATGAAGAAATACCAAAAGGTGATTACCTAGATATTACATATGAAGCTGAAGGCTTATACAAATACCTATGCTCATTCCATGCATCACCTGATGGCGAATGGGGAATGGTAGGATCTGTTGTTGTTGGTGATATTAATTATGAAGACTATACAAACTTTTCAAAAATGGATGTAGTTTCATCTTTCTCTGGATCCGTAAGAAATGTACCGAATGATTATGAAACAATTCAAGATGCAGTTAATGCATCAAATCCTGGGGACTTAGTTCTTATTAAACCCGGGGTTTACTACGAAGAAGTTGTTGTGAATGTTCCATCAATAACAATACGTGGCTGGGATAGAAATAATACAATTATTGATGGTGAATTTGAAAGAGGCAACGGTGTTCTTGTTGCAGGTGTCGATGGCGTTGTGATTGAAAACATTACTGCACGTAACGCATTGCTCAATGGTTTTTACTGGGCAACAGTTAAGGGTTACAGGGGATCATATTTAACAGCTTACAATAATGGCGACTATGGTGTTTATGCATTTGATGCAGTTGATGGTGTGTTAGAACATTCTTATGCATCAGGTTCTCCTGACGCAGGCTTTTATATTGGGCAATGCTATCCTTGTGATGCAATTGTAAATAATGTTATTTCAGAAAATAATGGATTAGGTTATTCCGGAACGAATTCAGGAGGCTCCCTATACATTATTAGTTCAGTATTTAGGAATAACAAAGGAGGACTAGCGCCTAACACATTAGATTCTGAATTACTACCCCCTGAAAGAGAGACATTTATTATTGGGAACTTAATTGAAAATAACAACAATAATGATGCTCCTGCTACAAAATCAACTTACTTATCTTTTGGCAACGGCGTTATCATTGCTGGCGGCAACAATAACATAATCAAAAATAATGTAATTGCTAATCATGATCTATACGGTGTTATTCTTACCGCAGCAGCTGATGTGAATTATTGGCCAGCCCATGGAAACAGAGTTGAAGATAATCTAATTTTATCATCTAACAGGGCAGACATGGCAATTAGTGGTGTATCCAATCTTGGTAATTGTTTTAAAGGAAACTATTTTAATACATCTATACCGCCAGGTTTACAATCTTTAAATAATTGTGACGCAGGGTATATTCCATTAAGTTCAGATCTATCAGGTATGTGGTCGTCGCTTGCAAGAATTATTCATGCGAGTGATGGCGGATATCAACAAGGTGACTGGAGATCTTTTCCTAAACCTGAAAATCAACCAAATATGCCAATTATGGAAAAGTTGTTAAATCAAGGATATGATAAGAAAAATTTACCTACCTATATGATCAGAAAGTCTGTAAAGCCAGCTGTTGAGGTTTTTCAACAATTCGAAGATGAGCTGAATGATATTGAATTACCAGAAGAAGCAAGAAACTATTTGAACTAATAGTTTAATTGTTTAACCTATTTATAGGAGATTTTAGATGCCAGGTGTTACTTTTTTTCCATTAAATGATGTACCGTTTTTATCATTATTTTTTAACTTTTATGGCTACTATCTTCCCATATTTTTATATGCGACATGGACGTCTACTGCATTATTTGATTTATTTCTTTCAAAATACAGAGGAACGACTGGAAAAGTAATTTGGACATTTGTCGTCATGTTCATTCCTCTAATCGGCTCATTAATCTATCACCTATTTGCAGCTAGGGAGTTAGATGTCACGATTAGGGCGACCATGATCTTTGGCGGTATTGGTATTTTAATAATTGTTTTTCTCTATCTCGGTCTTGCCCTTTAGTCAATAGAAGTGATATTTGACACAAGAATTACTCCAATAAGAAGAGATTTAGCATCAACTGCATACAAGGCTATTGTAAAAAGAAAAAAATATGTAACGGCAAAGCTGGCTACAGTTAAAAGTGCATTTACTCCACTTTATTCAAATAAAGGATCAAAATTAAGCACCCAACTATTGTATGGTGAAGAATGCGATGTCTTTGAAACCAAAAATGGATGGTCTTGGATTCAGTCTCGAAGAGATAATTATGTTGGATATACTCCTACAATTAATTTAACAAGAAAAATCTATAAACCTAATTCAAAAGTTATCTCCTTAAGAACAGTTATTTACACTAAACCAGATATTAAAAGTGTTACAAAAGGTTACTTAAGTTTCAACTCATTAGTTGAGGTAATTAAAATTAGGGGAAAATATTCTTTAATTAAAAATTTGGGCTGGTGCCCAAGTCTAGATCTAGTAAAGATTAAAAGCAGTAAATTCAATCATATAGATTTGTCAAAGCAGTACCTAGATACTCCGTATCTTTGGGGCGGAAGAGATTCAATGGGCATAGACTGTTCAGGGCTAGTCCAAAATCTTCATCAGATTAATAATAGGCCTTTTCCAAGGGATACAGATATGCAAGAGCTATTCGTAACAAATGAAGTCAAGTATGAAAAAGATCTCAAAGCGGGAGATCTAGTATTTTGGAAAGGGCACGTTGCGATGATGATTGATAATTCGAATATCATTCATGCAAATGCTTTTCATATGAAAACAGCGATTGAGCCACTAAGTACAGCGAAGAAAAGAATATTAAAATCAAATGGTAAGATAAAAAAGCTTGGAAGATTATAAATTAATTAAATGAAAATTTATTTCTAATAAACCAGAGCAAAATCAATGAAGGAATTACCATGACAGCGGTAATTATAAAGAAAATACCCCAATCACCCTGCAACCAGTCGACTAATGATCCTGATGATGATGCCATTAGTGTTCTTCCAGCTGTTCCAAGCGATGCCAAAAGGGCATATTGAGTTGCGGTATATGTTCGGTCAACAAGTAGCGAAATAAAAGTAACAAAAGCCACAGTTGCAAAAGCTGCAGCCAAATCATCAAGTAATACCGCGGCAGCAAAGAGTAAAACTGATTTCTCAGACCATGCCATTACACTAAACATTATGTTTGTAATCGCCATTGCAATTCCTGAAATGAATAGCGCTCTAACAACACCTGATTTTATGGAAAACCAACCACCCAATAATGTAAATACAATTGTTGTTATCCATCCAAGTCCTTTTGAGTAAATTGCAATATCCGATTTTGAAAATCCCATTTCATCGTAAAATATTATGGACATACGTCCCAAAAATGCCTCACCAATTTTAAATAAAAATATGAACCCGATAATCAACAGACTGATGGTTAAACCATTTTTTTTGAAGAAACTAATTAGTGGACTTACGATAGTACTTACAAACCAGGCTGAAAATTTATTTAACTTTAAACGATCTTGATCACTCTTTTGAGCAACATGCCTTTTATTCGATAGATCTTCTGGAATAAATAAAAGTCCGATATTAAAAAGAAAAATGATTAGGCAAATGAACAGAAAAGTTAATTGCCAATAATTAGCTAAGCCTTGCTGTTCAAAATAATCAGCAACAAAAAGTGTGAGCATTCCACCTATTTTATAACCCGTCCACCAACCAACCACAGCTATTGATGCGCCAGCTGCCATTGATGCTTTTTCATTCTCACCTATTTGCTCAATTCTTAAAGCATCAATTGTTATATCTTGAGATGCCGAGGAAATAGCTATCAATAATCCAATTAAAATAATTAGTTCTAAATTTGTAACAGGATTGAGAGTTGTCCAAATAAATAGACATACCAGTATTATTGCTTGTAAAGAAATGATCCACGATTTTCTGTGGCCAATTTTTTGTGTCAAGAAAGGAATTTTTACACGGTCAATAATTGGCGCCCAAATAAAGTTAATTGCATATACACTAAAAATAAGACCCGCCCATCCAATTGTACTTCTTGATAATTCATAGTCTTTAAGCCAAAGTGAAAGAGCACTTCCAATTATCACCCAAGGAAAACCACTAATTGCTCCAAGCAGCAAGATGCGCAGCATTCTATTATCAAAATAAATTGATAATCCTACATTTTCTCTCGTCATTAAATATTAGAATAGGTAATAGTGCTAACTAACGTCAATCAATAAATTGAAGATTATTTGAACTTATTCAATGGGTGCAGGATTATCGCTGAAACTTCTTAAATAAAGTATGACGTTCGCTCTATCTTTTTCTTTTTTTAGACCTACAAAAGACATTTTTGTACCTTCAATATATTTTTTTGGATTTAAAAGATATCCGTTAAGTTGTTCGTATGTCCAGTTGCCACCATAGGCCGCCATTGCGTTTGAGTATTTATAATCCTCTTTTGAACCAATATCTTTATTTACAATATCCCAGAGCGCTGGCCCAATTTTATTTGCTCCGCCTTTTTCCACAACATGACACTGTGAACATTTCTTAAAGACCTTTGCACCTTTTTCTATATCCGCTGATGCAAGCAGAGTCTGTATTGGTATTTCAGGTTCCGCTGTAGCAGTGTCATCTGCCATTGCTGCTGATGCAGACACCACCATATCTTCAGCACCTTCAACTTGATAGGCTGCTACCTCGGGTTTTTCAACATGATATAAAATCTCACTGAAATTTGCT
Organism: uncultured Pelagibacteraceae bacterium; assembly: GCA_902590345.1. Lineage (GTDB taxonomy): Bacteria > Pseudomonadota > Alphaproteobacteria > Pelagibacterales > AG-422-B15 > CACNXQ01. Next base: position 191,551 of record CACIWK010000001.1, on the reverse strand, counting down.
AAACCGATAAATACAAGGGCCACAACTAATACACAGGCTACAATTTTATTGATTTCAAATGAATCCATGATGTCTCTTGACGTAATTAGATAATTATTTAAACAATAACCGAATTTAATCAAGTTTTTATGCGTCTTCTAGTCGCATAATTTATTTATGATAAGCCAAGAAAACACAGCGATAATTATCCCGGTCAGATTACAAGCGAGCAGGCTACCAAATAAGCCTTTGCTCGACATTGCTGGCAAACCAATGATCCAACATGTTTGGGAGTCAGCCATAGCTTCTGATTTGGGTCGAGTAGTGGTTGCTACAGATAGTGATGAAATCGCCAAGTGTATTGAAAGTCTTGGAGGCGATGTATGCATAACTTCTACTAATCATCAGACAGGTACCGATCGCATGTACGAAGCGCTTCAAGTAATTGATCCAGGAAAAATGATTCATTACATCATTAACTTGCAAGGCGACTTGCCAACAATTAACTCGATGGCTTTAGAGAAAGTTTTAAATTTATTATCATCAGAAGAAGATGAAATAGGCACACTGGTCACCCAGTTTGAAAGAGAGGAAGATCTAAAGAAAGAACAATTTGTAAAAGCAGTCTGTAATTTATCTGGTAGTGAAACTGAATCTTATGCAGAGGATTTTGCAAGAGAACAAGGAGATTACGACTCTAATAATCTTTTTCATCACATAGGTATTTACTCTTTTAAGAGAGATGCTCTAGAAAAATTTGTCACTTTGTCTCAAACTGATCGAGAAAAAAATGAAAAATTAGAGCAATTAAGAGCACTTGATAACAATATGAAAATAAAAATTGGTTTAATTGACTTTTTACCTCTCGGAGTTGATACTCCGGATGACTTAGAAGAAATTAGAAAGATATTAAACAAATGAAAAAAATAGCTTTCCAGGGTGAACTCGGAGCTTATTCACATCTTGCGTGCATTGAAGCTGCGCCTGATCACAATCCTGTTGCGTGCAGAACATTTGAGTCTGCTATGGAGCAAGTTAATGCATCAGAGTGTCATTTAGCCATGATACCAATTGAAAACTCAGTCGCGGGCAGGGTAGCGGATATTCACTACTTACTTGGTGGATATGATTTAAAAATATATTCAGAACACTTTCAAGAGATCAATCATCAGTTAATGGTAAAACCAGGCGCTTCCTTAGATACAATTAAAAATGTACGTAGTCACTCTATGGCAATTGGACAATGTCATGCTGCGATAAAAAAATATAATTTAGATGTCATCATAATGGCGGACACTGCAGGTTCTGCGAAATTTATTAGTGAGCAAGGGACAATGGAAGACTCAGCGATTGCCTCAACACTTGCAGCTGATACTTATGGATTAGATATAGTAGATACAAATATTCAAGACATCAAAAATAATACAACTCGATTTTTAATAATGTCAAAAGATCTTCAACAAGAAAGAAACGAAAAATTGTCATACCTGACAAGTTGCATATTTGAAGTAAAGAGTGTTCCTTCAGCTCTTTATAAGGCACTTGGAGGTTTTGCAACTAATGGAGTCAATCTAACTAAATTAGAGAGTTTTATTGTTGATGGTGATTTTAATAAAGCTCAATTCTATATTGATCTAGATGGCCATGCTGAAGATCAATCGGTAAAAGGAGCTTTAGAAGAATTATCCTTTTATACTGAAAAACTGAAAGTCTTAGGCGTTTATCCAAAACATTCATATAGAAACAATTAGTTTACTTATTGTGCATCCAAGCAACAATTAATTGGTGAGCTACAGCCATTGCAGGAGGTATCCATATCCTGTCAGGGCTTTTACCAACGAATATACGATTTAAGTCTTCTCGAGATAACCATACTGCATCTTCAATTTCATCCTGATCTAAATCAGTTGTATCACCATCTGTTTGACAGAAACATGCGATCATTAATTGAGAAGGAAATGGCCATGGTTGGGTAAATTTATACTCAACACTTGTAACATTTAATCCCACTTCTTCTTTAACTTCTCTAATAACTGCATCTTCGATGGTTTCACCCGGTTCTAAAAAACCTGCCAGTGCTGAGAACATTCTGGGTGGAAATATTTTTTGGCGACCGAGTAAACATTTGTCTTTAAAAATAGGAAGCATGATTACGACAGGGTCAACACGAGGAAATAATTCTGCGTTACAATTTTTGCAAATTTTTTTGCAACCTGCATCAACAGTTTCAAGTCGGGAACTTTCACATCTGGTACAAAAAATATTGGATGAATTCCATTCGACCATGGACTTAGCCTGGGCAAGAATACCTGTGTCTTCTGGGGAAATACTCTGCGCTATCGATCTTAAATCAATAAATTTACAGTTAGGAAATGCAGTTTTGTCGAAGTCTTTGTTACTTTTTGATAAATCTATGGCGTAGTAGCTTTTATTTTTTAACTTGCCTAGGAAAAGCAAATAAGCATCTTCAATAAAATTTTTTATTTGATCATATGTGGCTAAAAAAATTGTTGAATTTGAGCCAGGTTCACTGCTCACGTGTATCAATGGTTTCCCTGAGTGAAAAACAACAAAACGTGTTTCATTGTCCAATAAATTTGCTTTTTGCCAGTCTTTATCGCTTCTAAAACCTGACATTCTATCGAGAGGATTATTTGCAAATATTATTTTGTTCATTAATTTATTATTTATTAAACAACATTTTATTTTCGTTATGATACAATATTTTGGGAGATTGAGTAGACAAGTTATTCGCCAATCCGGTCAGGTCTGAAAAGAAGCAGCCGTAACGAAGATATTTGGGTTACGTTGATCTCCCACTAAAGATTAGTGATTTTTATGTCCGAAACAACCAACATACCTATTCCATTAAAATATAGACCGCTAAAGTTTAGTGAACTTATTGGTCAAGATCTCATGTCTAAGACAATACAAAATGCAATTGAGATGAATAGAATTGCCAACGCTTATTTACTCACAGGAGTTAGAGGTGTAGGGAAAACAACAACAGCTAGAATTATTGCAAAATCACTAAATTGTTTAAATATATCGGAGCAAGACAACAACGAGCCATGCGGGGTTTGTGACAATTGTAAAGCGATAACAGAGTCAAGAAGTGTTGATGTTTATGAAATGGATGCAGCATCGCGCACCGGAATAGCTGACATAAGAGAGCTGATTGAAGGCGTTCAATACTCGCCTGTGTCATCAAAGTATAAAGTTTATATTATAGATGAAGTTCACATGTTATCGACCGCAGCCTTTAATGGATTACTTAAAACATTGGAAGAGCCGCCGCCTCATGTGAAATTTATTTTTGCGACTACTGAGGTAAGAAAAATACCTACAACTATACTATCAAGATGCCAAAGATATGATTTAAAAAGGGTTGAACCTGATGATTTAGTTATTTTTTTAAAATCCATATGTGAAAAGGAGTCAGTTGATTTTGAAGAAGGTGCATTAAAAATTATCGCAAGAGCTGCAGATGGATCTGTAAGAGATGGCCTTTCTATACTCGATCAATCTATTGCATTTTCAGGTAAGCATATTTCTGAAGAGCAAGTGAAAGAGATGATCGGTTTAAATGATCCAACCAAAATTTTAGAACTAATCAAATTCATTACTGCTGGTCAAACTCAACAGTCACTTGAAAAAATAAACGAACTTTATGACAACGGAGCTGATCCATCAATGATCGTAAAAGATCTGATAGAAACTGTTCATAGTTTGACTATGATTAATATTGATGCAGCTGAGGGAGTTAAAAGCTCACTTACAGAAAGTGAATATAGCGCAGTACAAGAGGTAGCAGGTAATCTAGATGTATCTACCCTCTCAATGATCTGGCAAATGTTAAATAAGGGATTGCATGAAGTTACGGACTCATTTTCTCCCATAACTTCTCTTGAAATGTTAATCATTAGGATCATTTATTTAAATGACATACCAAAACCTAATGAATTAATAAGTGAACTAAATAATATGGTTGAAAAAAATGATAATAAAATACAGGATAAATCAGGAGAAACATCTTCAGAAATGGATCCAAAAGTAAAAGAAATTATTGATTTCTTTCCCGGAACTGAAGTTGAACAAATTGAAGAGAAATAAATATGAATAATTTTAACAATATGATTAAGCAGGCCCAAGACTTGCAAAAAAAAATGGCTGAGGCTCAGGAAAAGGTAGAAACACTGGAAGCCGAGGGTATCTCAGGTGGAGGAATAGTTAAAATAACTATAAATGGAAAAAATAATGTAACTTCTGTAAACATTGACGAAACAGCGATAGATAAAAATGAGAAAGAAATTTTAGAAGATTTGATAGTTGCAGCTTTTAATGATGCGAGAGACAAAATTCAAAGAAAAATTGCGGATGAAATGAGTTCTCTTACCGGTGGTATAAAACTTCCTCCAGGAATGAAACTGCCTTTCTAGTATGAAATCCCGTATATCTAATCCAGAAATTGATAAGTTAATACTTTTAATTAGTAAACTGCCAGGTTTTGGACCCAAATCTGCGAGCAGAGCAGCACTTCATTTAATAAAGAACAAAGAACAGTTAATGGTCCCACTCGCTGAGTCGCTTTTATCATCGAGTGAAAATATTGTTACATGTGAAATTTGTGGAAACATCGATGTAAACTCTCCATGCATGATCTGCGCAGATGAGGGTCGATCTAAAAATCAAATCTGTGTTGTTGAAAATATCGCAGATCTATGGGCACTTGAGAAATCTGAAGTATTTAATGGACTGTATCATGTGCTGGGTGGCACCCTATCAGCCATAAACAGCATTGGGCCAGATGATTTAAATTTAAAAAAACTGATTGATCGAATTGAAGGCGAGAAAATTGATGAAGTCATATTGGCTTTGAGTGCAACAGTTGATGGTCAAACAACCGCTCATTACGTAGCAGATACATTGTCAAAACACAGTGTTGAAGTAAGTCGCTTAGGTCACGGTGTACCTGTTGGCGGAGAGTTGGATTACATGGATGAAGGAACTATTGCCGCTGCTCTCAGGGCACGACAAAAAATTTAGTTTTATTGTATTTTCTCAATTTTTTTATTCAATCTTGACCTTATATATAAGTTAGCCTATCTAAAGATTATGACAGTAAAAAAGATTTTAACTGCTCCAGATCCGTTTTTAAAACAGATTTCAAAACCAGTTGATGAAGTGACTAAAGAGATCCAGGATCTAATGGATGACATGTTGGACACCATGTATGACGCACCTGGAATAGGTTTAGCAGCAGTTCAAATCGGAGTTCCTTTGCGTGTAATTGTGATGGATATAAGCTGGAGAAATGAAGAGGGTATAAAAGAACCCCTTTATTTTGTTAACCCTGAAATTACAGTAAAAACAAAAAATCTTTCAACGTATGAAGAGGGATGTTTATCGGTCCCAGATCAATACGCAGAAATTGATCGTCCAGAAGAATGTGAAATAAACTTTCTTGATTATAATGGAAAAAAGTCAACCCTAAACGCTAAAGGATTATTAGCGACCTGCATCCAACATGAAATGGATCATCTTGAGGGAATTCTTTTTATTGATCATTTATCAAATATGAAACGCAACATGATTGTAAAGAAGCTCATCAAAACAAGAAAACATTCAAAAAAAGAACGAATCGTCGCTTAGATAAAATGAAAAATTATCGCATCCTATTCATGGGCACAGCCCCATTCGCAGTGCCATCTTTAAAAAAAATTATTTCTTCAAATAATCATTTGGTGGGAGTGTACACATCTCCCGCAAAAAAGGCTAACCGAGGAATGAAATTATCAATTTCACCAGTGGCTGAATTTGCTGAAGATAAAAATATAGAAATTAGCTCGCCTCCTTCGATTAGTTCATCAGAGGAATTAAAAAAACTACGAGAAATGAATTTGGATATGATTATTGTTGTTGCTTATGGACTGATATTACCTGAACAAGTAATCAATTTACCTAAACTTGGTTGTTATAATGTACATGCATCTTTACTTCCTCGGTGGAGGGGTGCCGCACCAATTCAAAGAGCAATGATTGAAGGTGATCAGACTACGGGCGTTACAATTATGAAAATGGATAAAGGCCTTGATTCAGGAGATATTGGGCTACAAAAAGAAATAAAAATAGAACAACAAAACTACAGTGAGTTAGAAAAAGAACTCGCAAATGAAGGAGCTGAATTGCTTATAAACTTTATTGATAGATTAGATGGCTCTATTCAGTTTACTAAACAAAATGACACGCAGGCCTGTTATGCGAAGAAAATACAAAAACAAGAAGCTTTAATTGACTGGACTGAAAATGCCGAGAAAGTAAATAGACGCATAAATGCCTATAATCCTAGTCCATGTGCTTGGTTTTCACTAAATAATAAAAGAATTAAAATACTGAAGGCTGAGGTAATTCATGAGCAAGGTGAGGCCGGAAAGATTATGAATGAAGAATTTTTAATTGGTTGTGGTATTAATTCAATAAGACCGTTGCTTCTCAGAGTTGAAGGTAAACAAGATTGTACAATCAATGACTTTCTCTTAGGATATAAAATTGAAGTTGGCTCTTATATTAAATGAATAGGTTTAAAATAAAAATTGAGTATGATGGTACTCCGTTTGTCGGATGGCAAAGACAAGAAAATGGACAATCAGTTCAAGGGTGTATTGAAAAAGTAATAAGTAATATATTTGAGGAAAACATAACTATTTTTGGGGCTGGTAGAACAGATGCAGGTGTCCACGCAATGGGGCAGGTCGCTCATTTTGATGTTACAGACAAATTACTTGAACCATATGTGATTAAGAATGCATTAAACGATCATTTGAGGCCATTTCCTATTTCCATATTGGAAGTAGAGAAAGCACATAATGATTTTCATGCAAGATTTGATGCAACTCAGAGAAAATACCTTTATAGAATAGTAAACAGAAAGTCACCACTCACTATTGAGAAGGGAAGAGCTTGGCAAGTACATAAAGACATTGATGTTGATTTGATGAAGGAATGCATTCCTTCAATTGAGGGTCAGCATGACTTTACAACATTCCGTTCGGCCCATTGTCAATCTGATAGTCCAATAAAAACTTTAGACAGCCTAAAAATTAGTCAATCAGAAGAAAATATCTATTTCGGTTTCACTGCAAAATCATTTCTGCATCATCAAGTTAGATCAATTGTTGGAAGTTTAAAGCTAGTTGGAGAAAAAAGTTGGTCGTCTGGTGATTTTGAAAAAGCGTTTAATTCAAAAGATCGCTCTAAATGCGGGGCACTTGCTCCTCCTGAGGGATTATATTTTATGGAGGTTAAATACTAATTATTGTGAGCAGTTTTCAATTGTTTGAACATTTATATCTAATTTTTCTGCGGTGTTACCATAAAAGATCCCTCTGATTGGCGCCGCATAACTTGCATCTAAGCCGCATGAAACTCGAATATATCTCTCATCAGGACAACATTGATTTGTAGGATCAAATCCAACCCAACCAAGTTTATCTATATAAAGTTCAGCCCATGCGTGTGTAGCTTGAAATTCAGAGTCATTTCTATTTTTATGCATGTAGCCATTTACATATCTTGAGGGAATGCCCAGATTTCTAGCAGCAGAAATCATTATATGTGCTTGATCTTGGCAAACACCCTTTTCTTGATCTATTGACATAGCTGCAGTTGTGTTCGTATTGGTGGTATACGGTTCATATTTAATTTTTTTCGCAATTAAGAGCATTAAGTCATGAGCAATAGTTACAGTATCTTCATTTGAACAATCTTTTGAGGCAATAGAAGCTAGCTCTTTTATTTTATCATTTGGTAGTGTTAAAATTGTACTTCTTAAATAGACATAAGGATCTATTTTATCATTCAAACTTTCATACACTCCATTTGTATCAATTGTTTCAACTTCACCTTTAACTACAAATTTAATTTCCTTTTCTGATGGCTCGCCTTTGAAGTTAATTATATTATTTCCCTCTCCATCTCTAAATATTTCGCCTCCAGATTTGTTATTTCTTTTTACAGTCCAATCCAAAATTTTAAGACCATTATAGGGTGATGGAGTCAACTTTGTTGTTTGAATTAACCCTAATAGGTTATCATCGTATTCATAATTTGTTGTATGATTGATTGTAAGTAACATAATCTACCTAAAAAAATGATTTTGAATTTGATTGTCTAAGAAAGATATCTTCGATACAAAATTGGTCACATACTCATGCAAACCATATTCAATAATTGATTCGACAGTTTCGTCTTTCACAGAATTATGAACTGATTTAAGGCCAGAGTAAATATCACTGATTTTATCAGGACTGCATTTCAAACAATTAAGATGATAAACAATATTATTTATACAAAAACTTAAAGAACGTGAACAATCATTATTAAGTATAAAAAAATGCGCAATTTTTGTTGAGGTCACGTCTCCATCATAAGCCCATCTAAAAGCGCGAAATGAAGATAGTGATCGTAAAAGTATAATCCATTGTAAATTATCAAGATTTCCCCCTATATAATCAGCAGTGGGAAGTAGTACAAAATATTTTACATCGAGCAATCTTGCAGAATTATCTGCTCGTTCAATGAATGTACCAAGAAATATGAAATGATATCCGTCATTTCGTAATAATGAGTTTGCTGATCCCCGAAACATATTTACTTGTTGAATAGTCCATTCAGTAAAGTTTGGTAGATCAGCACGAGTAAATTTTTTATTTTTTAGCTCCAATATCTCTTTGTATGACTTATTAATCGCAACCCATGCCTCAGGAGTGAATGCAGTCCTCACTAATAGAGCATTATTTCTAGCTTTGGATATACAGCTGTATACTGAGGAAGGATTTTCTTCATCAAAAAAAATATAATCCTCAACATTTTCCTGATTTATTTCATTGTATTTAGTAAAATAACCCTGAGCGGCACCTGCAGCTGATAATACTGAGTCCCATTCATTATGGTAGCCTTTAGGGTTAGGAAACAAGGACATTCTATAACCCACATCAAGAAGGCGTGCCATAGTTTCTGCTCTTTCCATATATCTACTAATCCAGTAAAGATTCTCTGCTGTTCTGCTTAGCATGTTAATCCGCGAGGACCCAAGTGTCCTTTACTCCTCCCCCTTGTGATGAATTTACTACATACGATCCTTTATTTAATGCAACTCTTGTTAATCCCCCTGGGCATAATTGTACTTTTTCTCCAACTAGACAGAATGGACGTAAATCAACTCGTCTTCCTGAAACTTCATTATCTATTAAAGTTGGTGAGGATGATAAGTCTAATGTTGGTTGAGCAATATATCCTCGAGGGTTACTTTTCAGTTTAGTAGAGAAGTCTGAAATTTGAGCTTTAGTTGATTTAGGTCCAATTAACATTCCATAACCACCTGAACCATCAACCTCTTTCACCACAAGTTTTTCAATATTTTCTAATACATAAGTTAATTCGTCATCTCTTTCACATCTCCATGTTTCAACATTATCTAGAATAGGTGTTTCACCAAGGTAAAATTTTATCATTTCAGGGACAAATATATAAATAGCTTTGTCGTCTGCGATACCAGCACCAGGAGCTGAGCATATATTCACACCACCTGTTTTATAAACTTGAGTGATCCCCGGGACACCAATAACTGAGTCCGGGTTATAACAAAGAGGATCTAAAAATTCGTCATCAATTCTTCGATAAACAACATCTATTTTTTTTGGTCCATCAACTGTCTTCATATAGAGCAAATCATTTTCAACAAAAAGATCTTGTGACTCCACCATTTCAATACCCATTTGGTCGGATAAAAAAGTATGCTCGTAATATGCACTATTTAAATGACCTGGGGTTAATAGGACAACTGTTGGTATATTGCTATCACATTTTTTTGGGGCAAGACTCATAAGCGTCTGCAATAATCTAGTAGGATAGTCATCAACACGTAAAACACGATTCGTGTGAAACAAATCAGGAAACATTTTCATCATGATTTCTCTATTTTCCAACATGTATGAAACACCAGATGGTGTACGACAGTTGTCTTCTAAAACATAAAACTCATCTTTTCCTGTTCTGACTAAGTCAACACCAATTATTGGACTATAAATCTTTCTAGGAGGTGAAAAGTTGATCATAGACTGATCATACGACGATTTTTTATAAACAATTTCTTTTGGAACAATCCCCGCCTTAAAAATTTCACCACTATTATAAATATCGTGAAGAAAAGCATTTAGAGCTTTCGCTCTTTGTAGAACACCTTTTTCTATCTTAGCCCATTCATAGTTTGTAAGAATTCTTGGAATTAGGTCAAAAGGGATGATTCGTTCAGTCATATCATCATCTTTGACCGAAAAAGTAATACCAATTCTTTTAAAATGAGACTCAGCTTCAAAATTCTTTTGGCTAATAACTGTGGATGACATGGTTCTCAACCATGAATTTACTTGTAAGTAGTGCTTTCTTATTTGAGCGTCATCGCTATACATTTCATCAAACATGGCCACATACTAATCAAATAGCTATCAATATTAATTTTATGCCTTTGCCAAATTGACATGTTATTCCCCTCCCGAATTCAGCAAATAATCTGTAACAGATAATTATGAAAAAAATATTTGAGCAATCATTTAACTACTTTCTTAGGGCTTTCCCAGTAATCTTGACTGTTTACTTTCTTTTTCAAATAGCTGGAGCAATTATTTAGGTATTTATTATGTTTGGAACTAGATGGAATTTTAATCCTTCCCCCCTTAAATTGGATATAGCTTTGACCATCATGCTAATGTTGCTAATAGTATAATACCTAAATAGCTCTAAAATTGATAAATAGTTGATTTTTATTGGAAGTACTTAGTGATTATAAGACTATAAATTTCTTTAAGCTTAGTTATGTCCTCAGTATTTACATTTTCATCAATTTGGTGTGCGGTCTCTCCAATAAGTCCAAACTCTGCTACTTCGCAGTAGTCTTTAAAAAATCTTGCATCTGATGTTCCACCTGTTGTTGTTAGTGAAGAATTCATTCCTGTAATCTCATCAACAGAACTTTTCACTATCTCTGTAAATTTACCTTTTTCAGTTAAAAATGGTTCTGCAGAATTGTTAAAAGTTATATCAACTTTATAGTCACTATTATTGATATTTTTTGAAACAACTTCATTGATCATTGATTGAAGACTCTCTTTTGTGTGATTAATATTGTACCGAATATTAAATATTCCAGTTGAGGTTTGTGGAACAATATTAGTCGCACCTTCACTTGACTCAATTTTAACAATTTCCATATTTGATGGTGGAAAGTCTTCTGTACCTTTATCAAGCTCTAAATTACACAGTGTATTGAGTATTGATGTCAGAGGATTTATTGGGTTGAGAGTCCATTCTGGATAGGCAACATGACCTTGTTTCCCTGAAACTTTAATAGTTGTGGTAATACTGCCTCTTCTTCCAATTTTAATCATTTCACCTAAATTACTTGGGCATGTTGGTTCCCCTACCAAGCAACTATCTATCTTTTCTCCATTTTTATAAATTTCTTCTAGTACTTTTCTTGTCCCATTGATTGCAGGACCTTCTTCATCATTTGTAATTAAGAGACTTATGGTGCCTTTCATCTCATTATTCTCTAGGTATTCTCTTACTGCTGAAACAAATGCAGCTATAGCAGATTTCATATCACTCGCACCACGGCCATATAACTTTCCATTTTTTTCAGTGGCCTCAAATGGATTTGAATTCCATGCATTTTCATCACCAACAGGAACAACATCAGTATGACCACCAAAACATAAATGTGGTGCACCACTCCCAATCTTTGCGAATAAATTGTCTACATCCGGGGTATCAGTATCACTAAATAAATAACGATTGCATACAAATCCCATGTCAGTGAGCTCCTTTTGGAGTAGGTCTAATACCCCTTCGTTATTAGGTGTAACACTTGGACAAGAAATAAGTGATTTTGTTAGTTCAACAACTTCCATAATTTATTCTCTGAGTAGATCGTTTATCGATGTTTTCTTTCTTGTGTTTTCATCAACTGTTTTAACGATTACAACACAATATAAACTCGGCTTTTTAGGGTCTTCATTTGGAAGGCTTCCTGGAACTACTACAGAATAAGCAGGCACTTCACCGTAACTAATTTCACCTGTAGACCTGTTCACAATTTTTGTTGATGCTCCTAAATATACTCCCATTGAAAGAACCGATCCTTCTCTAACAATTACACCTTCGGCAACTTCAGCTCTCGCACCAACAAAACAGTTGTCTTCAATTATTACTGGATTTGCTTGTAGCGGTTCTAAAACACCGCCAATACCAACACCGCCTGATAAGTGACAGTTTTTTCCAATCTGAGCACATGAGCCAACAGTTGCCCATGTATCAACCATTGTGCCTTCATCAATATAAGCGCCAATATTTACAAAGGATGGCATCAGAACTACACCTTTACCTATGAATGATCCTTCGCGAACGGTACCATTTGGAACATGTCGGTAGCCAGCTTCTTTCCATTGATCCTCATTCCAATCAACAGTTTTACCTTTCACCTTGTCATACCAAGACGTATAGGGTCCTTTTAAAATTTTATTATCATTTATTCGGAATGATATAAGAACGGCTTTTTTTAACCACTGATTAACAATCCAATCATTGCCGTTTTTTTCTGCAATTCTAAATTGTCCATTATCAAGTTTTTTTATAACTTCATTTACAGCATCAGCGATGTCCGTATCGTTAGGAGAAATTTTAGCAATATTTTCCCAAGCACTTTCAATTTTATTTTTTAATTCTGTATTATCACTCATTTTTTTATCAGTGTTCCTGCACCTTTCGTGGTTAAAAGCTCCATAACCACGGCATTTTGTTTACGACCATCGATTAAAGCAACTCCTTTTGCCCCATTTTTAAGGGTATTGAAACACGCCTTAATTTTGGGAATCATACCACTTTTTATAGTGCCTTTTTTTATGTATTGAAATGCTTTTTTACGATCCAGCTCGGTAATTAATTTTTTGTTATTATCCATTACCCCTTCTACATCTGTCAAAAGCAGAAGTCTTTCGGCTTTGACTGTCTCAGCGATAAACGCAGCTGCAGTATCAGCATTAATATTTAGCGTATTTTTATTTGAATCATATCCCAACGGTGCAATCACAGGTATTTGATCTTTACCCAGCGCTGCTTGAATTAATGATTTATTAATTTTTTTGGGCTCTCCAACAAAACCAATATTCCCATTCATGGCTATTTTTGCATTGATGATTTTTTGTCTTATTCCATCAAAACGTTTGGGTTTACCGCCATATTTTGTAATTTCATTTGAAATAAGTTTATTGAGATCATTGGCTAGAACCGTCTTAACAACACTTAAGATCTGTTTTGTTGTAACCCTTAAACCTAGGTATTCTTCATTCTTAATTTTTTTCTTTCTCAATTGATTTTCAATTTGCGGCCCTCCACCATGAACAATAATAACTTTCATTCCCAATTGGTTCAGAAGAGCAATATTTTTTGCAAAAGATTTTACTAAATATGGTTTTGTAAGAGCATAACCTCCGTATTTGATAACAATAATTCGATTTTTATATCTTTTTATAAATTGGTCTGTGCCTTTAAAATATTTTTTTCCAGATGGCCAATATTTCTGTAAAAGCTCAGAGCTTTCACTCACATTATTTTTTATAGACATTTTAATTTGTTTTGACCGTGGTTCTTTTATTGATTATCCACTGCTGAATAATTGAGAGCACGTTATTTGTTGTCCAGTAAATTACAAGACCAGCAGCAAATTGTGCTAAGAGAATTGTTATAAAGAGCGGAAAGAACATGAATATTCTTGCTTGTATTGGATCGGGAGGAGCTGGGTTGAGTTTTTGTTGTATGTACATAGTTAAGCCCATCAACACTGGCCAAATCCCTATAATCATAAATGATGGCGGATCCCACGGTATGAGACCGAAAAGATTAAATATGGTCGTTGGATCCTTTGCAGCAAGGTCTTGAATCCATCCATAAAAAGGGGCATGCCTCATTTCAATTGAAACAAATAACATCTTATAAATCGCAAAGAAAAATGGAATTTGAATAAGTATTGGCAAACATCCTGAGATTGGATTTACTTTTTCCTTTTTATACAAAGCCATCAGCGCCTGTTGTTGCTGCGCTCTATCATCTTTGTGAAGTTCTTTAATTCTTGTCATTTCAGGTTGAAGCATTTTCATCTTAGCCATCGAGATGAATGACCAGTTAGCAAGAGGAAAGAAAACAATTCTTGTAATAACTGTTAATATGATGATAGCTAGACCAAAGTTTCCTGATAATTCAGAAAAGAAGTAAATTACGTTGAATAAAGGTTTTGTGAGAAAATAGAACCAGCCCCAGTCAATCGCTAAATCAAAATTATAAATCCCATAATCTTCTTGATATCGATCGATGAGTTTTGCTTCTTTAGCACCAATAAATATTTGACTCTCAACAATGTGATCGCTGCCAGCTTCAACTTTTGTTGCATTTAGAGATCTATAGTAAGCGATGTATCCGTTATCATAAGTATAAATAGCTTTGAATGATTTATTCTGATCTGGAATGAGCGCAGCTAACCAGTATTTATCTGTAATGCCCACCCAACCATTATCACTTTCAAAGTTTAGTGTTTCTTCATCATCTTTTAGATCGTCGTAATCTATTAATTCAAGCTTTTCTTGTAAGACACCAAGCAACCCCTCATGCAGAATAAACATGCCAGATAAAGAAGGTGCCTGCTTTCTTGTTACCTTACTTGCGTTATTTATAATAATTTCTTCTTTAGAATTATTTTTAACTTCTTGTGTAATATCAAATAAATAGTCTTCATCTAAGCCGATTGTCGTTATAAATGTTTGGCCAGTTGTATTGCTCCATTCAAATTCAACTTCGTTGTTAGATGTGAGAGTAGCATTGCTATTAGACACTTTCCAGATAGACTCAGCATTTGGTGTTTCAAAATTAGCGTCCTGATTTTTAATCCATCCAAATGTTACTTCATAGCCATCATAAGTATCAATTGGTCGTAAAACTCTAATTTTTTCTGAAAACTCCTCTTGAGTTTCATTATATTTTTTGAGAACAATGTCATCAATTCTTAGACCTTTAAGATTTATTGACCCAATAATGCTGTCTGTTTCAATTTTTACTCTTTTATCAGCGCTCAGCGCCTCGTCTAAACCAATGTTATCATTTTCGGCAATACCAAGAGATCTCTCAATTTCATCAATGGCTTCCATATCAAGTTCATTTGAGTTCACCTCAGACACGTCACCACTTTCTATTTCTCCATTAAGCATTTCTTGCTCAGGTGCTTCAAAGAAAAAGCTCCAGATAAATAGAACACCTACCGAGAGTATTATTGCAAGTATTAGATTTCTACTTTCCATAGGTTACTTCTTCTCTTTTGGAACAGGATCATAACCTTCCGAACCACCTAAAAGCTTTATTGGATGACATTTTGTTATTCTCTTCATACCTAAATATGTTCCCTTAATTAAGCCGTGCTCTTCAATTGCCTCTTTTGCATACTCAGAGCATGTTGGCATAAAACGACATGATGAGGGAAAATATGGAGAGATTAATCTTTGATATAATACTATAAGAAATATAAAAATTGATTTCATTTGTTAACTATGAATTTTTTTAATTGCTGTATTCATTTCAAATTCTAGATTTTTAAAATCTTCAATAAGCGAGTTCTTCTTACCAATAATTACGTAATTCCAATTTTTAATACCATATTCCCCAATAATATTTTTTGCAATTACTCTTAATCGCCTCTTTATTTTATTTCTTACGACAGCGTTTCCATTTTGTTTTGAAACTGTGTATCCAACTTTTACCTTGTTACATGATTTATCCTTGTAAGCCTGCAATAAAAAGGACTTACTTCTAAAGAAGAGTCCACTTTTAGCTCTTTGAAAATCCTTTGAGGATTTTAATGTCTCTAATTTGTTCATTGAATATCTTGTTCTAAGCTGAGAGAACTTTTCTGCCCTTAGCACGGCGCCTAGCCAAAATAATCCTTCCATCTTTAGTCGCAGAACGTGCTCTGAATCCATGACGTCTTTTTCTGACTAAGTTGCTTGGTTGAAATGTTCTT
Source organism: uncultured Pelagibacteraceae bacterium (assembly GCA_902590345.1). Lineage (GTDB taxonomy): Bacteria > Pseudomonadota > Alphaproteobacteria > Pelagibacterales > AG-422-B15 > CACNXQ01. The sequence continues at coordinate 175,455 of CACIWK010000001.1, read as the reverse complement.
TTCATAACTCTATTTTGTTAGGTGATTGGCTTATAAATTGCATTCTATTGATAGTCAATTAATATTCATTAAATAAGAAATATGTTTAAAAATAAGTCATTAAGGTTACTGGGGATTGGTCTTGCTATCATTCTAATTTTATATTTTCTGGGGAAATATAACCCTATATCCATGGAATTCCTAATAAACCAACATGGATATATTCAGGATTATATTCTTTCCTATCCATCACTCTCAGTTGTTATATGCATCCTAATAATTGCAGTGATGATTTCTTTAATGGGTCCAATAACACCAGTGTGTATTTTAGCAGGATTTTACTTTGGTCTATATATAGGATTACTCATAGCTATAATTGGTGAAATCACGGGAGCAGTAATTGTATTCTTGTACGGTAGATACTTATTTAAAGCTTATATTTTAAAACAATTCGGTGAAAGATTTAAAAAGTTCAAAGATGGTTTTAATCGTAATTCGATAAGCTACTTACTCTTTATAAGAGTAATAGGAGGAGTTCCATTTGGAATACAAAATTTACTTCCAGCTGTCTTGGATATGAAGTTTAGAGACTATTTTATAGCAACGATCTTTGGTGTTATTCCCTGGGCATATATTTTAGTGAGTATTGGAAATGGAATTCAAAATATTATGGAAACGCAAAATTTCTCATCAAGTGATATTTTAAAAATAGAGTATTTACTTCCTGTTTTATTGATAAGTATAATTGTAATAGTTCCTGTAATTTACAAATTTATAAAAAAAAGATTTTTGGTTTGATTATACGAAAATAAACTATAATCAACCTATATGCGCCGGTGGCTCAGCTGGATAGAGCACCAGACTACGAATCTGGGGGTCGGGAGTTCGAATCTCTCCCGGCGCGCCATTAAAATTTATGTTTAACAAATTATCAAATACACAAAAGGGAACCCTACTTGCATTTATTGGAGTAATGATTGTAACTCCAGACTCACTAATCATAAGACTCGTATCAATTGATACATGGAACCTTTTGTTTTATAGATCTCTGTTTCCTGGAACTGCATTATTAATTGGCTATTTTGTTTTCTTCAGTGCTAGAGCTGTATCAGATTTTATGAGTATCGGAAAACCCGGGCTGTTAAATGCAGTTTTAATAATGGGATCTAACATTACATTTATTTTAGCCTTAGCGAATACAGATGTCGCAAATGCTTTAATAATGATTAGTCTTGTACCGATAATTGCGTCAATATTTTCATTTATTTTTCTTCATGAAAAACCGCAATTGATCACTTGGATCTGCTCTCTTGGTTGTTTGATTGCTGTAATTTATATTTTCTATGAGTCATACGAGCTTAATCGATATCTGGGTGATTTTTATGGACTTCTTTGTGCTGCATTTGTTGGAGCAAGCTTAACCGTAATGAGAAGTTCACCAAATATCAATTTTGTACCCTCATATATATTAGGAAAACTTTTAACAGCTTGCGTAGCAGTATTCTTTGTTAATAGTTTCATAATTAATTCAACTGATTTAATACTTTTGTCATTAATGATAGTTACAGTAGGTGTATCCTTTGTATTTATAAGTATTGCACCGCAATTCATTAGTTCTCCTGAAGTAGGAATTTTCTTTTTGCTCGAGACGGCCTTAGGACCTTTATGGGTGTGGTTTTTTATCAGTGAAGTACCAACCGAAAAGACCTTGATTGGTGGTATTTTTATAATAATTATTATATTTATTCACTCATACTATATGATTCGAAAAGAACATTCAGAACGGAAATGATTAAAAAATTCTCAATTTTAGCTTTGTTGTTTCTTATTTCTTGTGCTCAACCGCAAACACAGCTTCCAGACTACAGTACAACAATAACTGATAAAGAAAGAGATATACAAAACCAAATGTTTGCTGACTCATGGCTTGACACATATTTGCCATTTTCAACTATGGGTACTGACATATTGTTCAGCGCTTCAGATCTATGTGCTGAGGATGATCGAATATTCGCATTGGGTATGAATCTTGCAAATGAGTTCTCTGCATACGAAAGTATCCGTAAAGAAATCAACAAAAGCCTTTCACTAAACTCAAAATTAAAAGTTGTAAGTTTAGGTAATCACTCGCCTGCAAGCAAAGCAGGTATCTTAGTTGGTGACGAGATTTTAGAAATAGATGGTGAAAGCTTAATTCAGGGTGAAGATGCGTTCAAATCTTATATTGAGAAAATTGATAAAGAATATCAAAAATTATATGAATTCAAGATCCTTAGGGGAGATGAGTTTAAAACTATAAAAATTAGAAGCGAGCAAAGATGTCGTTTTAACTTTGTAATTGATCTTGATAACAACACTTTCAATGCTTTTGCAAATGGAGAGATTATGGTTTTTTCTCTCAGGATGGCAAAATGGCTAATACAAAATGAGACGGGTGCAGCAATTGTTTTTGCACATGAACTGGGTCACAATGCAAATAAACATGTGGCTGATAAAATGCAAAATGCATCGACCGGTGCTCTGCTAGGTTTATTGGTGGGAATATATATTGGTCTGCCACAAGATATGATGGAAATGGGTCAAAGTATTGGCGCTACAGCTTATTCAGTTGAATATGAGAATGAAGCTGATTATCTAAGTATGTATATTTTAGCGAAATCAGGTTATAACTTGGATGATGCGGTGAATTTTTGGAGAAGGTTTGCTGTAGAAGTTCCTAATTCAATTTACTCAACTGGAGGAACACATCCATCCACTGCAGAAAGATATGTTAGAATGGAGTCAACAATAAAAGAGATCAAAGATAAAATTCGAAACGGCGAAAAACTTGCACCTAAATATAAAAAGGATTAAGAATGAATTTAATTAATGGAGTAATATTTGTAATTGTTATCTTATTGATTTTTTCTTTTGGCCTAAGCCTTTCACTTGAATTTATCTTTTAAGAAATTCTATATTTCCTTTTGACTTTCTTTCTTTCTCTTAACTTGCTTAACGGCTGATAAGCTTGTTTATGATGAGATTGGCAATATACAAATCCTTCATTTGTGTTTCTGCCACAGAATTTAAAACCTACTTCTTCTGGCTCTCCCAAAGGCCATCTACATAAGCCATCCTTAATATCTTGAAATGACGTTGGGTTCATGGGCTCGTCAATTACAGGTGAGATATCAATTACTCTCTGACCTTTTGATACATTTATTCTTTTTTTCCGTATTATGGAAATTCCATTATTCTTACTTTTTGAAGCCATCCTGCCAGAAAGACCTAATCTGTGTGCTTTACCAATTACCGCATTTCTTGTGACTTCGCCTAATTCCGCTGCAATTCTACTGGCTGTTAGGCCTTCATCCCATAGCTGTTTGAGCTTCTCAATTCTTTCATGTGTCCAGGGCATAATTTCTCCTTAATAGATGGTAAATCTTACCACTACATTTTGACAAAATTCAATATAAATATACTAAATGTTGATAATATTGCTCAATCTGTGAGTATAAAAATTTATCTATAAATATCAGTTGAATAGAATAATTACTGAAATCTAAATATTAATGACATTTTAAGAAATTTAATTAAACAGTCGCTATGCAGTACAACTCAATAAGTATTATTACTTTATACAAAAAAGAAGTGCAAAGATTTACTAAAATCCCACTCCAGACAATTGTTGCACCTGCAGCAACCAGTTTGCTTTTTATGGTAATCTTTACTACAGCGATTGGTTCTGTAAGAACAAATTATCCACTTGATAGCTTTAAAAGTTTTCTATTCCCAGGCTTGATAATGATGACCATCATTCAAAATGCCTTTATGAATAATTCTTCTTCCATCTTGATGTCTAAAGTACAGGGCAATATTGTTGATCTCTTGATGCCGCCTCTTAATAATATTGAAATAATTTTAGCTTTTACTTTAGCTGGAATTACCAGGGGGCTAGTTGTTGCGGTTGCTTGCGCTCTCATGATGTACCCTTTCGCTGATGTTAGTATTTATAATATCTATATAATTCTTATTTTTGCTATAATAGCTTCAGCAATCATGTCTTTAATTGGAACTATTTCAGGAATATGGGCTGAAAAATGGGATCATCTTGGAACGGTAGGCAACTTTGTGATTGTTCCGTTGTCTTTTCTTTCTGGTACATTCTATTCGATAACTGTGTTACCAGGACCCATTCAAACGGCAAGTTTAATAAATCCTTTTTTTTATATGATTGATGGTTTTCGTTATGGCTTTTTAGGTGTAAGTGACTCTTCATACCTTTCAGCTATTTTTATATTATTAATAATTTTTATATTTCTTATCGTGATAAATTATTTGATGTTAAAATCAGGCTATAAATTGAGACCATAAAATGACCAATGTTCTTCCGACATACCCAAGATCAAACTTAGAATTTACCCATGGAGTTGGTAGCTATTTGTACACAAAATCAGGGGAGAAGTTTTTAGATTTTGGTACAGGAATAGCGGTTAATTCCCTAGGTTATTCAAATCCATATCTAAACGATAAATTAAAAGAACAAATTGATAAATTATGGCATTTATCAAATGTATATCAGATACCAGAACAAGAAAAACTCGCACAAAGATTATGCGATAATTCTTTCGCTGATTATGTATTCTTTTGTAATTCAGGTACTGAAGCTATTGAGGCAAGCATAAAAATTGCTAGAAGATATTTTCATAGTTTAGAGAATTTATCACATAAAACAGAAATCTTAAGTTTTTCAGGTTCTTTTCATGGCAGAACAATAGGGGCGCTTGCAGCGGGAGGTCCAGACAAGCTCAGCTCTTTTAATACCACAGTAAATGATTTTAAATTTCTTGAGTTTGGTGATCATGAGCAGCTTCAGAACTCAATAAATGAAAAAACTGCTGCAGTAATCATTGAACCAATACAAGGTGAGGGCGGTATAAGAGAAGTTCCTAGGCAATGCCTTGAGGGATTAAGGAAAATTTGTGATGAAAATAACTGCCTTCTCATCTTTGATGAAGTGCAATGCGGCATGGGTAGAACAGGAAAATTATTTGCATATGAATGGTCAGCAGTAAATCCAGATATTATGACAATAGCTAAAGCTATTGGAAATGGCTTTCCATTAGGTGCTTGCCTGACATCAAAAAAAGTTGGTGAAAAAATGGATTTTGGTTCTCATGGTTCAACTTTCGGAGGTAATCCACTTGCTTGTACAGTCGGAAATGCTGTTATGGATATAATGTTAAAAGACGAATTTTTTAGTGAAATTAATATAGTTGCAAAAAAACTCTATGAAGGACTTCAAAGCGTGATTACTGATTTTCCAAGCGTCATTGAAAATATCAGAGGAAAAGGATTTATTTTAGGGCTAAAGTGTAAAGTTGAAAATGATAAGTTTGTTAATCTAGCAAGAGAAAAATATATACTAACTGTAAAAGCTTCAGATAATGTTGTAAGACTTTTGCCTCCAATAAATCTTACACTAACTGAATGCGATGAAGCAATCGATAAAATAAGAGCTACTTGTAGCGAGTTTAAATAATGAAAAATTTCATAGATATAAAAGAACTCTCAAAGAGTGAATTAACTAGCTTATTAGATAATGCCTTACAAAATAAAAGGTCTAAAAAAATAATACAAAATCATCTGAACGGGAAAAATCTAGTATTGTTTTTTGAAAAAAAATCGACCAGAACAAGGCTATCGTTTGATATTGCAATAAAACAATTAGGTGGCTTCACAACAATTTTAAATAAGGAAGATATTCATCTAGGTAACGATAAAGAAAGCGTAAGTGATACTATTAATACATTTGGACTATATGCTGATGGTCTTATTCTTAGGGTCAACGATCATAAAACTATAATGAATGCTTCCAAGCTATCTAATTTACCTGTGATTAATGCACTATCCAACTTATCACATCCGTGCCAGTGCCTAGCTGGATTGATGACGTTATTAGAGGAGAGAGGTAGTTTAGAAAAATTGAATATTGTTTGGATGGGACCTATAACAAATGTTGCAAATTCTTGGATCGAGGCTTTTAAAAAAGAATTAGGCTTTTCATTTAATATCTTTTGCCCGGAGACATGGTTTGAAAAGTATAGTGAAAAAATGAAGGAATACGGTATTTCAGCCGATCTAGATGGCATTGTAAGTCATCAAATAAATAATCAAATTCTTTCCCAAGCTGATGCTATCATAACAGATACCTGGAAATCAATGGGAGAGGATATAAAGACTCAGGATTATGATTTAATCAAAGAATTTAGAGTTACTGATAATATTATGAAAAAGGCTAAATCGGATAGTGTTTTCATGCACTGTCTTCCAGCAAATAGAAATGAGGAAGTTGAAGCTAGTGTGATAGACGGAAATAATTCAAGAGTTTGGCAAGAAGCGAGTAATAGACTTTTTGTTCAAAAGGAAATTTTAAAGAAATTATTCTAATCATTTCTTCCAAAAAGCAGGATGAAAGATAACTAAGACAGTTAATATTTCTAGTCTTCCCAACAACATTGAGAATATCAGAATCCATTTAGCTGGATCAGATATAGCATAAAAAGAATTTTCGGGACCTATTGTGACCCCAAGTCCTGGTCCAACATTGGCCAGAGAAGTTGCAGCAGCTGATAATGAAGTTACAAAGTCTAGCTCAGTCATAGATAATAGCAGAGTAATAGTTATGAAACTAAGTATGAATATAAAAAAGAAACTCATGACTGAAGATGTTACTTCATCTTGTATTTTTCTGTGATTATAGTGTGGAATAAAAACACCGTGAGGATGTAAGAGCTTTTGAATTTGCATTTTTAAAGTTTCAAATAATATCTGAAATCTAAACACTTTTATCCCACAAGTAGTTGAACCAGCACAGCCACCGACAAACATACCAAAAAAAAGTAAGTAAATTGGAAACGGTCCCCACAAATTATAATTATCGGAAGTATAACCTGTGCCAGTAATAATTGAGACAACATTAAAAGCACCATGTCTTAGAGATTGTTCAAAACCTTTAAGATCAAATATCCATAGGTAAGAAATTACTAATAAAGAGCTTACAAGAATTATGATTAAAAAAGTTTTTATTTGGGTATCTCTAAAAAAACTTTTGATTCCATTACGTGTAACCTCAAGATATATTAAAATTGGAAGGCTACTTAATATCATAAATAAGATTGCAATATATTCTGTTGATCGATTATCAAAGCTAGCGAAGGAATCATTTCTTGTTGAAAAACCTCCAGTAGCTATTGTTGTCATTGAATGAATTAGGGAGTCAAAAATTCTCATACCGCTTAACCAGTAAGATATGAAACAAAGAGCTGTTAATGATATGTATATTATGATTACTGCAAAAGAAACCTGAGCAGTTCTTGGTAAGATCTTTTCTGTTGTATCTGATGACTCTGTTCTGAAGACCTGCATGCCTCCGACTTGCAATACAGGAAGTATACTAATTGCCATTACTATTATACCAACTCCCCCAATCCATTGAAGAAGCCCTCGCCAAAGCAGAATACCCTCAGGCATAGATTTAATGTCGCTTAGAATTGTCGATCCTGTTGTTGTAATGCCTGACATTGACTCAAAAATTGAGTCTGTGAAACTAATATTAAGGTTAGCTAAAAAGAAAGGTAGGGAACCAAAAATACAAATAAAAACCCAGGATAACGTAGTAATTAAAAATGCATCTTGAGTTTGGATTTTATTTTCTGCAGAATTTCTTGTTGAAATAAAAAAAGTAATTCCAAATCCTAGGGTAATTATTGAACTTATTATAAATGATTGCCATGTTTCATTACGAAAAGCTAGATCTAATATAGCTGGCACGAGCAAAACAAAACTCAAAGCAATCAATAAGAAACCTAATACATTAAGTATTAATTTAAAATTAAGCATGTAGTTGATAAATATATATTAGCTTTTTTTAAGTATGGGACCTTGATTTAGCATACTATAGAATTCTCTGCGTGTAGAGGCATCTGTTCTAAATTTTCCTAGAAGTTTACTGGTGACCATTGATATGCCTGGCATATGCACTCCTCTGGTGGTCATACACTCATGTTGTGCTTCAACCACAACTGCAACTCCTTTAGGCTTCAAACAATCCTGTATACATGTTGCGATCTCAGAAGTTAGCTTTTCTTGAACCTGCATTCGCTTAGCAAATATATTGGTAATTCTTGCTAATTTACTGATGCCAACAACTCTTTTGTTAGGAAGATATGCAACGTGAGCATTTCCAATAAATGGCGCAATATGATGTTCACAATGTGATTCAATTCTAATGTCTTTTAACATAATGACTTCATCGTAACCACCTGTCTCTGAAAATGTTCTTTTTAAAATTTCTTTTGGATCTTCATCATATCCAGAAAACCAGTCCTTGTATGCCTTGGCTACTCTTTTCGGCGTGTCAAGTAAACCTTCGCGTGTTACATCGTCCCCAGCCCACTTAATTAATGTACGAACCGCTTCTTCTGCTTCACTTTGAGTAGGTTTTCTTAGTTTATTTTTTTTCATAATCAGATAGGAGTACTATATTAAAATTAATAAAATTTATAGGTTTATTATTATCTCTATAAGCCCAAATAGTTCTTTTTTAGTTTACTTCAATTAAAAAAATTGTTTGTTTTTCACCGAATTACCGCTTATTTATGTTATTGTCACTTATATGACAATAGTAAATGAAAATTCAAAAGCATGGCCATTTATAGAAGCTAGAAAGATAGTCGAGAGAGCTAACCTCAAAGATCATTCAAAAATCAAGCTTCAGACTGGTTATGGACCAAGTGGACTTCCCCACATAGGTACTTTCGGAGAAGTCGCAAGGACCACCATGGTGCTAAATGCTATAAAAGCGGTATCTGACTATGAAGTTGAATTGATTGCTTTTTCTGATGATATGGATGGATTAAGAAAAGTTCCTGATAATGTTCCTAATCAGGAAATTTTGGAAAAAAATTTACACAAACCTCTAACCTCGATTCCAGATCCTTTTGAAACATCAAAGAGTTTTGGAAACCATAACAATGAGATGTTGCAAGCATTTCTTGATAAGTTTGGGTTCAAATATTCTTTTAAGAGCGCGACAGAGCTTTATAAGTCAGGATTCTTCAATGACCAATTAATTAAAGTTTTAAATTCTTATGATGAGATTAAAAAAATAATATTACCAACATTAGGAGAGGAAAGAAAAAAAACTTACAGTCCATTTTTACCAATTTGCCCAGAAACAGGACACGTACTCGAAGTTGAAATTATTTCAATCAATACTGAAAAAAATACGGTTGTGTATCTCCAGAATAATAAGGAAATTGAACAGTCTATTTTAGATGGTAATTGCAAATTACAATGGAAAGTGGACTGGGCAATGAGGTGGTGTGCTTTAGATATTGATTATGAAATGTATGGTAAAGACTTGATACCAACTTTTCAACTTTCATCCAAAGTATGCCGTGCTTTAGGGCATCAACCTCCCGAAAATTATTTCTATGAATTGTTTCTTGATCAGAATGGTGAAAAGATTTCAAAATCAAAGGGAAATGGTTTGAGTATTGAAGAATGGCTGTCTTATGCCCCTAAGGAAACATTAAGCTACTTTATGTACCAAAATCCAAGAAGAGCAAAAAAATTATTTCTTGATGTGATCCCCAAATCAGTTGATGAATTTTTGAGTCATTTAAATAAATTTAATGACCAAAATGATGAGGAAAAAATTGAAAATCCAGTTTGGCATATCATGAATAGTCAGAATCACATTGGATCAATACCTATCTCTTTCAATTTAATATTAAATATAGTTTCAGCTAGTGGAAAGAGTGATCCAGATTTCATTCTAGATTTTATAAAAAAATATGATGATTCAGTCATCAATTCTGATCATAATTTTTTGCTAGAACTTATAACTGGAGCAATATCATTCGAAAAGAATGTTAATGCCGATAAAATTCAATTTAAAGTACCCAGTGAAGAAGAGAAAAGTATTTTTTTAGATTTAATTAATCGAATTGAGCTTTTGCCAGACAATGTTGATGCTGAGACTATACAGACTGAAATCTATCAAATTGGTAAAGATTATAAGTTTGATAATTTAAGAGACTGGTTCAAACTTATTTATCAGGTTCTTTTCGGCAAAAGTGATGGACCAAGATTTGGTACTTTTATTGCCATTTACGGCATAAAAGAAACAATACAACTTATTAGAGAAAGAATAAAAGTGAGCAAGTGATGAGTTTGTTAACCGGTATGCTTCAGCTTTTGCCACCAGAAACTGCTCATAACGTCACAATACAATTAATAAAATATGGAAGCCCCTTATTAAGTAAAGGTTTTCAAGATCAAAGTTTGCATACTAATCTTAAAGGCCTAAGCTTCAGTAACCCACTAGGCATTGCAGCTGGCTTTGATAAAAACGCTGAATTAATAGACCCTCTATTAAAGATTGGATTTGGATTTGTGGAATGTGGAACTGTTACACCGAAGCCACAATATGGGAATGAAAAGCCAAGAATTTTTAGATTAAAAAAGGACAACGCCATAATTAATAAATTGGGTTTTAATAACATGGGAGAAAAAAGGTTTGTAAAGAATCTTATGTCTGCAAAAAGGACGGGTATTGTCGGATCAAATATTGGACCAAATAAAGACACTAAAAATTTCATTGATGATTATCTAAAAATTTACAGAAAGATTTCAGTCTCCTGTGATTATATAACCATTAATGTTTCATCTCCAAATACTGAAGCCCTACGTGAATTACAAAGAAAAGAATATCTTGAAGTACTTTTAAGAGACATTTCTCAAATTAGGAATGAGGAAAAATATAGAAAACCAATCATGCTAAAAATTGATCCTGATAATACAAATGATCACTACAGTATGATTCTTAATCTTGTTAATAAATATAATATCGATGGAATTATTGCTACAAACACTTCACTTTCAAGACCTGAAACTTTACGAGATCTCAATAAGAAAAGAGACGGTGGATTATCTGGCACTCCGATAAAGGATTTATCAGATAAAGTGTTAAAATTGTTATATCGAGAGACTAATCAAGAAATCATTTTAATTGGTGTAGGTGGTGTTAGTAGTGCATTAGACGTATATAATAAAATCAAACTAGGTGCATCTTTAGTACAATTGTATACCTCACTTACTTATGGTGGCCCGCAACTAATAAATAAGATTTTAATTGATCTTGTTAAACTTATCAAAGATGATGAATTTACAAATATTTCAGAAGCTGTCGGTGCAAATAATAAATGAATAAAACCCTTAATCTTCCTTTTAACAAAAGAAAGAGGCAGCTTAACAAGCAACAAAATCGTGACTCCATAATTTTAGCTTCAAGAAAAGTTTTTACTGAAAAGGGTCTTGATAGTTCTAATGTAAGGGAGATTGTATCTGAGGCCGGTTTAGGTTCTGGGACATTTTATAATTACTATGATGATAAAGTTGAAGTTTTTTTGGTTATTGTAAATAGGCTAATTAATGAATTTAGTAACTTTATCATTCCTAAAATAAATAAAGCCAAAACTTTTGATGAATTAGTTAGTATTGCTTTTAATTGCTGGTTTAATTGGATATCCAACGACGCAGAAAATTATATTTTTTTTAAAAATAATAAAAAATATATATTAGATCTTAAATGGTTGAATCAAAATTCGAGAGAATACCAAAATTTTAATAAAAAACTGCTAGAAGTAACAGTAAATATATCAAAAATTATTAAATTTCCTCAAAACGATATTTCACTTATGGTAACATCTGTCATTGCCGTTAGCGTTAATCTTGGTGACCAATTATTAGAAAGAAATGATTTGAAACCATCTGAGGTAAGCTTATTTGCAACTAAGTTATTTTTAAAAGGACTATAGCTCAAGATGACAAAAAGTATTTTTATTACTGGCGCAGCATCAGGAATCGGTAAGGCAACTGCAATATCGTTTGCTGAAAATGGGTGGAATGTAGGGCTTTTCGATATTGATAAAGAAGGTCTTAAAGAGGTGGCCGACATCATTGGTCATAATAAGTGTATGTATCAAAAGTTAGATGTAACAAATATTGAAGATTGGATTGAAGCAGAAAAAAGTTTCTCACAATATACAGGTGGTAGATGCGATATATTTTTTAATAATGCAGGTATAGCAAACTTTGCAGGAGCATTTGAGGATATAAAGATTGAGGAAATGAACAAAATAATTGATGTAAACTTTAAAGGCGTTGTTAATGGATGTTTTGCAATGCTTGAAATTTTAAAAAGTACGAAAAACAGCATGTTACTTAACACCAGTTCAGTTGCAGGACTTATTACAGCGCCAGGCATATCAGTTTATGGAGCAACAAAGCATGCCGTAAGTTCTCTTACCGAAAATTTGCGTATTGAGTTTGAGCGGTATGGCATTAAGGTATCTGAAATTAATCCTTGGTTTACCGAAACACCTATCTTAGATGCTGAAGCTGTTACTACTGGTGCAAAAAGTCAATTGGACCGTGAATTTGTGAATCAAAAAACAAAAGTTTATCCAGTTGAAAAGGTCGTAAGTTCAGTTTGGTCAGCTTATGACTCAAGTAGTATTCATCATCCAGTTGGGTTTGAAGCAAAATTTGCATCTTTTTTTATGAGACACCTTCCATCACTCATAAGAGGGTTGAGCAAAAAGCTTTTTAAGGACTCTTTTATCTAGACAGACCTTTTTGCTTTATCAGCATCATTTGACGCTTTAATCATATTTCTGAGCTGCTCCCATTCTTGATCAGTTACATCTTTTAACATTTCATAGAAGTTACCTGCATGATTTAACCATTGAGCCCCATCAATTGTAATGATTTCTCCAGTTAAGTAATCAACTCCATCTGCCATTAAGAAAGTGGCTAAATTTGCGAGCTCACTGAGTTCTCCTGTTCTTTTCATAGGAATTGACTCCATCATATTAGCACCTTTTCCACCTGGCGCTAATCTATCCCACGCACCTTTAGTCGGAAAAGGCCCAGGCGATATAGCATTTAATCTTATACCTCTATTTCCCCATTCAGCCGCAAGAGATCTGGTCATTGTCGCTAAACCAGATTTAGACATTGCTGATGGTACTGTATATGGACCACTGCTATCAATCCATGTAGTTAAAATAGAAATTATACTTCCTTTTAAATTTTCAGCTAACCACCTTTTGCCTATTGCATTTGTCATATAAAACGTTCCATTGAAAACAATATTAGAAATAGCAGTAAATGCTCTCGGAGATAAATCTTCTGTTCTCGAAATAAAATTTCCTGCAGCATTGTTTAATAGCCCAGTCAGTGGTCCTTCACTCCAAATTTCATCCACCATATCCTCTATTGCTTCAGGAACCTTGATATCGCATGAGATTGATTTCACAGACCCTCCGTGCATATCCATAAGCTCTTTAGCCGTTTCATCTAGTACAGACTTTCTTCTACCGCAGATATAGACATCAGCACCAAGTTCTAAATACCTTGTTGCCATAGCTTTACCAAGTCCCGATCCTCCACCGGAAACTAAAATTCTTTTATTTTTTAATAAATCTTTTTGAAACATATTTACTCCTTTATCCAAATTGCGCTAAGAATGGAAAATACTTTATAAAAAAGAAAGCCAATTCTTGAATTCTGTTTGTTAGTATCAGGATACCAAATAAAATTAGTAAAAGACCAGTAAAAATTTCGATTAATCTTATATAATTTCTTATTCTTGATAAAAATTTCATAAAGCCATTTATTGCATAAGCTGCTATTAGAAAAGGTATGCCCAAGCCAGCTGAATACAGCATTAGTAAAACTATTCCATACGTTACTGTCTCTGAGCTTGCGGCTATCGATAAAACACTTCCTAGAATAGGCCCAATGCAAGGTGTCCATCCAAATGCAAATGATAAACCAATTACATAAGAGCCAACTATACCTGGTCTATAGCTTTCAATTTGGTATCTCATCTCCCTGTTTAAAAATGGTATTTGTATGATTTGCATAAAATGAATACCAAAAATAATAATTATTATTCCTCCAGCAATACGTAAAATATCGAGATATTCATAAACTAAGCTACTTAGTAAAGTTGCAGAAGCACCTAAGATTACAAATACAGTTGAAAACCCAAACACGAAACTTAATGAAAAACTAAAAACCTTTTTTTTAATTTCATCACCTTGGTCCAATTGTAATTTATCCAAACTAGTTCCCGCCATAAAACACAAGTAACCTGGAACAATTGGTAATACACATGGAGATAGAAAACTAAGGAGTCCTGCAAGAACTACATATAAATATGATATTTCAGTCACTAAATTCTTCTAAATCTTTTAAATATTTCAGCACCACTCCAACCAATAATTATTGCAATTATCAAGGAAATCAATCCGTAAAAGAATGGATAGTTTTTTGAAAATGAATAGATTGCTTCCTCAATTCCAACTCTAGTAACCATAAAATTATAAGAATATTCCTGAGACACCTCATTATCTATAATTAAATGAAGATTAACAGTGTATTCTCCTACAGGAACGGTATTTGGAATATCAATATAAGATCTGAATAGATTTCCATCAATTATTTCAATTTCATCTGAAACTTGTTTGTACAAACTATCATTTTGCTTTGTTCTAATTAGAGCATTATAGAATTCTTCTTTTTCCTTTTCATTTATAATGCTTCCCCAATCAGTAGTAAGTAAGCTCCAATCAATCATCTCTGATTTATTTCTCTCAAGTAGTCCGATTTGATTATTCCTTAAAAATTCATCTGTAAGTTCAGATGTACTCGAAAGATAATAAAAACCTGGTACATCTCTGAAAGTTACACTTTTAGAATTCAACCAAAATCCAAAATATGAGTCTTTCTTTCTTAATACAACATCCTCAGGAGGGCCGACAACTTCTATAAGTATATCACTTTTACTATCTCTTGACTGAGATGGATCAGAATAAAATGCCCCAAAAACAAGAAGCTCTTCACCAGAGAAATTTGCGTCTATATATATTTCTTCCTGGTCTGAGCCAATTACAAGTGCAATTGAAATTGAAGGCGTTAACACTCCAGTCAAAAAATAAAATAAAATAATTAATTGTTTGATCATCAAAAAACTAATCTTATTACAGATAAATTAAAAATTTCGTTAGGCTCTACTAACAAATCAAGCGCAATTTTAGTTGCAACACCAAGTACTATAATGGCTAGTAAAGCCCTTATTTCTTCACCTCTTAACTTATTGGCCGCTAATACCCCTACTTGAGCACCAACTACAGAAGAAAGTATTAAAAAGAAAGCTAGAACTGCATCAACAGCAAAAGTAGTAGTAGCATGTAGAATTGTAACAAGTGCAGTTATGAAAATAATTTGGAATAACGATGTGCCTATTACTTTTGAGGTTGGCATTCCCAAAAAATAAATCATTGCAGGGATTAATATGAAAGCACCACCAATGCCCATTGTTGCTGATAAGATGCCGATCACAAAACCAATTATAATTGGAGGAATAACACTTATGTATAATTTAGATTTATAAAATCTAACTTTGAAGGGCAATCTATGCGCCCAGTTATGATAATGAATCTTTCGTTTAACACTTTTTCTTCTTATTCTATCCCTTATTACTTTAGAACTTTCAATCAGCATTGATAAACCTATACCTGTTAAAAGAGCAAAATATAGAATTGAGATCACAGTATCAATTTGACCAATTGCAACAAGCCTACTGAATATCCAAACGCCCAAGATTGATCCAAAGAAGGCGCCAATAAGCAATACTCCTCCCATTTTAAAATCTACAAGACCTTGTCTCCAATGTCCTAATGTTCCAGAAATTGATGATGCAACAATTTGGTTTGCTGAAGTTGCTACCGCAACATTGGTAGGTATGCCTATAAATATTAGTAATGGGGTCATTAAAAAGCCTCCACCTAAACCAAACATGCCTGACAGAAATCCTACAACTCCACCTAAAGACAATAATAGAAAAATGTTAACTGAGAGCTCTGCAATAGGCAGATAAATACTCATAATTCTAAACTTTTCAGACTTTCCCCATCGATATGGCCAACAAAATTAGAAATTTGCAATTTATGAGACAAAGGTTATATATATTTAAACTACAATAAATATTCTTAAACCTATGTCGTACAAAAGTCCAATAGAAGATTTCAAATACAATCTGGCTATGCTTAACTACGATGAGGTCATTGCTGGCATAGAAAAGTTCAAGGAATATGATTCCGAAACTCTCATGAGCGTTGTTTCTGAAATTGGGCGCCTTAATGAGCAAGAAGTAATAGATAGTAACAAAATTGGAGATAGAGAAGGCTTAAAATATGTCACTGACGGCGCAGAAGGTCCTGAAGTTCATACTCCTGAAAGATTTAAAAAATTGTATGATGCAGTAAAGTCGTCAGGCTATGTTGGTGCTACTATGCCAACTCAATATGGTGGCGGTGGAGCACCGTTCACGACTGCCATACTTGCAGGTGAGATTGGAATAGCTGCTAATATGGCATTCTATATGGGTCCAGGATTAAGTCACGGTGCAATGAAGACTATCTTAAAAAAAGCTACAGAGGAACTTAAGGATAAATATCTACCTAATATGACTTCAGGTGAGTGGATGGGCACTATGTGTCTAACAGAACCGCAGTGTGGAACTGACCTTGGTTTAATAAAATCAACTGCAGTTCCTAAAGATGACCACTATGAATTAACAGGCCAAAAAATTTGGATTTCATTTGGCGAACATGACTTAACAGAAAATATTATTCATCTTGTACTTGCAAGAACACCAGACGCACCCGAGGGTATTAAAGGAATAAGTTTATTTCTTGTACCAAAGAGACTGGATGATAATTCTCGAAATACAATTTATTGTGGCGGATTAGAACATAAGCTTGGAATTAATTCTTCGCCAACTTGCGTTATGAACCTTGAAAATGCAAAAGGTTGGCTTGTTGGAGAAAAAAACAAAGGTATGGAAGCAATGTTTCTGATGATGAATGATGCACGTTTAAAAGTTGGACTCCAAGGTATAGCAATGTCTGAGATCTCATATCAAAACGCCTTAGAATTTGCAAAAGAAAGAAAACAAATGAGGTCAGTTGTCAAGGATAAGCAAGACAAAGGTAGTAAAGCTGACAATATAATCGTTCATCCTGACGTAAGAAGAATGTTAATGAATGTCAAAGCAACAACTGAAGCAATGCGTGCATTATGCATTTATACAGCAATGAAAATTGATCTTGCAGAAGATCATCCCGATGAAAAAGTTAGACAGGAAGCTGATGATTTTGCTGCATTGATGACACCAATAATTAAAGCTTACTGCACTGACAGAGGTTTTTTAAATTGTTCAGAATCTTTACAGGTTTTAGGTGGTAGTGGTTTTACAAAAGAATATCCTCTCGAGCAGTACATGAGAGATGTAAGAATTACAATGATATATGAGGGTACAAATGGCATTCAAGCGTTAGACTTAGTTGGAAGAAAATTAACAATGCACCAGGGACGGTTGTTACAAAATTTCCAAAAAGAGGTTCAAAAATTTCTATCTGAAAATAAAGATAATGAGGAAATATCCTCATTTATTAAACCTCTCGAGAATGCTCTCAATGAAGTTACTGCATCAACAATGTGGTTAATGCAAAACGGTATGCAGGATCCCGAAAATGCTCTTGCTTCTGCTACTGATTACCTAAATTTAGTAGCTCTATCTTCAATGACATATATGTGGGCACGCATGGCAAAGTTCTCAGTTGGAAAAAATGAACCTATTCATAAAAATAAAATAAAAACTGGAACGTATTTTGTTGAAAAGATTATGCCAGAGTTAACTATGTACTCAAAAAAAGTGCAAGCAGGCAAGTCGTCAATGATGGATATGGAAGTTGCAGAGTTTTAATTAAGATCTATATCCCAATTGTCTTGCAGCTAAATCGTACATTATTTCTTCTGATCCACCGCCAATGGCATTAACTCTTACTTCTCGATAAATTCTCTCAACTTTTCCAGGCCCGCTATTAGCTCGAAGGTATCCCGCTCCACCAAGTATTTGCATTGCTTCTCTTGCGCATAGTTCCATTGCTTTACTTGCATGTACTTTCAGCATTGCCAAGTCTGCAATTGGACTTTCACCATTCATTACTCTCCAAGATAGCAGTTCAGTCCAAGCCCTTGATGTTTTAACTGCTCTGTTCATGTCAACGAGTTTATGTTTTATCACCTGATTATCAATCAATGGCTTACCAAATGTTTTCCGCTCTTTTGCCCAAGCTACAGCTTCATCAATACAAATTTGAGAGTATGCATTCATACCAGCTGCCATACCAAGTCTTTCTTGACTGAAGTTGCTCATCACACCAATCCAGCCACTGTTTTCTCCACCAATCAAATTTTCTACAGGCACTTTACAATCATCAAAGTAAAGTACAGCTGTATCGGAGCTGAGCCATCCCATTTTTTTGAGAGGTGTTTGCGTGAAGCCAGGCGTATCCTTTTCAATAACCAGAACTGATATTCCGGTAGCACCTTCACCACCAGTTCTTACACCAACTACATATGTATCAGCACGCATTCCACTTGTGATGAACATTTTTGAGCCATTAACGATGAAATGGTCGCCTTTTCTAACTGCTTTAGTTTTTAAACTTGCAACATCTGATCCTCCCGAAGGCTCTGTCATTGCAAGAGCTGCTATCTTTTCCCCTCTTACCACTGGGGGAATAAATTTTTCTTTTTGCTCTTCTGTACCCAAAGATTGTATTAATGGTATCGCAATATTGTGTGATAAAAGACTTGCTGAAACACCACCACATCCATGGGCGAATTCCTCAGCTGTTACGATGCCGTGAAAGATATCAATACCTTCTGTTGTACCGCCATACTTTTCGTCATAGCCCATTCCCATTAGACCTACATCAGCGGCTTTTTTATAGAGTTCTCTTGGAAACTCACCAGCTTCTTCCCATTCTTCAACAAAAGGAGCTATTTCCTTTGAAACAAATTTTCTTACTTCTTCTCTCCATGCATGATGAGACTCATTATAAAAAAGAGGTTCTTTACCCTCAGAAATTCCAACTTTTGGTATCATATTATTTCACTCACTCCATTTTTAATTACCATCTTATCACGTTCTTTTGCTTTGCACTGATAATAAACATTATTACCATCTATCCACATTTCTGTAACTATTGTTTCTCCAGGATATACAGGTGAAGAAAAACGGCAATCAAATCTTTTAAGTTTCTTTACATCTTTATCGCAGACACTTTCAATAATTGATCTGCATGCGATACCGTATGTGCACATGCCATGTAGAATTGGCCGTTCAAAACCAGCAGACTTTGCAAAATTTGGATCAGAGTGCAATGGGTTGTAATCACCTGAAAGTCTAAAAATTAATGCTTGATCAGGTTTGGTATTTATTTCATGTACATAATCTGGTTTACCCTCAGGTCTTACTAATTCTTTTTTTGGAGACTCAGGTCCACCAAAGCCACCATCCCCCCTAGCGAATGTTGTACTAACGAGCTTACAGATTTCCGTATTATCTTTTTTAAGATTTACAGTTGTTTCAACCTCAATAACTGCACCCTTACCAGGACCTTTATCATAACAACCTATAACTTTTGCGTTGGCTATAAAATCTCCTGAGACAGGTAAAGGATTGGTTACAGATAATCTCTGTTCACCATGAACAACCATAATGAAATTAATATTTGTCTTCAGCAATAATGGTGAGTGATATTGAAAATTAGTAGCCATTGACGGTAATGCAATTTGTGAATTTTCATAGACAAACTTTAATTCATCTAAATTCATTGGGTCATTCCCAAGACCGACGCCTAGACTATAGAGAATTGAGTCTTTATCAGTATAGGAAACTTCAATGTTTTCTGAAGTCATGGACATTATTTCTTCGTAATTAATAGCCATTTTTTATATATTTCTCTAATTTTAAATGTATATATACTTTATATAGATCACTTATCTAAAGCGAGGAAAAAAACATGCCAAAACCCTTTGATGTTGAAATAAATAATTCAATTGCTCATATCAGGTTCAATAGGCCTGAAAAAAGAAATTCAATGAACGAGGATTTCTGGAGATTATTTCCAAAGGAAGTTGAAGAGCTTGATGATAGTGGTGAGATTAGAGCTTTAATTGTATCTTCCACGGGACCACACTTTTCTGCTGGAATAGACCTTAGCATGTTTAAAGATGATGTTGTTGAACACGAAACAAACCAAGAGCTTGGCAGAAGTAGGGGATATTTTATTCAACAGTTAAAGTTTCTGCAACGTGCTGCTTCATGTTTGGAAGATGCGAGATTTCCAGTTGTTGCCGCTGTCCAAGGAGGATGTATTGGTGGAGGTATCGATTTAATCACTGCCGCTGATATAAGACTTTGTACAAAAGATGCATTTTTTTTAATTGAAGAAATAAATGTAGGTTTGGCAGCAGATATTGGAACTATACAAAGATTACCAAAAATTATACCTGCTGGTATAGCGCGTGAGTGGACTATGATGGGAGAAAAGATATCTGCTGAAAGAGCAAAAGAAGTAGGTCTTGTGAGCTCTTTGCATGAGAGTCATGAAGAAATGATTGATAGTGCTTTTGAAATGGCTGAAAAATTAGCATCAAAAACACCACTTGCGATGTGGGTTACAAAAGAAGTTCTCAATTATTCAAGAGATCACTCTGTTAAAGAGGGCTTGGATAATGTGGCACTATGGAATGCAGCTACGCTTCATAAAGAAGATGTGATGACTACAATGATGTCAAAAATGCAAAAGAAAAAGCCAGAGTATAGAAATTTAAGAGATAAAAATTTCTTGAAACATAAATCAAGTAAATAGTATTTTTAACAAACTAAATTTTAATGAGATTTAAAAAAGGCATTATTCTCGCTGCCGGCAAGGGAACTCGACTTTCGCCTGCAACAAAAGTAACAGTGAAGCCTCTTTTGCCTTTATACGATAAACCTCTGCTTTATTACGCGTTATCAAACTTAATTAAGGCTGGTGTTCGCGAGGTGCTATTTATATCTCAAAAGAAAGATATACCAGAATTTAGAAAACTATTTGGCTCGGGAAAACAGCTTGGCATGAAATTCAGTTATACATTTCAAAAAAAACAAATTGGAATTCCTGATGCAGTTAATATTGCCAAAAAATTTATTAATAAAAAACCATTTGTTTTAGCCTTAGCTGATAATTTATTTGTTGGTAAGAGCTTCACATCAACTTTAAAAAAAGTTCAGTCGCTCAAGGATGGAGCTGCTGTTTTAGCTGTAAAGACAAAATATCCACACAAATCAGCAGTTATTGAATACGATAGAGAAAAAAATATAAAATCAATTATTGAGAAACCAAAAAAACCAAAGAGTAATCTTACAATACCCGGTCTTTATTTTTATGATAAGGACTCCATATCAATTGTTAAGGATTTAAAGCCCTCCAAAAGAAAAGAATTAGAAATAGTTGATGTTCATCAATCTTATCTTAAAAAAAAGCTTTTAAAAGTTTTTACATTAAAAAAAGATGTTAAGTGGTTTGACACTGGTGATGCTGAAGAAATGCTTGAAGCTTCAAACTATATTAACAAATATCAAATAAAAGAAAAAAAGCTATTTGGATCTATCGAAATGGACTCATATCTAAATGGATGGATTACAAAGAAACAACTTAGAATTCTTATTAATCAAATGCCCGACTCAAAGTATAAAGAAAAATTAAGTTCACTTGCTTAATGTTTGATAAAAATTCATTAATAAATTTGTTAGAGTCACATTCTATTAGTTACAAAATTACTGAACATAAACCACTATTTACAGTCGAAGATTCTAAAAATCTTCGAGGTTCAATTGATGGTGCGCATTCAAAGAATCTTTTTTTGAAAGATAAAAAAAATAATTTTTTTCTAGTAAGTTTTATTGAGGATATTATTGCTGATTTAAAAAAAGCATCAGTACCTTTAAACTCCAAAAAATTGTCTTTTGCAAATGAAGATTATTTAATGAATATTCTAGGTATCAAACCTGGATCAGTATCTCCATTTGGATTATTAAACGATAAAGAAAAAAAAGTTAAATTTTTCTTTGATCAAGAGTTTATGGAGTATGAAATCGTGAATTTTCATCCTTTAATCAATACGTCAACAGTGTCGATAGCTCCGAATGACCTGATAAATCTGATTGAACAGCATCATTCAAAAGTCGAATTTATTAATATGAGAGATTTTCAAAAATGACTCTAAGAAAAGCAAAATTTATTAAAACCAAGAAAAAAATTAAAGCTAATGTTTTTGATTTACATTTTGATGAAGTTAAATGGGTAAATGGAAAAAAAACTATTAGGGATCTTATTGTACACGATGGTATAACTTGTATTGTTCCAATAATTGATAAGAAATTTATAGTTTTGCTCAAACAATATCGATACGGATCAGATCAAATTATGCTTGAAGTCCCAGCAGGGACTATTGACCCGGGAGAAAGGCCATTAAGTTGTGCTAAAAGAGAATTAATTGAAGAAACCGGTTATCATGGAAAAAATTGGAGAATGATAGGCAAATACTTTTCAACCCCAGCATATAACACTTGCTTAGTGCACTGCTATCTAACTCATTGCTATAAGAAGAGTGAAACAAATTTTGACGAAGATGAGGTTCTAGAGACAAAAATATATTCAGTCCAAGAAGTAAGAAGACTACTTAAAACTAATAAGATTAATGATATGAAAACTTATATCAGCCTTGATCGATTTATGAATTATTATTGATTTAATATTTTCCAAATACCTGAGGCTGATAAAATAATTTTATCTTGTGAGATCAAATTACCTTCAATAAAGACGAGTGATTTCGTAGTTCTTGTAACCTTAGCATCACATTCAACAATATCATCCTGAAGACCTGGACTTACAAAGTTACAATTCAGTGAAATAGTACTGCAAGGTTTTTTTCCACACGCAGCAAATACCATAGATCCTAAGAAAATATCTGCTAATGACATAGAGTAGCCACCATGCGCAATACCATGAGCATTGAGATGCTTATCCAAAATTTTAGTAATGAATTTATATTGGTTATTCTCTTCTTTTTTAAAATACATTGGTCCAATTAAGACATCAAAGCCAGCATGCCATCCAAGTTTTTTGTATCCTTCTGGTACCCAGCTTGGTGCTGATACTTCTGTCTTTAACATGACCATAGAGAATCTCCCTAATTCAAAGAATGCGACTTTCTAGACTTCAATTCAGATATGGTCAAGCAGAATAAAGAAAAATATTTGCCAAAATTGAGGGTATTTATGATATATTTTTTAAATAAAATTAAACTTTTTTTTTTATATAAAAAGTCTATCTTACGGTTTTCTAAATATTTTTAAGGGCAATATAGTATGAGAGAAGCTGCGATAATTTCAACTGCAAGAACTGGATTAGCAAAAGCTATGAGAGGTGGATTTAACAAAACTCACGGCATTACAATGGGTGGCCATACTGTTAAACATGCTATTGAAAGAGCAGGAGTTGAAGCTGGTGAAGTAGAAGATGTAATTTTTGGATGTGGACAACCAGAGGGAGCAACAGGTCATAACATTGGAAGAAATGTTGCAATTGCAGGAGGATGCCCCGTAACTGTGCCAGGTACTACAATAAATCGTTTTTGTTCATCAGGTTTACAATCAATAGCGGTAGCTGCTCAAAGAATTATTGTTGATGGGATTAAAGTAGCTATAGGTGGGGGAGTAGAGTCAATATCAATGACACAGCAAAACATGAACATGAAACACCTTATTGAGCCTGAACTTCAAAAAATTTGTCCAGCATTATGGATGCCTATGATTAATACTGCTGATGTTGTAGCAGATCGATACAAAGTAAGCAGAGAATACCAAGACGAATATTCACTACAAAGTCAACAACGAACAGCTGCAGCTCAAACTGCAGGAAAATTTAAAGACGAAATTGTTCCTTTAACGACAAAAATGGATGTAATGAACAAAGAAACAAAGGAAGTTACAGAACAAGAGGTAACAGTTGATAAAGATGAGTGTAATCGACCACAAACTACACTTGAGAGTCTTGCTGGTTTAATGCCAGTCATGGGACCTGATAAATATATTACTGCGGGCAATGCTAGTCAGCTGTCAGATGGAGCATCTTCATGTTTGTTAATGGATCTTGAAGAAGCAGAAAAAAGAAATATTGAACCTATGGGAATTTTTAGAGGACTTTCTGTTGCAGCTTGTGAGCCCGATGAGATGGGTATAGGACCAGTATTTGCTGTACCAAAACTCCTAGAGCAACACGGCTTAAAGGTAGATGATATCGATATATGGGAACTGAACGAAGCATTTGCAGTTCAAGTTTTATACTGTAGAGATAAGCTAGGAATTGATAATGAGAAATTAAATGTAAACGGAGGATCAATTTCTATTGGACACCCATATGGTATGACCGGCTCTAGAATGACAGGACATATTTTAATAGAAGGTAAGAGACGAAACGCTAAATACGGTGTTGTAACAATGTGCGTTGGTGGCGGAATGGGAGCAGCAGGTCTTTTTGAGATTTTATGATAGATACAATTAAATACATTGAAAAAATAGCTCTGGTAATAATTATTTTTGCTACGGTTATAGCTATTGGCTATGAAATATATGCAATGTATGAAAAAAATCTCGTTGAACTTGCAGACTTACTTTTGTTATTTATTTATCTCGAAGTTATACAAATGATTAGAGAATATTGGACACTAAATAGAATTAGAATAAGTATACCTCTGTTTATTGCTATTACTGCTGTTGCACGTTTAATAATCTTACAGGGCAAAACTATGGATCCAAGCATGTTGCTTTACGAGGGTGGTGCTATTTTATTGATTGCCATAGCTGTTCTTATATTAAAAGCAAGAAAGCTTAAAATATTCGCCGATGTTGACGACTAAGATTGTCAAAGGATTAGTACTTCCATTTTTAGTTGTTCTTTTAATAAGCACATCTGCATTTTCACTTACTGATGAGGACGAAAAAGAGATTATTTCTGTTGTAAGTCAGCAGCTTCAAGCATTTCAAAATGATGATTTCGAAAAAGCTTATTCTTTTGCATCGCCAATTATTAAGAAAATATTTCCAAGTCCAAAAGCGTTTGGTGAAATGGTTGTAGGTCAGTACCAGGCCGTTTATCGTCCCAAAAGTGTGAACTTTGGCAAGATATCACTTAGAGATGGAGTACCTTCCCTAGAAGTATATTTAGTTGATCCTGAAGGTGAATTCGTAACTGCAATTTACTCAATGCAGCAACAAGAAGACGGCGAATGGCTGATTAATGGTTGCTTTCTTACTCAGGCAGAGAGTAACGAAATTTAGGATTGAGAGTTTCTGATAATTTGCTCGTAAAATTTTAAACTTTCTTTACTTTTTCTTTCTAAAGTATCTCTGTTCACCTCGATTAAACCAAAACGCGGTTTGTAGCCATATATCCATTCAAAGTTGTCCAGAAATGACCAATAGTAATAACCTCGAATATCTAAACCGTCATCTAAACAGCTTTGAAGTCCTTTTAATGCTGTAGTGATATATTTTATTCTCTGATTATCATCATCTGTGCCAATCCCATTTTCAGTCACAATCATCGGGCAATTTATTTTTGGAGCAACATACCTCAATACATTTTCTAATGATTCAGGATAATATTCATATCCCATAACAAGCATATTTTCATCATTGACGTTTGGTTTCATGATGCCCTCAGGACCATAGGTGTGACGTGTATACGTTTGAATACCAATGAAATCGTCGTCCTTAGTTTGATCCAAACACACATCCACTGTTTCAGCATGAGCAATATCGCGTGTTTGTTCGCCTCCTTCTGCCGCTTGGTAATCCATAATTGAAAGTGTAATACCAACAGGCTGATTTTTTGTAAGTAGACCTTTGATAACTGGAAACGCTTTTACGTGCGCCGCCATCATACAGTCACGTATTTTATAGGGATGGCCAAATAGAAAAGGGCCAAAATTATCTAGAGTTGACCCGCATGATTTAGCGGCATCTTCAACAAATGGCATGATAGTTTTCATTCCTTGTTCAGGGTAGATAGGAAATGTGTGCGCAAAACATGCAGTTAAATTTGCCTCATTTATTGTACAAACCGTATCTATGCGGTCACCCAGCTCTTTTGTTACAAATTCAGCATATTTAACATATAAATCTGCGTTTTCCTTTTTTTCCCAACCTCCTTTAGCTGTAAACCAAAGTGGGGAAGTGAAGTGTTGGAATGTGACGCACGTTTGAAGATTATTTTCATGACAACAATCCAAAACTTTTTTGTAATGATCAATTGCTTCATTTGAAAATTCTCCCTCGGACTCTTCGATACGAGCCCATTCAATAGATAGTCTATAGGACTGTATTGCGTGAGATGACATAAGCTTAATATCTTCCTCATATCTATTCAATTGATCACAAGCAATTCCTGACGGTTCAGCAAATGTGGTATTTTTTGTATTTTCAAGCAGCCAAAAATCTGAGTTTGTATTATTTCCTTCTACTTGATGAGCAGCAGTCGCTGTACCCCATATAAAATCTTTTGGTAAATTAAGTTTCATAATTATATAAATTTAGCATTTGGATACCCATCAAGAATATACTTTTTAAGTTCTTCAACCAGCTCTTTTTTTACTAAAGTTACGATTGCACCACCAAAACCAGCTCCAGTGAGTTTAGATCCTAAAGCGCCAAAGGAATTAGATAGATCAACCAACTTATTTAAATTATCAGTTGAAACTCTATAGTGTCGTGATAAAGAAATATGACTTTCTGTCATTAATTTTCCAAATTCTTCAGCTTTATTATCTTTTAAAAATTGAGCTGCTTTTACAACTCTCAAATTTTCCTCAATTACATGTTTACTAACATTAAGCTCTTCATCTGAAAGTAATTGAATATCATTTTCATCAATTTTTGTTTTTGCACAGAGGTTTTGAATTTTCATTTTTTTTGCAGCATTGAGACATAATTCTTTTTTTTTGTTAAACTCACTATCTGATAAAATCCTTCGTGTGTTGCTGTCAATTATTAGAAATTGATAATCCTGAAAAATTGGTATCAATTCATAATTTTTATTAAAGGTATCAAGAAAAAGAGCTTCATAATGATTTCCTAAGACCGATACAAATTGATCCATAACTCCACCACCCACACCAACAAAATCATTTTCAACCTCAAATGCTAAATTAATTAAATCTTCATCTGCTAAATTTTTTTGAAAATAGCAACTTAGCGATTTTAAAGTACTTACGGTGATTGCAGCAGAGGAAGAGAGACCGACTCCCAATGGAAGGCTGCTTTTGATGTAAATTGAGATATTGTTAATCTTAACTGAAAACCTCTTCTCAAAATAAAGACATGATCCAATAACGAAATCTGCCCAATTATTTCTTTTTTCGAGTTTCTTAACAGTTAAAGAGTCGTTATATTTATCTGAAACTATTGAAATAGATTCACTATTTTTATTTTCAACGATCTCACAGATAATTGAGTTCTTGATTTGTAACGGTAAAACATGTCCACCATTATAGTCTAAATGCTCTCCAATGAGGTTAACTCTGCCAAAGCCCTCACCAATCGAGACCGTGTTCATAACTTAACTTTGTCTTTGTTTTAATTCAGAAAATATTCTTTCATAAAAGTTACTATCGTACTTATTAAAGTAAGTAACTATTATTGCTATAGTTCCGGCAACAGCTGGAAAAATATATCCCATAATAAATAGACCATTCAATGTTTCTGGGCTTTGATCTATTGCATTTGCCACATAATCTGTGCTTTCAAGAATTACTCCAGCAAGCCATGCACTAAAACCAACACTTAATTTAAAAACAAATACGTGAGCTGCATTTAAGACTCCTTCAGCACGAAATCCAGATTTCCATTCACCATACTCGATTGTATCAGCTATCATTGACCAGGCCATGACACCTGCCATACCGAAACCAATGAAGCCAAAGGTTGCAATAAAAGCTAATAACCAAAAGTTTTCATAACCAGTAATATAATAGATTATTAAATCTGTGATTACGTAAAGAAATGTTCCAATCATGAATAAAGTCTTTTTTTCAAACCTATGTTTTATTAAGTTAACTAAATATGCACCAAACATAATTTGTAAAATCACGCCAAGTAAAATTGGACTAAAGTAAGCCTCTAATTGAAGATTATATTTTACAAAATAGACAACTGTTAGTTGCTTGATATTATTTGCAACCCAAGTTGTTAAAAGTGCCAATATTACGAAATGTAATGGATAATTGTTAAATACCATTTTAGTAACTTTTTTAATACCAATGGTTTCTTCATATGGCTTTGAATAAACTTCTTTAGTATTAAAAAAACACAGAAATGCAAAAATAGCTCCAAGGACTGCCAAACAACCCACTACAATTGGAAATCCGAACTGTGGTGAGCTAAAAAGGCCAACTAGAGGCAATGTTAGAACTGCAACAGCAATTGATCCAGAGCTGGCTCCTAAATATCTAAATGATGCGAGCGATGTTCTTTCATCTCTGTCTTGAGTCATCGCTGGAATGAGCGATCCAACTGGAATAGCAATGATTGTATATAAAGTCGTGAATGTAATGTATGTAAATAGTGCCCAGTAAAATTTACCTGTTTGTGACAAATCAGGTGAGGTAAAACATAGAATAATCGTTATTAGTGCGGGGACTGATCCAAACAAGATATAAGGTCTGAATTTCCCCCATCTGGTCGAAGTATTATCTGCAATGTACCCCATAATCGGGTCAGTAAATGCGTCCCAGATTTTCGCTAAAAAGAAAACTAAGCCAGCGTTTGCAGGCGATAATCCAAAAATATCTGTATAAAAAAATAGTAAGTAGAAGACAGTCAGTTGCCACATTATATTAATGGCAAAATCACCACCACCGTAAAACAATTTTGATCTAAAACTTAGTTTCATAGGGCATCATATATTGTTTCAACTAATTTAAGTGCTCTTTGATCACCGAGCATGGATCCAGTTAATAAATTCATTGTGTATGCGCAACTAATTCCATTTTCAGGATCCCCAAATGCCATAGAACCGCCCCATCCAGTATGACCAAATGCTTTACTGCTTTTACCAAATAATTTTCCACCACCGACACTATAACCTGCATGTGACCACTGCATAGGGGACTTCATTACATGATCGTCTCCACTTACAGCAACTGTAGTAAGGGTTTCAAAGGTATTTGATGAAATAAATTTATTTGATAAATGTGATAAGAAAAAATCATAAATTTTTGCAAGTGATTTTGAATTAGAGTGACAGTTCATAGCTGGAATTTCTGCAAGTCGCCATTCAGCTGTGTTTGCTGTTTTTGTTCTGTTTGCGGGATTAAGAAACGCAGTAATTAGATACTCATCTACATTTGTAGGATCACTAAAAGCCTTCCTTAGGCTTTCAGAGCTAATTAGCTCAGCAATATTGTCATGATATACCAATGGTGTACCTATAAAACATTTAGTTTCAAGAGGACTATTCAGTAACTCTTCCAAGTTCTTACCGACTGATTTATTGGTCACCCGTTTAATTAATTCACCAACCAAAAAACCGATCGTTTTTGGATGATAACATATTTTTTCGTCAGCTTTATGATATGGTTTTTGATTTGCCAGCAGATTAACTACATAGTCCCATTTGTAAAAATCGGTTTCATCTATAGGTTGTCTCCATCCATACATCCCTGCTTGATGCGAGAGTAATGTCTTTACTTTTATACCTTCTTTTCCACCGTTCGCAAATTCAGGCCAGTAATCAGCAACATTTTTCTCTAAATCTAGTTTGTTTTCATCAATCAATTTAGCAACAATCATCGCAACAATTCCCTTACTGGTCGAATGGATGTTTACTATTGTATTTTGGTCCCACTTGTTTTTTTATCACGATCCCGATAGCCGCCATAAAGGTTTACCAAAACTTCCCCATTTTGATAAACGGCAAATGACGCACCCACCTCCTCATCATTTTCTAAGTTTTTCTTGAATAATTCGTAAGTGTTTTCGAACTTTTTATTAAACTCACCCAATGCTGTTATCTCATTTTCTGTAGTCATTTATAGTGTCATAAGGCTATTATTTATATATTCTGCAGTAGATTATATGACAGAGCAGAATAACAAAACATATTTAATAGGTTTTATACTGGCACTATCTGCTGGTTTGATATGGAGTTTTGGAGCTCCTACTGTTAGGTATATGGTAGATGCTCAGGTCTATCAATGGCATTACCTTTTTTATAGAGGTATAGTTGTAGCAACAATTTTGTTGATATATTTGATTTATAACGAAGGAATTTCTTTCTATCATAATTTTAATAGAGTTGGATCATCTGGTTTATTGGGTGGCATTGGTCTTGCCGCAGCTTTTATATTTTTTATTTTTGGAATGACTTATACCTCTGCGGCTACCACATTATTTATGATTGGCACACAACCATTATTTGCCGGGCTCTTTGCATATATCTTTTTAAAAGAAAAAATTGGCATCACAACTGCGATAGCGTGTTTTGTATCTTTGTTTGGAATCTTTCTAATGGCTTATAATGACTGGTATGCAGGAACCTTTTTAGGTTGGATATTTGGTTTATTCTGTTCTATTGGATTTGCAATATTTGCAACAACGCTCAGATGGCAACCAGACACACCTAAATTTACGACAATCATTATTGCTGGAATTGCCTGCTCACTTTTTTCAATGATTATGATTGTTTTATTTGCTGACAGTTACTCAATGCCGTTACAAAATATTTTATTAAGTATGCTACATGGAACTTTAGTCGGGATTGGACTTATACTTTTAAGTTTAGGTGCGCGCTATCTGCCTGCAGCAGAATTTATGTTACTTTCTTTGACAGAAGTTGTGGGAGGAGTAATTTGGTGTTGGATACCTTTATTTGGAGTAAACGAAGTTCCCTCAAACATAACTTTGATGGGTGGCTTGGTAATTATTATTGCTATAAGTTTTTATGCTTTTGGTACTACAAAAAAAACTACACCGCCAACGCTA
Source organism: uncultured Pelagibacteraceae bacterium (assembly GCA_902590345.1). Lineage (GTDB taxonomy): Bacteria > Pseudomonadota > Alphaproteobacteria > Pelagibacterales > AG-422-B15 > CACNXQ01. The sequence continues at coordinate 144,419 of CACIWK010000001.1, read as the reverse complement.
TAGAAAAGTATGAGTGATATTGATAATGTTAGCTGGAATTACCCTACCCCAATATGGTTTGGTTTAGGCCGTTCCCTAGAGATCCCAAATGCTTTAGAAGCTCAAGGCATGCAAAATCCTTTAGTTGTTACCGATCCAGAATTTACCTCTAATAAAAACTTTATAAAAATTATTGAATTATTAAAAAATAATAAAATCAAACACTCAATTTTTTCAAATATAAAAGGAAATCCGACTGGCAAGAACGTAATAGACGGCGTTGAACACTTTTTGTCTAACAATAACGATGGTGTAATAGCGATTGGTGGAGGCAGTTCTCTTGATGCTGGTAAAGCAATTGCATTTATGACAAAACAGAGGGAAAACCTGTGGTTTTTCGAAGATATTGGGGATAATTGGACAATGGCTATTACAGATCAACTTCCAAAAGTAATTGCGATACCAACTACGGCTGGCACAGGTTCTGAAACAGGCCGCGCATCACTTATTTTGGACGAAAGTGATAAGACAAAAAAAATAATATTTCATCCCTCGTTCTTACCAGACCTTGTAATACTTGATCCAAATTTAACTTTATCTCTTCCACCTCATCTCACAGCCGCAACAGGTATGGATGCTTTAGCTCATTGTTTAGAGGCATACTGTGCTAGAGGTTTTCATCCTATGGCAGATGGTATTGCACTAGAAGGGATAAAGAACGTGAAAGATAGTCTTCTAAGTGCCTATAAAAATCCTGATGATATCTTTGCAAGATCAAAAATGTTAGTAACATCATCAATGGGATCAACTGCATTTCAAAAAGGACTAGGAGCAATACATTCTCTTTCACATCCTATTAATGCAGTTAATGATATTCATCACGGTCTTTCAAATGCAATATTTATGCCATATGTACTTAAGTTTAATGAACCGATTATAAATCAGAGGATACAACTATTAACAAAATACTTAGAATTAGAGAATTCTACATTTGATGGATTTCTGTCTTGGATATTGAAGCTAAGAGATGAACTCGCTATCCCTCATACATTGAAGGAGCTTAATCAAGAATTTGATTTTGAGCTACTTAGTGAAATGGCCCTGAAAGATCCATCCACTGGACCAAATCCACGCGATATAAGTTTTGATGAAATGAAGCAACTTTACATTAACTCGTATGAGGGTATTTTATAAGCATGATCAAAACTGAAAAACTAGTTTATGGTTCCGCTAATTCTAGTGTGCAATTTGAAGGTTCAATAAGTTATGAGGATAGTTTTGATACACCAAGACCAGGGGTGCTTGTATGTCATGCTTATGGAGGCCATTCTGATTTTGATATTAAGAAGTCAGAACAACTTGCTGAGCTTGGGTACTTTGCATTTGCTATGGATTTATATGGACAGGGAAGAAGAGGTTCAAATCCCCAAGAGTCAATGGAGTTGATGAATGAATTTAATTCTGACCGTGTATTGCTTCAACAAAGAATGATCCATGCTTTTCAAACCCTCAAGAATTTTGATAAAGTTGATGAAAACAAAACCGGAGCAATTGGATTTTGTTTTGGAGGAAAATGTGCACTTGATTTGGCTAGGGCAGGCGAAGATGTAAAAGGGGTTGTTAGTTTTCATGGATTATATGACGCACCAACGGCAAGTTCAGGAAACCAATTAAAAGGAACAATAAAAATTGACTCATCGATTTTAATTCTACATGGATACGATGATCCCATGGCTACTCCACAAAATATGATTGATTTAGCTGATGAATTAAATTCAAAGAAAGCAAATTGGCAAATTCATGCTTACGGCAATGTTGGGCATGCTTTTACAAATCCTGAAGCTAATGATCGAAACTCAGGATTATTTTACGATGCACATGCCGATCAGCATTCATGGCGAGAGATGTCTAACTTCTTTGAAAAAATTTTTTCTTGAAATTATTATTCGGACTTCCAATTGATATTTTTCATTGAATTAAGATAATTTTTAAATTCTTTAATCAACTCTGAGCTTGGTTTTACTGTTTTTCGTCTTTTATCGTTCTCTGTTTTCTCTAAATGTATGAAACCTCTGTCACAAGCCTCATTAATCATCATAGATGACTTAGGCCGAGATGTATGAAAGAGCTTTGTCTTTAATTCTTCAACACATAGCTTTTCTTTATTTTGATGGGCTGACATTACAAGGAGCATCATATGATAATGAGACGGAGTTTTTCTAAAAAAATGCTTACTTGAGCGATGTGAGGTTCCCATTTGTTCTTCCCAAAATCTGAGGAGTGAATTTGTTGCGCTCATGGAAAAAAATTTTACAGCAAAAAAATCAATCGTCTAATTAAATTTTCAAAAAAATCGATAGATTTATTTTATCTTTATTGAATATTCGTAATGGTGATATCGTCTGATTCTATCGGCAAAATTGCCATCGTACCATCATCCGCTAATGTCCAATTGTCTGGACGTACCTCATTAACACCTCTCACAAAAATTATTTTCGCAATGAAATTTTGAGGAGCTGGTGTCAAATGATAGAATATTAGCTCCTTGACATTTGCTTCATTGGCAGCTTGAGCAGCCTCAATTGGAGAAGCATGATAATCCTGAATATCATAAAAGACAGTAGATAATAAGGGGTTTGTATCTTCTGAAATTTCTTCTAATCTTCCTATCATATTCTGAGACAGAGCGTCATGAAACAGAAGGTCTGCATTCTTAGACTGTTTAACTAAGTTTTCACTGTAGTCGGTATCACCACTTATTACTATTGACCTGCCCTTGTAATCAAAACGATAGCCTAGTGAAGGATCAACTGGGAAATGTTCAACTTCAAAGGCTGTTATCTTAAGTTTACCATCATCATAAATAACTGGATCATTTAAATTAATTATTGTTGTATCAAAACCAGCAAAGTCAGAAGGTGCTACTTCTTCTCCATGATGAAGAGTTCTCCACTCTGTGTCTAGCTCATAAGCTTTTGTTATTCCCTCGGTAACGAGATTGGTACCCAATGGCCCATACACTGGTAGTTTTTTACCTCTATTTTGAGTTACCCATGAATAAAGGTGAAAGTCAGCTAAATCAGAAATATGATCTGAATGTAAGTGAGTTAATAAAACTGCATCTAAGTTACCAAGATTAATACTCCAATTTGTAAGGTTTTGTCTGCTACCATCCCCAGTATCAACCACAAACATATGATCAGGAGTTTTTATCATAATACAGGGCTCTGCTCTTCCTTTACCCGGTAAAGGCCCTCGTGATCCGCAAACAAGACCAATAATATAATCGCCATCAAAAGTTACTAATTTATCTTGATTATTCCATTGTCTATTAAAATCAAAATCTATCAAAACATTTTGAACAGTAACAGTTCTTATTCCAACAACTGCAATGATTAATATTAAAATTGCAGCTATCAAAAAAAAATAAATTTTTTTCATATTTATTTACTAGACATTCTCTTCGATGTAACGAGCAACAAAATAATAACTATTATTTCAATTATAATAAATTGAGTTGCAAAGGTTGCATCATGTGCTAACCATGAGATCACTCTAAATAAAGCAGTAACACCCAAAAGCATCGCGGGTGCGTAAAACCAAATACTTCTTAAGGTATAAACTGCAAGTATCATCATCACCCCAATACAGAAAAAATAGCTTCCTACATCACCAATTAGACTGCTTCGACCTAATCCTTCAGGAATTTCTAATATACCAAAGTTAGCCCCGGCAACGTAAGGAGAAATTACCCAGAGTAGGCCAATTGTAATGAACAAGATCCCATTAATAGTATTTAAAATAACTAAAAATTTATTCATAATCTTTCCACTTTAGTATTATTAAATAATGTTTATTCTTAATATAATCAAGAATAAGGTTAGTGATGGAAGTCAAAAATAAGGTTTATCCCAGTAAGGATCAGATGAGGGGTTTCTTTGGAACTGCAAATGATAATGAGCCAATCTATATGGTTAATTTATTAAAGTTTAAAGATAAAGCTGAATATAAGGATGGAAGAAAAACAAATTTGACCGGCAGAGAAGCATACAAAATCTATGCAGAATTTGTTAAGAACCATTTACAAAATATTGGCGGCGATCTTATATTACACACAGACGTGACGCGCATGGCAGTTGGTGAAGTTGAAGAATTATGGGATGTAGTTGCTATTGCTAAATGGCCTTCCAGACAAATTATGGGTGAGAACATGATGCCTAATGACCCAAAGTATCTTGAAGCTTATCAGCACCGTGAAGCAGGATTAGCAGGCCAATTAAACATTGAAACAAAAGAAATTAATGATTGAATTATATACTTCACCTACACCCAATGGATATAAGATTTCAGTAGCTCTTGAGGAGCTTGAAATACCTTACAATGTTCATGTTGTGAATTTACAAGCTGGTGATCAAAAAAAACCTGAATTTTTAGCCATGAATCCCAACGGACGCATCCCTGTGATAGTTGATACTGAAAATGACAACCTTTCAATAATGGAAAGTGGTGCGCAACTTATTTATTTAGCTGAGAAAGCAGACAAACTATTGCCTACAGATACAGTTGCTCGTTCAAAAGTCATTCAGTGGTTAATGTTTCAGATGGGAGGGATTGGTCCGATGATGGGGCAGGCCAATGTTTTCTTTCGTTATTGGCCAGGAGAAAAAATACAACCAGCAATTGATCGTTATCAAAACGAAGGAAGACGCTTATTTGAAGTTATGGAGACACGTTTAAGAGATAATGAGTATCTAGCTGACGATTTTAGCATAGCTGATATTGCAAATTGGTGCTGGGTAAGAACATATAAATGGTCAGGTGTGAATATCGACGGTCTTGAAGGTGTAAAAAGATGGATGCAGATGATGGAAGATAGACCGGCTTGCAAAAAAGGTGTTGCAGTACCAATCGATATTATGGAGTTGATGAGAAATATGAAACAGTCAAAAGATCTAACCGATACCGGTTCAAAAATAATTCAGAAGTAGGAGAATAATGATGAGTTTGCCAAATCCATTAGTTGTTCTCGGCGGTGTTGGCTCACCCTATACACGTAAGATGCTTTCATATCTTAGGTATAAACGTATTCCTCATAAAATGATTTGGGGAGACCCTTCAAAATATCTTGATCAAGAGGGTATTGAAAAGCCCAAGCCTGGATTACTACCAACATTTGTTTTACCTGATGAAAATGGAAATTTAAAAGCTGTAACAGATTCGACTCCGTTAATTAGAAGGATTGATAAAGAGGTTAGTGAGCGAAGCACTATTCCATCTGATCCAGCACTTGCGTTTATAAATTATTTAATTGAAGATTTTGCTGATGAGTGGGGAACAAAATATATGTTTCATTATAGATGGCACGATCAAAAAGATGCTGAAAATGCAGGAACAATTTTACCTCTTCAAACTGTAGGAATGATGCCAAATGAAATGCTAGATAACTTAAAAGGAATGATAAGTAAAAGGCAGATAGATAGGCTGTGGGTAGTTGGTTCCAACAATGATACAGCTCCTATCATAGATGCAAGTTTCAGACGCTTATTGGGTATACTTGAGAAACATTTCACATCAACACCTTATTTAATAAGTAATAGACCCTCATCAAGTGATTTTGCAATGTATGGTCAACTGTCTCAACTTGTAAACTTTGATCCCACGCCAAGAGAAATTTGTCATGAAGTTTCTCTAAGGACAGTAGCTTGGGTTGGTTTAATTGAAGATCAGTCTGGTATTGAGGTAGATGATGAACAATGGGGATCAATTGATACTTTGCCGTCAACGGTAAAAGATTTACTGACGGAAATTGGAAAGGGATATGTTCATGCGCAGTTATCGAATGCTAAAGCAATAGAAAATGGCGATAAAGAATGGCAAACAGAGATTGATGGATGTCTGTGGAAACAAAAATCATTTCCTTACCAAGCAAAGTGTTTAAAGTGGCTTAACGAAGAATATAAAATGCTTGACGATAATGATCAGAAAAAAGTAAATGATCTTCTTGAAGACACTGGATGTGAAAGGTTAATATTTGAGATATGAAAGTAGATTTATATTTTTCCTTTAGAAGTCCATACTCTTATTTAATATTACCGCGTATCGTTTTGTTAAGAGACAAGTACGGCGTAGATATAAATTTTAAACAAGTCTACCCGTTAGCAATAAGAGAGCCAGAATTCTTTAAAGGTAAGAACTTATTTACATATTTTCTTCTAAAACGATTTGATTATTTTTTACAGGCAAAAAAACTCGGTATGGTATTTAAAAAACCAAATCCAGATCCAATAAAACAAAATATGCTAACCGGTAAAATTTCTGATGACCAGCCACGTATATTTAAGTTATGTCATTACTGCCAGGCAATAGAAAAAGATAGACAACTTGATTTTGCCGTAGAAGTTTCAAGCAAGATTTGGAGTGGTATGAAAAATTGGAATTCTGATGACTCAATTTCTGAGTCATCATCAAAATTAGGCTTAAATCATAATGATATTGAAAAAAAACGAACTGATGCCGAGCAAAGCTTGATTGGTGAAATAAAATTAAACCAAAAGGAACAATTAGAAGCAGGTCATCATGGAGTTCCATTAACAGTCTATAAAGACAAGTTTTTCTTTGGGCAAGACCGATTTAATGATCTTTTAAGAACATTAAAAAAAGATGGACTTGAGTTACAGTATATTTAACGAATAGTCATTACTTTTACTGAGCTGAAATCCCTCTTATCCTCTCAGATCTTCTTCTCAACAACTCAGTCACAATCAGGATTAATGTTGAAAGCACAATTAAGCATGTAGCAACAGCCATGATCGTCGGGCTGAGCTGCTCTCTCAAACCAGTCCACATTTGAAGTGGGATAGTTGTAAGATTTCTATCTCCTCCTGCCACGAATAGAATTACGACAATTTCATCAAAAGAAGTTACAAATGCAAATAAAGCACCAGAGATTATGCCGGGTGTTATTAGAGGTAATGTAATTTTAAAAAAAGTATTAGTTGGTGTACTGCCGAGACTTGATGCTGCACGCGTAATACTGTCATCAAATCCACTTAAAGTTGCAGTAACTGTTATTACAACAAATGGTGTGCCTAAAATAATATGTGCAATGACGATGCCAGGAAAAGTTGCAGCTAATCCTAATTTTGCAAGTGAAAAAAAGATAGCTGAGCCAGAAATAATAAGTGGAATAATCATCGGCGAAATTAATACACTCATGATTAATTGTTTGTAAGGCATGTAACGACTGCTGAGGCCCAATGCTGCAACAGTTCCAAGCACGGTTGCACCTATTGTTGAGAAAAATGCATAGTAAACACTGTTTCGAGCTGCGATTCCCCAAGGATTTTTAGTTCCATAAATCATGTCTTCATACCACCTAAGTGAAAATGCCTCAGGCTGTAATGCAAGCATGCCGTCAGAAAAGTGAATATATTGCTCAGCATTGAATGATAGGGGTATGATCACAAAAAGAGGCGCAATCAAAAATACGAAAACTGCAGTACAAATTACTAAATAAGAATAGTGCCAAACTCTGTATCTCATTTCTGTATATTTTGGTAATGCCATATTATCCAAGCCTCATGTTATCTATGCCAACTATCTTATTGTAGAGCCAGTAAACCACGAGCACTGCTATTAAAAGAACTGTTGCCATAGCCGTTGCGAGAGACCAGTCTAGTGATTGTTGCATGTGATATGCTATTCTATTACTAATTAAAATTCCTTTCGCTCCACCAACCAATGCAGGTGTTATGTAATAACCAATCGCTAAAACAAATACTAAAATTGATCCTGCACTAATTCCCGCGTATGTCAGAGGAAAATATATTTTTCTAAAAGCGTGAAAAGGTGTTGCGCCCATTGACGTTGCAGCGCGCATTAAACTTGGTGAAATTGTTTTCATTACACTATAAAGAGGCAAAACCATGAATGGCAATAGGATTTGTGTCATTGCTATGAATGTACCTGTCATATTATACATGAGCTCAAGTCTCGACTCATCTGCAACAAATCCAAGCGACACTAAGGTATCATTTAATACTCCTTGTTTTTGTAATAGAACCATCCAACTGGATGTTCTAACAAGCAGTGATGTCCAGAAGGGCAAAAGGACACAGATCATCAATAGATTTGAATAACGAGTCGGTAAGACTGAAAGTAAGTGTGAAATCGGGTAAGCTAAAATAAAGCAGCAGAAAGTTACTCCAACGGCAACAAATATTGTTCGCAGCCACAGGGTTACATTAATTCTAAGCTTTTCAGGAATCCTTTCAATTGAGCCATCAAACTTTTGTTCATAATCAAATGTAGTTAAATATTTTCGAAAATGATAAGCGTCAGTTCCTCTCTTTAATGCTTGCCAATATTCAATGTCACCCCATTTTTTATGCACATCAATGAATTGGTCTAGAAAGTTAGCATTTTCATCAAAGTTTTTAAGTTTACGTGACGTCTTTTTAATCAGACTTGTAAAGCCGCCTTTTTCATAATTTAAACGCGTTGCAATCTTTCCGTGGTATTTATTTTCAACAGCAGTCTTCAATTCATAATAAAATGTTGAGGTTACATCCTCGCCAGGCATTTCACTGCCATCCCATGCTTGCATAACTTCGTGGGTTTCAGACAAAAATTCATTCATCTGAACATTATCGATACTCCTTCCAAGCATTTGAAAAATTGGGATTACATAAGTAAAAACAATGAAAAACAATAACGGAGCTGCCAGTAAAAAAGCTGTTGTTCTGCGACGTCTTTCAACTTTTTTTAACTTTATGGATAAAAGCTCACCATCGGAGGTTCTGATTTCGGCAGTCATATGTGTAAAAGAATACTGAATTTGAAAGACTTGGGCAACCCATAGGTTGCCCAAGTTTTAGACTTTATAAGTTAGCTTTCCAAGCTTCCCAAGCGTCGTTGATTTCAGTGTTGTTATCAGCGTACCACTCTGGGTTCATTAGAACGTAGTTCTCTGTGTTAGCTGGAGCAGTAGGCATGTGAGGCATAATCTCAACAGCACCTGCTTGCTCAGAATAGAACCATGGCTCATCTGCCATGATCACATCAAGAGAAGAGATACGGAAAGGTGCATAAGCAATGTGCTTTGCACTTCCAGCTAAACCTTCAGAACTAGTGAAGTACTGAAGAGCTTTCATAGCTTCATCTTGGTTTGGTCCACCTTTAACAAGTACGAAGTACTCGTAGTCAAGGATCTGACCATCCCATACCATTTTCATTGGCGAACCTTCGTTCACGATGGCATTGAAGTGACGTCCATTCCAACCAGTAGCCATTAAAGCTTCACCAGAAACTAATTGCTCAGGTGGTTGTGCACCAGCTGACCAGAAAATGCATCCACCATCTGGGTGAGTGCAAAGCTCTGTAAGCTTATCAAGAGCTCTATCAATTCCGTTGTCTTCCATGTAGTCATACACATCAGATGCAGGAACACCATCAGCAACCAGTGCAAACTCTAAGTTTGACATTGCTGAAGAGTAGATAGATCTAACTCCTGGATATTTACTTGGATTAAAGAAGTCTTCCATTGAATCTGGATAACTTCCATCAAAATTTACATTATCAGTGTTGTAAGCGTAGTTCCATGAATAAAGAATGTTACCTACAGCACAATCACTAGGCATTGGAGCAAAGAAATCGTCACTTGCTTTCATACCGTTAACACCAGCAGGGAAGTCGTTATCGAAATCGAATTCTACAAACAATCCTTCGTCACAACCGATAATTGTATCACGTGCATACACATCGATAATGTCCCAAGTAATCGCTCCAGACTCGACCTGAGCTTTAATTTCACTCAAACCTCCACTGTAGTCGATCCAGTTTACTTGAACACCACTCATTTCCTGATATGGGTCCCCGTAACCTAGCTTTTGACTTTCTGTATAAGCGCCTCCCCATGACACCACGTTTACTTCCGCGGCTGTAGCCATAGATGGAGCCACCAATAAAGCAGCCAAAGAGATTAGTTTAGTTAATCTAGACATGATTAATCGTCTCCTTTTTTTATATAAAGAAATATTACACAAGGCCTTGAGCAAAAACGCAACAAAAAAAAGATTATTTTTCAACAAATTAATGTTGAATCTACATGTAGTATCAAAGAATTAGTAATCTAGAGCTCTGCAGTCATGTGATGACCAGCCAAGGTCCAATTTGTCGCCGACGTTAAGCTTTAAATCACTGCTCGCGTTTGGAACTTTTAAAATAAAGTCGTCATTACCAAGAAGATTTACACGTACTCTTGTATGGTCACCATGGTAGATAATTTCCCGTATCTCACTTGTGAATTTATTTTCAAGTTGTTCATTAGGGTCAATACTCACTCGCTCAGGTCTTAGAGAAATTCTGGATTTTTCCCCAGAGGAGCTCACAGCAATAGGATTAGCAACAATAGTTTCACCAGAGTCAGTTTCAATCTTTGCTGAACCAGACGCGATTTCTTTTACAGTTCCAGTGAAAGTATTATTTTCTCCAATAAAGCTTGCAACAAACGAATTTACTGGCGTTTCATATAATTCATTTGGTCCAGAAAGCTGTTGTACCTTACCGTCATTGAACACAGCAATTCGGTTTGACATAGTCAATGCCTCACCCTGATCATGGGTAACATAAACAACAGTCACTCCTAATGACTCGTGAATGTGCTTTAATTCATATTGCATACTTTCTCGTAAATTTTTATCAAGAGCTCCAAGAGGTTCATCCATTAATACAAGTTTTGGATCAAACACAAGCGCGCGGGCAACAGCAACTCTCTGTTGCTGACCACCAGATAATTGTGCAGGCATTCTGTTTTCAAAACCTGTTAATGAAACCATTTTCAAAGTTTTATTAATTCTTTCTTCAATTTCTGATTTATCTACTTTTCTTACTTTGAGAGGAAAAGCTAAATTTTCATAAACTGATAAATGCGGAAACAGAGCATAATTTTGGAAGACCATTCCTATTCCACGCTTGTGAGGTGGGATATTGTTTATCGGACGTCCATCAAAATATATCTCTCCATTCGTTGGAGTTTCAAAACCAGCAAGCATCATGAGAGTTGTTGTTTTGCCCGATCCAGACGGACCAAGTAAGGTTAGAAACTCTCCTTCAGCTATGTCTAAGTCGAGACCTTTAACAACAAGCTCTTTGCCATCGTAACTTTTGTCGACTTGTTCAAATTTAACAAAATCGGACTTTTTTGAATTCATCATGGTAAGACTAAGGTAAAAATAGTTGGGAATCTAGGAATTTTTGAACTAAATTAATACTGACCTTATTATAAAAATAGATCAGTATTTAACAAGAAAGTTTCTAACTTATGAAAAAATACCAGCACTATATAAACGGTGAATGGATCGATGCTTCAAGTAAAGACCTTATTCCAGTTATTAATCCTGCGAATGAAGAGATCATTGGTGAAATAACTTGTGCAAAAGATGAAGATATTAATCAAGCTGTAGAGTCTGCCAGAAAAGCATACGAGTCTCGGATACTTGTGGATATGAATCCAATGGAACGAGCAAAACTTATGCGACGCATTGCTGAAGAGCTTCGCAAGGCCAGTAAAGAAGGTGGGGCATTACTTTGTGCTGAAAATGGAAAACTACTTGCCGCTTCTGAATATGAATTTGTTGATGCAGCAAACTACTTTGATTACTACAGCGGCTTAACAGATAAAATTGAAGGTCAAACTATTCCTGTAAACAGTCAGGTTATGGATTATACGGTTTATGAACCTTACGGTGTGTCAGGACATATTGTTCCCTGGAACTTTCCTATTGCAATGATCGCTCGTTCTTTGGCATGTTCGTTTGCAGCAGGAAATTCTACAGTCATAAAACCTGCCGAATTAACACCCTTAGCAACCACATCTTATTTTGCCCAAGCCATTCATAATGCTGAAGTTCCAAAAGGCTTAATAAACATAGTAACGGGTTATGGAAGTGAGGCTGGTGCTGCGCTTACTGCCCATCCGGACGTTGCACAAATAACTTTCACTGGATCTGTAAAAACTGGAAAAGCAATTCTACATGCTGCCGCTGAAAGAGCTGTACCTGCTGTTGTTGAGTTGGGAGGAAAATCTGCTGCTGTTGTTTTACCAGATGCGGATATTGATAAAGTTGTTAATGCAACCAAGGTTGGAATTTTTAGCCAAGCTGGACAAATTTGTTCAGCAATGTCGCGAATGATAGTCCATAAATCTATTAAGGATGAAGTTCTCGAGAAGTTATCAAATTTAGCAGCTTCAATAAAAGTAGGCCCTGGTGATGAAGAAGGTGTTGATCTAACACCAGTAATATCTGAGGAACAGCTTCAAAAAGTGGAAAATTATGCTCGTTCAGGTTTACAAGCTGGAGCTAAAGCAGTCTCAGGCGGCAACAGAGTAGATAGAAAAGGTTTCTTCTTTGAACCCACTATTTATTCGGATGTTAAGCCTGATATGACAATTGCGCAGGAAGAAATTTTTGGACCATTCTTATCTGTTTTAGATTATGAAGATCATGAAGAAGCAATCCATATTGCGAATGACACAGATTATGGTTTAGCGGCTGGTGTGTTTACTAAAGATGTTGACATGGCTACAAAAACAGCTTCACGTTTAAATGGTGGTCAAGTTTATGTGAATAGTTGGTTCACAGGAAGTATTGCAACTCCATTTGGAGGTTATAAACAATCAGGTTACAGTCGTGAGAAAGGCCAACAAGCAATTAAAAGCTACCTGCAGTTGAAGAACGTTGGTATACAACTTTAAATATTAATCGTTATCTCGAAGACCGGCCCCAGCCCCAGTTTGTTTTGATTGTTCTGTTTCCTCAACAAAGGTCTCTGTTGACATTTCATATAGCTCATTCCAAGTTTTGCTGGAAAAACTATCTTCATTTTCTAAAATATTAATTTTCACTGTATTAGCTTTTTTAATAATTAAAGATTTGATTTGATGATCAGCAAGTACACATGTGTTTAGATTGCATTCTGCATTGATATCATCAATAGAAATTTCAATTCTCTTACCAATTAAATATGAAAGTTTATTTACGAAAGGTAAAAGTAACAATGGATAATCCAGGTTTATAAATTTTAATGCTTTTATTCCATCTACTGATTTGTAGTTATCAATTAATTTTAATCCTGTATAGATAGGGCAGAGACTTTTTTCATTCAATTTATTAGTTTTTTCAATTTGCTTTGGACCTTCTGGTTCAATGCCTTTGATTGTTTTAAAATAATTATTTAAATTTTCTACTCCAGAAATTCCAAACATCTCTATTGAACTTATACACTTACCAACTTCTTCTGCTACTCCCCATGAATAACCAACCGCTCTTGCAGCTCTCTTTGATATGGTATTAATTTCACTTGATGATTGCATTAATTGTAAATCCATGTGTCATTTGATTTGTTTATTTCGTGCATCAATGGCGCCCCCTGATACATGCAAATTCTCAGCCACTTGTCCGATCGAGGATCAAATTTTTGGGCTCCAAAAAAAGATAGTTTTAGTCTTAGCATATCAATAGGCATCAACTCTGAACCAATGGAGTTGTCTTGAATTTCTGCGTAAGGCAACTTTTCGACAATGTGGCACCTTCTAACAACATGTCTTAGGTCGCTATTTTCCTCTAAAAATTTAGATAATTCTTCATTTTTATAAGATGATAATCTTGCATGCAGTTTTTTAATATCTCTAGCAATTGCTAGAGGTTGCTCTAATTCCGATCCCGGCTCATGAAAGCGATGCGCCAGTCGAGGCTCTTCCTTATTTTTTGAAATATACCAAAAATTTTCATTACTTTTATCAATTGAGAAGTCCATTCTAATTATATCAGGATAAGATTTTTCTATTGATGATCTTAATTCATCGGTAGTTCGATTTGCTGGTATGTCAAAATATTTATCTTCATCAGAGCTCATTTGAGGAACCAGCAAATTAATAATGTTATCGTATGGTTCCATCATAAGAGAAACAATATATTCTACACCTTCATGAGTTAAATTTTCTTCCACCCATTTATACATCTCATTCCAAAAGTATTCTTTATCAACAGTTATGTTATTTAGATAACTCTTCTCAAATTTTTGAATATCTTCTTTTAATTGATTAATTTTTACATTTTGAAATTCACTATCTGTGTTCCAATTATTTATATTTTTCTTTGAAAGTTCTAAGAATTTTTTAAACATATCAACATCATCGTTTGAAACATTTCTAATTTCTCTTATCTGCCTCAAAGCTTCCTCTCTCACATATATCCATTGGTGTAGCAGAGCTGGATGATTGATAATAAAGGGAGCCATACCAAGACCAGTTGAGTTGCCAATACCAAGTTGTCTGGATAACTCAAGATCTAGTTTAACAGATTGATTAGGATTCTTTTTATTTGCAATGTGATTAACTTGATCAAAAGTAAACTGACGAACCAGATAAACAAGCATCATTTCAATTCTAAATGGACCATTTATTTCAGGACGATCTTTAATTCTATATCTATCTGCTAATCCAAATTTGCCTGACCCATAAACCGCGGTGGTTCTATATAAATAACCTACTTCAGAAAGTAGTTTATTATTAGGTTGGATCCCATTTGATAGGCTATCAATTACATGGTTAAAAACTCTTACGGACCGATTTGCTCTTGATAAAGCAAGTTCCTTAAATGAACATCTTCCTACTTCTTGTTTTGGGACATTTTCACGGAGTCTTTCAATATCATCTTTACTAGGAAGTCCATCATGAATTACAAATGCCGCATCCCATTTAGTGGCTATCACTCGGTCAGATCTTTCTGTATCATCTAATTTGTTTGCAAAGCATACAAGAGAGTATGTGCGCTCCTTATTTGATACAGAATATACAGCAGTTCCATAACCTTCTTTATCAAGATCAAAGATCTCACTTTTAAACTCCCAATCCTTAAACTCTCTTATAAAACTTCTTAAAAATGATAGCTTAGATTGATGGAAACAACCTAATCGACTGAGCTTCATGATTTGGTTTGGATCTCTGTGCCGAACTTTTATTGTCATATATTAACCAATATAGTTTTTATAAAAATTAAACCAATTATTGCCTAAGATGCCATTTGTCTCATCTTCATTAAACCCCACACTTTTTAATCCATTCTCAATATTGTCAAAGCCGGTAGCATTTTTGAACCATTCCGGCTGTTTTGGAAAAGCTGCATTATCTTTAGAACCTTCGCCGTAATCTTTTGTCTTGGTCCAAGTTCCGTTTCGCATCCAATCTACAACTGAGTTAGGTTGGTTTAAGCATAAATCAGATCCAATACCAATATGTTCTGCTCCCATAATATCTGCAGTGCGGGCAACCATTTCACAAAAGCTTTCAAGAGAACAATCTGTACCATTTAATAAGTGATGTGGATAAAGTGAGAGACCAATCATCCCTTTTGATTGGCCTAGTTCTTTTAATAAAGTTTCAGATTTATTTCTTTTTGCTTGATGCCAAAAAGATGGATTAGCGTGCGTGATAGCAATTGGTTTTTCTGAAATATTCATCGCATCCAGTGTAGACTTTTCTGCTGAGTGCGACATGTCTACTATAATCCCTACACGATTCATTTCTTTAATAACTTCTTTTCCCATTCTTGTTACGCCACTATCATTTTCTTCGTAGCACCCTGTAGCTAATAAAGACTGATTATTGTAAGTTAATTGCATAAATACTGTTCCCATTTTGTGAACAGCTTCAACCAAATTTATATCATCCTCTATAGGTGAACAGTTTTGAAAACCAAAGAAAATAGCAGTCTTATTTTCCTCATTAGCTCTCTCAATATCTTTATATGACTTGCCGTGAAAAATTAATGCATTAAATTCTTCAAAATAAGTATTCCATTCATCAATATTTTTTTGAACTTCATCATAGTCTTCGTGATATGCAATTGTGGCGTGAACAGCGTCTAATTTTGCTTGTCTGTTAATCTTAAATACATCTTCATTCCAATTACAATATTGAAGATTATCGATTCTATAATTCATATAGTAGCTTTTGAGTTATAACTCTTACTTATCTCTTACCAAGGGTCCAATGCAAACAAATAAATTGCAATTTTTACCTAATTTCCTCTAATTTGATAAGAAAACTGCGACAATTTAAGCATGGTTCATTCTCTGTAGATCTTTTAATTATCATAGAAAATACTATATTGAATTTGGATACTAACAAAAAAATATGTACACACCGATTAACCAATATATTGAAAGGCTTGAGAACATCTCATTTGATGTTGATAAATTAAATGAAGCTGTAAGTGAATTAATCAAAATCAGACCTTTTGAAAATTCTGAACAAAAACCAGGCATGCTTAAATCAAATGCTATTTGCCTTAATTATGATGAGAAAGAGCTGGATGAATGGTTTGGTGGTAATATTAGAGGTAAATATTGGACAAAACCAGACTCTTCATTTGAAGAAATGGAGAGGGAGCCATACATTGATGAAACAAGATACACGCTCTTTAACCCAAAATTAAACAATACTTACTTCAAGTATGTATATGAAAAAATAAACGAGTTTTTTGAAATAGGAAGATGTCGTGTGATTAAAATGCCACCACGAACCACTTTAAGCTGGCATAGAGATCCTGAAAGAAGACTTCATATTGCAATCAAAACCAATTATGGAGCTCGAATGTTCATTGAGCATACTGGCCATCACATTCCTGCTGATGGAAATATTTATTTAACTGATAATACTAAATATCACACAGCTATTAATGGTGGAGAAGAAGATAGAATTCACCTGGTAGCCACCGTTCTAGGTACAAAATAAATTTAACAATCAATTATATTCTTACGTATCCAGCTCGCTTTGTTTGCTTCACGTACTTGACTAAATTCTTTTAATTCACGTTTCTTTAATTTTACATATTTCGAGACAACTTTTGCGCCGATTGACTTCTTAACAACAGCGTCATTACTAAATTTTTTTATAGCTTGCTCTAGACTGTTAGGTAGTTTTTTCACCCTTTTTAGTTTGTGACCCTGTGTATACATATTTATATCAAGGCGTTTTCCAGGGCTACGTTTGTTTTTCATTCCATCGAGACCCATTGCTATAATTCCTGATTGCAGCAGGTAAGGGTTAACAGCGCCATCTGCAGCTCTAAATTCAAATCGTCCTTCATCTGGAATTCGTATCATGTGTGTACGGTTATTTCCTGAGTACGTCACGGCAGTTGGAGAATAAGTTGACCCAGAATTTGTTGTTTTTGCATTTAATCGTTCATAACTGTTAAGACACGGATTTAACCATGCAGCAAAAGAGTCTACTGATTTCATTATACCACCAATGAATTGATAACCCATTTTTGATAGACCTAATTGATCAGAAGAATCCTGAAATAAGTTTTTTTTCTTTTTTTTATCCCATACTGACACATGTGCATGACAACCATTGCCTGTCAGTTGAGTAAATGGCTTGGGCATAAATGTCGCCCTCAATCCATGCTTTTCAGCAATCGATTTTACCATAAACTTAAAAAATACGTGACGATCTGCAGTTGTGAGACAATCTGTAAAATCCCAATTCATTTCAAACTGACCATTAGCATCTTCGTGGTCATTTTGATAAGGGTTCCAGCCCAGTTTAATCATGGAGTCACAAATTTCACTTAACACATCAAAGCGTCTCATTAAAGCGGCCACATCATAGCAAGGCTTTAAAGCATCATCGCGAGTGTCAGCGACTTCACTGCCATCTTCATTTAAGATAAAAAATTCACATTCAACGCCAGTCTTCATCGTAAGGTCTAACTTATCTAAATTTTCAATTTGGTTTTTTAAAATCACACGGGGACACTGATCCATCAATTTATTGTTCATGACCAGGTCACTTGCTAACCAGCCAACATCAGGTTGCCAAGGTAATTGAATGAGGCTGTCTGGGTCAGGTAATGCAAACATATCGGGTTCAGAAAATGAAAGATCCAAGTGAGTTGCAAATCCACCAAAGCCCGCGCCTGTTTTCTGCATTTCGCCAATAGCTCGAGATGGTACGAGTTTTGCCCTTTGTACCCCAAAAAGATCAGCAAATGTGACAAGGAAGTATCTGATTTTCTTTTGCTTTGCGATTTTTTCTAAGCTTTTTACCATGAAAAGAATTATGCGCAGCAATGATGATTATTCAATAGGTAAATGTTTATTGATATTTGAGCAAAAAACCCATATTGGGTATAATTAATAATGAATCCTAATTTAAAAAAAATTCGAGACTCTGTCATTGAGCACACCTTAAAATTGGACAATGACCAACTTGCACTCTTATTGTTAATTCAACTATCTCGTCATCAAAATCTATTTATTCACGAACCGTCAGATTGGGAAGATAGTCCAACAGGCTGGATTACAAAAGATCAAAGACTACAAGATGAAGTCATTGCTATTTTGTCTTTTATAATACTTTTTTCATTTACAAACGCATATCACGATGAAAATTTATTTAAAGAACATAGAAATGAAATTTTAGCAATGCATCCAGAAGATTTTCTTAATAATTCAATTTATCAGTCATCGTTTAGTCAATTCATTGGTAAAAAAATTACGATCAGTTCACTTTCAACTCATTTCAATATTCCAAAAGAAAGTATGAGAAGATATTTAAATTCAGTTTTAGAAAGTGATTTAATAACTAAGGACTCTAAATATGGATACCTTGTAAATTTTGAGGCTTATCAAGCATATATATTTACGAATTCATTGAGTAATATCTATAAATCAGTCATGCGCTCATTAAGCGATTTTATAGTAAATTTAGAAGATTATTTTAAAATCAATT
The DNA here is from genome assembly GCA_902590345.1 of uncultured Pelagibacteraceae bacterium. Taxonomy (GTDB): domain Bacteria; phylum Pseudomonadota; class Alphaproteobacteria; order Pelagibacterales; family AG-422-B15; genus CACNXQ01. The sequence continues at coordinate 125,641 of CACIWK010000001.1, read as the reverse complement.
TTAATTTAAAGCCCCTGACTTCAATCAATACAAAAAAATTTTCTCAGCCAAAATGGAATAGAGTGCGATTACATTTATATCACTTCTGGGTAAGGATACTTACTTTAGAAGGAAGCGATCAATCACTTTTACCGGCCGATCGCATAATACTCTCAGCTGCAGTATATTTTAAAAACAGACACGGTATATTAAAGTATAAATCTATTGAAGATTTATATGAGAGTGGACATCTTCTTCCAACAAACCTATCTTCAATTTCTGAGGCAGCAAAAATGCCGCGTGAAACTGTAAGACGATCTAGTAAGAAATTAATTGAATTGAAACATCTTGAAAAAAAAGGGAGAAATATTTACCGAGTTAATTACCCAAAACTCAATGGAGAGGTAGATATTTTTTTAAAATTTAAAGAATTAACTTTTACTGAAATGATGAACTTTTATTTCAATATTTATGAGGATTTAACGAATTAAATTGAACACATTAGAATGACTTCTTCATTACAAGTAAGCTCAGCGTCAACAATTGAACTATTCTCTGAACTTAATTGAGTATCAAGTTCTTCGAGCATTGATTTTGCCTCACCCATTGGCACTGGGCCGATTACTACCGAAAAGTCATTTTTATCAAATTTTTCTACATTAATATCATATTTGAGGAAACGGGTATCAAAGCCCATTAAATCGTATATGTAATTCATTAAGCTATTCGCTGAATTTCCTCGTTTATATGACCCGATCTTAATATAAGCATACTCTGCATTTGATGAACTTTCAGAAAGATCATTGTCATTTTCAGCTGGCACTTCACTTGCTTGAGCACTGAAAGAATTAGTTTCAGTATCAATACTTGTATCGACAAGTTCATTTAAATTTTCTAAAGCTTCTTCAGCCTCTTTAGCTAACTTTTCTTCAAGTGCTTCTTGAGCAGCTTTTTCTTCTAACTCTTTTTGTTTATTTTCTTCAATTAATTGAGCTAATTCTTCTTTTGTTTCAGCAGTTTCGGAAAGCAGTTCCTCATTCTTAGCGAGAAGTTCCTCATTCTCAGCTAAAAGCTTCTCGTTTTCTTGAATAATTTTTTTTGTTGGCAAAATATTATTTTCTTCAACTGCATTAGCACTTGTTTCATTTGCATTTATAACTTCGTCATTTTTATTGGCACTGGCAGTTTCATCAAAGATTTGATTATTAAATTCTAGTGAGTCCTGTTCTTCATTCAATTGGTCAAGTGATCCTTCAAGCAACTGATCAACCGAGTCTAGAAGGTCATTTAGTTCTTCAGCTGATACATTACTAAACTCATATTCTGCCTCAATTGGTTCAGATGTTGTTTCTTCTACTTCCATTTGATCTTCAACTTCAACAGTTTCAACTGAAACTGCTTCCACTTCTTCATCCGGCAATACTTCATCTTCATTACTTAACCTTGTCATCCGCGCAAGTTCTTCTCTTGCTTTCTGACTTTCATTTGCGAGGAAAGTTTCTTCATCAACAAATCTTAGAACAAAGTTATCCTCAGCTGATACTAGGGCATTTGCAACTGTCATTTTAAGTTTTATACCTGATACATCCTCTGGTGGGTTACCAACTATTGATAAATCTGATGTGAGGAAAGCAAGCCATCTAGGCAAATCACTACCATCTTCTTGCGTTACCGAGTATCTTAATTTACCTGGACCAGTAATATCAAATGTATCTTTTGATATCTTAAATTTGTTACTAGATTGTTTTGTATTAATCGGGTCTGTGATTACTAGAAGTTGTGGGTTTTGATCATTCAAAGGAATATTAACTGCTGCCTGATAAGTTACGCCCCACTCAGCTAGATTGGCTTTTATGCTATTACCTAAGTCCTCGATTGATAGATTTTGATGATCTGCTGGCAAAATGTCTTTACCAATTGATGCATAAATCTGACCGATACTGTGCTGCATTTCAGAGAAGGCTAAATCTTTTCTTAGCTCTGCAACTAAAAGACTCGCTTCTTCTCGAATAACTTCAAGCTCACCAAATCTTGAGACTTTCTGGGCATTTTGGACTTGTTTACTTATTCTTTGAGCCACATCCAAATATCTTTGCGCTGTGTCATATTCCTCAATAGCTAGGTCATAATTGATATTCGATAAATGGACTTGAGAAAGTACAGTCATTGCAATTGCTAAGTGTCTCTCTGCGATGAGTTCTTCATTAGCCTTAGAAGCTTTTCTAGTTGCGCCAATTGAGAAGATGTCAAATAGATTGCCACCGATTGATGCTCCATATTCTGTCGTATCTTGATTTAGAAGGAGGTCATTATCAGTGTATCCATAAGCCGCATTAAATTTTAAGCTTGGAATGAGAGCCAACATTGCTGCACGTGTATCCTTGCTTGAAATTCTTTTCTGGTAACGGCTTTCCATCAGCTCAGGTCTTGAAAGAAGAGCAATTTCTTCCATAGACTGTATATCCATATTGATATTGGTTAAATATGTATCATTGTCAGCAAGTGTAAACTTTTCACCTGGCAAGAGTCCCATCAAAGTTGCAAGCTCATTTTTAGAATTTATCAGAGCTCGTTGTTGTGTTTGAAGTGTTCGTTGAACATCAAGTAACTCTTTTTGATATAGCAATGAGTCCATTGGAGCTGAAATTAAAAGTTCTTCGATGTATTGTGAGTCAGCAAGCGCGTCTTCCACTCTTTTCAAGAGAGGGTTAAGCTTTTCAAGAAGATTTTCAGATGCTTGTGCTTTCCAGTAAGATCTAATGATGTCTCGAGTAATATTTTGAATTGCTTTTCTCTCAAGTTCTTTGGCAATTAGATATCTATCTGCTTGTTGCCCAGCTCTTATATAAGAGAGACCAAAGTCCAGGGCGTTCCAAGTGAACTCAATGTTTCTGGTTTCTAATCCTTTTCCTCTTGAAATGGTGTAAGATTCTGTTCCATCTAAAGCATTTACATCACCCATGTCATTGTCAGCACTCTGACTTGTTGATGGTTGCAGTTCAGTGAACTCAGAGTAACCTGCGTTGAGTGCAATGTCAGGAAGCATATCGAATTTTTGTAAGTCTCTTTGGCTTTGAGAGAGCGCAGACTCCATAACGCTTATTCTTAAATCGCGATTATTTCTAACAGCAATTGCAATTGCAGTATGCAAATCAATATTTTTTAACGATGCGTCAATTTCAAGTTCAGCAATCTCTTCAGCAATTGAAATACTTAGTGACTCTGCATCAATTACTTTTGGAGATCGTGCACAAGCAACGAGCGCCAAACATATGAAAACTATAAATAATTTTTTTATTGGGTTGACCATTTAGCTGTTTTTATAAAAACCAAGATACTGTATTAACGGGTAACCGTATCCGGCGCAAGTAATACCAAACTTTAGTAATTTCTGTGTATATATAACCGCCCATTTTGGGTTTTTTTTGCGATCTTGCTACATTTGGTAGCATTACTGCTGTATATAGAAAAGGTATATTTATCAATAAATTACTAAATTTTATTTATATAAATTAACATGACTAAAAAACTAATTCAGGCACTCGAACCACGCATGATGCTCGATGGAGCAGCGGTTGCAACTGCAATTGATACCATCGACGATTTAGTAAATTTGAACAAGACTGATTTAGATAAAAAATCAAAAGAAAATAATTTTAAAACTGACCAAGATACAAAACTTCCATTTGTAAATCGTGAAAGTATTAATCAAAACACACGAACAAAACAATTCGTCTTCATTGACAGTGCGGTTGATGATATTGAAGTTTTAATTGAAAGTTTTGATGACAACACTGAAGTGCATATCATTCAAAGTGAACAGGATGGCTTTGCTGAAATTGAAAATATTTTATCCAACGAGTCAGATGTTGATGCGTTACATATCATCGGTCATGGTAGTGTCGGGCAAATAGCATTTGGAACGGCTGTTTTAAACAGTGATACGATTGATACTTACAGAGATACGTTAAAAACTATTGGTTTAAGTTTAACCGAGCAAGGTGATATCTTGTTTTATGGTTGTAATGTTGCGGCTGATCTAAATGGAGAAATCTTCATTAAACAACTCGCTGATATAACTCAAGCGGATATCGCAGCATCAGACGATATTACTGGTCAAGGTGGAGATTGGGATCTAGAGAAACATGTTGGAATTGTAGAAACTCGAAACGTAGAAGTCATTAATTATAATCATTCTTTAAGCAACGATGTAACAGCTGTTCAAAATGCAGTTGAAATACACGGAGCGACAAATTTAAAAGCAGGTGGTGGAAATTTCTCTGGCAATAAGAACGGACAACAGGATAGCAGTGATCGATGGATCATCACACAGGAAAAAGCTGATGTGACTACTGGTAGTACACTGAACTTTGATGTTGGTGTGGCTGTAAACAGTTGGGATCCAGATACAGATGGACCGGTAAACGTGTATATGGTCTATCTGAATGATGAAATCAATCGACGAGGATCGAGTGCGCGAGGTATAGTTGATTTTACTTATGAAATTTTAGGTGTGTTTACGATACCTGATAACACAATTTTTATGTCTGGTTATACGGATAAGGGAAGCTCTGCCTATCCTACGATGAGCGCCCAGAAAGTTGGTAAAAGGGATTTTGAGTACTCTGGTGGCGCACCTGGAAGTTTGACGTCAGGCAGTGATGGTTGGCAAGTTTCAAATTCTAATAAAAGAATAACCCTTTCAGCTGATAACGGAGAAAAAGGTGACTTCATTCGTGTGGTCACAAGAGCCGCAACAACAAATAACGCTCCTGTTGGTAATAATGATGCCGGTTACATCAACGAAGACGCAACGTTATCCGTTACTGATGGTGCGAGTGCAAATGATGCTACGCCTGATGCATCGGGTGAACATACTGGTGATGTTTTATTAAATGATACTGATGCTGATGGCGACACACTTACGGTTTCAGCTATTGCTGGAGGATCTCTAGGATCACCAGTTGATGGCACTTATGGTACATTGACAATCTTATCAGATGGTTCATACACCTATATAGCTAATAAAGATGCCGCTGATCAGCTAGATCCTGGTGAAACAGACACCGATAGCTTTACTTATACCGTTACTGATCAAACTGATACTGCCACTGCAACAATCACGATTACCATTGCAGGTTTAAATGACCCTATAACCGCAATAAACGATACAGATTCAGTGAACGAAGATGCTACCATTACTCGAAGCGTTTCGGACACACAAGAGCTTGATCATGACGATACTGATCCAGATGGCGATGATGTGTCTGGTAGCTTTACCATTACAGCAATTAGAACAGGAAGAGAATCTTCAAGCAGTGGAGCAACAGTTGGTACAGTTGGACAAGCTCTAAACGGTACCTATGGTGTATTAACTGTTAATGCAAACGGTAGTTACACATATGTTGCAAATGGTAGAAGTGAAGATACACTTGCTGCAGGTGCTACTGCGATAGATTACTTTACGTATACGGTCAGAGATCACACAAGTAGCCCAAACGATACAGATACAGCTGAACTTGCAATAACTGTGACAGGAGTTGGTCCAAGTGCAAGCAATGATACTGGTAGTGTAAATGAGAATGCAACTTTAAGTGCAAATGCTGGTGCAGGTGTAATCGCAAATGATACAGGTGGTGATACAGAAAATCTTGCAGTTACTGAAATCAGTTCAAATTCAACTGGAAACAGCGGCAACGCTACTCAAGGTGTTCTCGGAACATATGGTACGCTAACCGTCGCAGCTGATGGCAGTTACACTTATGTTGCTAATACAGCAGCAGCCGAAGCTCTGGATTTAAATGACTCCGTTACCGATATTTTTACCTACACTGTCAAAGATGACAATGGGGTAAATGAAGATACAGCAACTCTTACGATTACGATAACAGGTCTTGACGACGATCCAGTTGGTAATAATGATGCAGGCGCAGTTAATGAGGATAAAACCCTCACTGTTAGTGCGGGAAGTGGAGTGTTATCAAATGATACTGATGCTGATGCAAGCGCAAGCCTCACAGTGTCTGCAATTGCGGGTGGTACGGTAGGTCAAGCTGTTACTGGTAACCATGGAACATTAACGCTCGCAGCAGATGGTTCTTATACGTATGTAGCTGACCAAAGTGATGCTGATGCACTTGCAGTTGACGCTACTGGAACAGACACATTCACTTATACAGTCAGCGATGGGGGTGGAACAACCAATACAGCAGATTTAGTCATCACAATAACTGGTGTAGGTCCACAAGCAGTTGCTGACACCGGCGCTGTCAATGAAAATGCTACTTTAACAGTAAATGAAGCATCTGGTGTAATCGATAACGATGATGATAACGCAAGCTTTGATGTTGAGAGTTTGGCTGTAACTGGGATCAACCACGCTGTTACTGGAAATAGTGGTAATGCTACAGACGCCGTTACTGGAACATACGGTGTTTTAACTATGGCAGCTAACGGTAGCTATCAATATGTTGCAAACCAAGCAGCAGCTGAAGCCCTTGATCCTAGCGAAACAGTTGATGATGTATTCACCTACACGGTTAAAGATGATGCCGACAAGAATGCAAGTATCGCAACGTTAACTATTACGGTGACTGGTATTAACGATGATATCACAGCAGTTGATGATACTGATGCTGTAAATGCTGGATCTACAATCACTCGAAGTGAAAGTGATACACAAGAACTCGATCACGATGATACTGACCCTGATGGTGACGATGTATCAGGTAACTTTACAATTACTGCTGTATCTCATGCATCAGGATCACTTATTATTGGTCAAGAATATACTACATCTAAAGGTAGAATCACAATCAATGCAAATGGTTCGTATACATACATAGCCGATCAAAATGACTCTACAAGTTTAGCAAATCTTGCAACAACAACTGATGTTTTCACTTATACAGTAAGAGATCATGCAAGCAGTCCAAATGATACCGACACTGCAACACTTACAATTACAATTACAGGTTCAAATAATACCCCTCCAGTAGCGGATGACGTAGCAGTGGATGGTAATCCTGCAACAGGATACATAACAGAAGACCAAACATTAACAGTTGGTGATGGCTCAACTGGGGTTTCAGGAACTGACGGTAATAAAAATAATGAAAGTGGAGATAATACAGGGGACGTTTTAAATAATGATACAGATGTAGATGGAGACACACTTACAGTTTCAGCTATTTCAGGAGGATCTGTCGGTGGCGCTGCGACAGGAACTTACGGAACGTTAACAATTCAAAGCACCGGTAATTATACCTACAATGCAAACAATGCAAACTCGATAGCAAAAGATGCAACAGCAACTGATGTATTTACTTATACAGTCAGTGATGGCAATGGTGGAACGGATACTGCGACCATAACCATCACTATTTTAGGAGTAAATGATGCTCCAAGTGCAAGTAACGATACGAACGCCGTTGATGAAGATGCTACAGCATCAAAAAATGCTGGAGCAGGAGTACTTTCAAACGATAGTGATGCTGACACGGGTTCAAGCATGACGGTGACAGGAATTACTGGCGCTTCAGCAGGCTCAGTGGGTGGATCAACTGATGGAACTTATGGTACTCTGACCCTCAATTCTGACGGCAGTTATTCTTATACTGCTGACAAAGCAGCTGCTGATGCACTGGCACATAACGCAACGGCAAATGATGTATTCACTTATACGGTCACAGATAACGAGGGGGCTACTGCTACAGCAACTCTGACTATCACGGTAACTGGTAAGGGACCTGTTGGTTCAGCAGATACAGCCACAGCAACTGAAAGTCAGACATTGACAGTCAATGAGGCAGGCGGAGTATTAACGAATGATTCTGGTGGAGATACAGAAAGTCTCGCAGTTACAAATATTTCATCAGGTGGTACGGGTAATACAGGCACTGCTGGTCAAGGCGTTTTAGGGACATATGGTACTTTGACAATTGCAGCTGACGGAAGCTACACATACACACCAAACACAGCAGCTGCAGAAGCATTAGATGGTGGCGACACTGTTACCGAAGTATTTACTTATACTGTAAAGGATGATGATGACAAAAACTCATCTACCGCAACGCTTACCTTTACAATAAATGGAGCTAACGATGCAATCGTTGCTGTTGATGATACAGATAGCGTTAACGAGGATGCAACGGTTACAAGATTAATCAGTGACGACCAAGAACTCGATCATGATGATACTGATGTTGATGGTGATGACACCAGTGGAAACTTTACAATCACTGATATCAGAACTGGTCCAAAGGATGGAACTGGAACTGACGGTACAGTTGGTGTTGCACTTACTGGTGAATTTGGAACTCTTACTGTTAATGCAGATGGTTCGTATACCTATGTTGCGGATCAGGATAAATCAGATCAATTGGTAACAAACCAAACAGGAACAGATATATTTACTTACACAGTAAGTGATGGCACTGAAACGTCAACCGGACAACTAACGTTCACCGTGACAGGTATTAATGATAATGATCCAGTCGCTGTTGATGATACAGACACAGTTAACCGTGATGCGACGATCACTCGTGCTACTGGCACTGCATTAGCCATCAATGCAGATGATACAGATGCAGATGGTGAGACTCTAACTATTTCTGAAGTGCGTACAGGTCAAGTTGAAGGTGGGGGCAGAGGAGGCGCTGATTCTGTTGGAACCACACTTGTGGGCACGTATGGTACTTTGACTTTAAATGCTGATGGTAGTTATACTTACACTGCTGATCAGGATGCAGCTAACTCACTTAAGAGAGGTGATAGCGCAGTAGATCATTTCAATTATACAGTGACGGATGGAACCAGAACAGATATTGGTGTTATTTCAATAACTGTTAACGGTATAAGTGACCCACCTGTTCCAGTGGATGATACTCTAGATATTGGTGCAGGTGCACAAACAGATAAAGATGCAACAGAGGGAGTATTGATTAATGATACTGACCCAGATGGAGATACTTTAACTGTAAATACTATTCGAACAGGTGAAGAAACTGGAACAGGAACTTCAGGCACTATTGGTAGTCCACTTTCTGGAACATACGGTGATTTAACGATGAATGCTGATGGCAGTTATAGTTATAGCGCCGACAATGCAAAGGAATTAAATCCTGGAGAAACTGCAACCGAATACTTTACATACACAGCAACAGACGGAGAGTCTTCTGTTGAAGCTCAAATCGCTATTACAGTCACAGGTAAAAACGATCCACCTGAGGTGGTCAATCCTGTTATACTTCCAACATATGTAACAGGCCAAAAAATCACACTCAGGCACAAACCAATTTTTGATGATCCTGACTCAGGTGCTTTTGATATTACTGAATATAAAATTATTGATCCTGAGACTGAAGCAGAAACCAGTTTACCCGATGGATTAAGGCTTAGAGAAAACAAACTCACAGGTAGAATTGATACGCCTGGCACATACTCGATTACAATCAGAGCTATTGATGGTGCGGGTCTTTATGTTGACTACACTTTTGATATAAAAATTATTCCAGATGTTATAGTTGTTGAACCAACAGATCCAGAACTACCACCTCAAGAATTTGATCTTCAGCCTGTTAAAAAGATAAAAGTGAACCCCGCAAAATCTGGAGAAATTACTAATGAATTAAATATCATTGATAATGATGGATTCACACTTGATACTATTTCAATTGCAGATACTGCATCTCTTTCGAAACCACTTAAATTCAATGGTGGTCTTAGATTAATGGACGCAGTTGCAAATGAGACAACTGGCAGTGAAGATACTGATCTGAGAGTAGGTGTTAAATTAAATGACGATAACCAGAAAAATGTCGAGCTTTATACAGGTCAGCTTTCTAACGGAGAAGCTTTACCTGAATGGATTAAGGTAAACCCTGAAACTGGAGAGACAACTGCAGAAATGCCTGACGGTGTTGAAGAGGTTGAAGTTCAGCTTGTCGCTCTTGATAAGGACGGTAACACACGTGATATAAATATCGTATTAGATAAAGCAAAGATTAAGGGTGACCAAGATTTCACCAGAGGTTTTGTTGATCAGACTAGAGTGGTTGTTGATAACGACGCTAACGTAAACTTGATCAGAGAGAACAACAATGCATCAAGTAATACAGCAAATAACAATTTAAATGCACAGACAGACTTTGATGGCACAATGAAATTAAGCAGTCTTCAAATGGATGCAGGTCAATTTACAGTCGATGTGATTGATGACAATCAATCAAATGTAAAAATGTACAAAGCTGAGCTAAAAGGTGGTGGAGCATTGCCTGATTGGATTACAATTGATCCAGAAACTGGAAAAATTGCAGCTGACCCTTCAAAAGGTAGAACAGGCTCCGCAGCTCCAGCATTCTTAACTGAAAGCCTGCAAGTTCTTGAACTAAAAATTATTGCTGAAGATGAAGATGGAAAAGAAAGAGTTATCGAAGTTGAGATTGATCTTAATGAGATAACTGAAACTGAGTCAGATGGGGAAAATTCAACAACAAATGATGAAGTTTCCTTCATTCCTCTTGATGAACAATTAAAGCTTCATGCTAAAGCAGCAGATAGCTATGGCGAAAAGATTGTATCTCTAGTAAGTTAATAAATACCTTTATGAACAAAATTGTAACATTTGCGGTAACAGCGTGCTGCATATTATTGCCTTATAATTTGTCAGCAGAAGAATATTCCACACGTGTTTTAGTAACTGCAACCGAAGAAGCAACACTATCAAGTGAACTTGCTGCAAAAGTTGATTCAATTCCAATTGATGAAGGATCTGAATTTAAAGAGACTGATATTTTAATTAAGTTTGACTGTTCATTTTTTGAAGAACAAAGAAAAGTTGTTGAAGCACAATTAGAGAGTGCAAGAGTAACTCTAAAGAGCAATCAAGACCTTGCCTTGATGAGATCCATTGGAGAATATGAGGTTCAGTTATCAGAAATCGATGTAAAGCGTGCAGAAGCTGAATTACAGATTGCTAAACTCAATACAGATCGATGTATAATTAAAGCCCCATATGATGGTAAAGTTTCTAAAGTTTTTGTAAACGAGTTTGAAAGCATTGAAAGGCAACAGCCATTGGTTGAAATCATAGGCTCTGGAATTCTTGAGGCCAAATTGATTGTTTCAAGCAAATGGCTGGCTTGGATCGATGAGGGTTATCCAATGAAAATCAGCATTGATGAAAATGGGCAAACATATAATGCCAAAATTCACACTATCGGCGTTGATATTGATCCCGTCAGCCAAACCATCGACATTACTGCAAAATTTGATGAAAATTATGATACATTACTGCCAGGCATGAGTGGGACAGCAACGTTTTGAATGATAATACTTCAATAAAAATAGCAAGACTAATTACTCTTGAGAAAAAATTTCGGACAGCAGAAAACTTATCCGAACTCGGATTTGTTTGTGCAAATGAGTTAAGAAGTGTTGTTGATTATAATTTTTTATTTTTTCTCACAAAGTCTGCTACAGGTCGACAGAAAGTCCAAACGATCTCTGATATTTCAGTCGTTGATAGAACAGCGCCGACAGTTACGTTTGTTGAAAGATTAATAAATAAAAAGAAAGTTGAACCTGGAGTTTTTTCAGAAGTTTCAATTAGTGATTTAAGAGAAGATGGTACAAATTTAGATTTACCTGAAAATTTTCCAAACGAGTTAATGGTTGTTCCATTAATTTCAAGAATAAAGGGCGATTTAGGCTCTCTAGTTATTGTACGATCTAATAAAGTTTCAAATACAGAAAAAGAACTGCTCCAACATATTGCTGAAACATTCAGCCATGCATTGGACTCATTTTTATCAAGAGGATCGATCATATCATTCATTGGTAGAATTTTTTCAGGTTGGTTAAAGTGGTTAATATTATCAGCGATTGCACTTGCAATGTTAATGCCAATTAATATATCCGCAGTAGCTCCAGTTGAGGTTATTGCTAAAAATCCGTCAGTTGTTACATCGCCAGTGAATGGTGTAGTTAAAAAAGTATTAGTTAACACAAATGATGCTGTTGATATTGGCATGGAGCTTGTAAAATTAGATGATCTTAATTTTAAATCTCAATACGAAATAAACTTACAAGAATTAGAAGTTGCTGAAGCAGAATTACTAAGGGCTAAACAATCCTCATTTACAAATGATGAGGCAAAAGCAAAACTCGTTGAACTATCAACTGAAGTTGCGTTGAAAAAAAAGCAAGTCGCTTATGCTGAGGAACAATTAAAATATTCTGTCATAAAAGCGGAGGTTTCGGGGGTTGCTGTTGTTGAAGATTTTATTGATTGGCAAGGTCGTCCTGTAAATATAGGTGAAAAGATACTAACGATTGCAAATTCAGACGATATTGAGTTCTTAATTTACCTGCCGACAAAAGACTCACTTTTTATTGAAAAATCAGCAAGAGTTAAGGTTTTTTTAGACAGTAGCCCACTTAGCTCAATTGAAGGAAAAATATTAAGAACTTCTTACAAACCTGAATTAACAGCCGAGAATATTTTAGCTTATAAAATACACGCTAGCCTTGAGGATAATATTGAGCCGCCGCGTATTGGATTACGAGGATCAGCAAAAATTTACGGAGATCGGACATCTCTTTTTTATTATATCTTTAGAGTTCCAATCAATATCAGCAGACAGTTTTTAGGAATATAAATGATTGTACCGTCTATTCGACAAGATTTGAAACTTAGTGAGGGACCAAAGAAAGAGGACGGCTCAGCATCATGGCTTCTTTATGACTCATTAAGAAATAAATACTTTTCAATAAACAAAAAAGCATTTGATCTTCTTAAAAATTGGTCAAGTGGAATTGAGACAACAGAATTTATTGAAAAAATTAAAAAAAGTAATTTGTCTATTACACAAGAAGAAATTGAAGAATTTATCAGTTTTCTAAATCTTAATAATTTAACTATTAAAAAAACAAGTGATGAAGTTAAATCTTTAGTTGTTCAAAAAGAGAAACTAAACAAGCACTGGCTGTTAAAAATTATTCATAATTATTTGTTCTTTAAAATCCCATTATTCAAACCAGGAAATGGTCTTGAAAACAGTTTACCTTTTGCATTGTTTCTTGGATCGCAAACCAGCAGACTTATAATTTATATTCTGGGGATTATTGGTATCTTTTTAACAATCCAAAACTATGAAACATTTTTAACAACATTTTCTTATTTCTTTAATGTTAATGGATTGATTTTGTTTGGTATAACGATTGTTTTTGTAAAAGCCTTGCACGAACTTGGGCACGCATATGTTGCCACTTATTATAAATGTAAAGTTTCTTCAATTGGTCTTGCAATGCTGGTTTTTTTTCCCTTCTTGTACACAGATACAACCGATGCATATAAATTAACTGATCATAGAAAACGCTTACTGATTAATTTTGCTGGCATGCTGACTGAATTGCATCTTGCCCTTCTTGCAACATTTGTTTGGGCTGTAAGCCCTGAAGGCGTTATCAAAAGTGCTTCATTTTTTATTGCGACCTCAAGCTGGATATCATCACTTCTTATTAATATCAGTCCGTTTATGAGATTTGACGGTTACTATGTGCTCTCAGATTTTCTTAAAGCGGAAAATCTTCAACCGCGTTCCTTTGCTTTAGGTCGATGGCAGATTAGAGAATGGATCTTTGGATTTAAATTCCAACCACCGGAACAACTCATGAGTCAAAGACGGTGGACTTTCATCATTTACGCTTGGATGACATGGATATATCGCTTCTTCATATTTATTGGAATTGCTTTATTGGTTTATTATTTAACATTCAAAATTCTTGGCATAATTCTGTTCATTATTGAGATTGTTTGGTTCATTTTACTACCAATTTGGAGAGAAATTAAACAGTGGTGGGGACTTAGAAGGTACATGCGTTTTAATTGGACTTCATTGAGATCAATTTTTATTTTCACAGTATTATTGGCAGCAATGTTAGTGCCATGGCGAAGTTCACTCAGTCTTCCTGCGGTGATTGATCGAGGTGAAGTAGTCGATATCTATCCAACAGAAGCCTCTGAGATAAAAGAGATTTTTGTTATCTCAGATCAACAAGTCGAAAAGGGTGATTTATTAATTACAATGATGAGTCCGTCTTTATCAAATAAAGTTGATAAAGCAATTGAGCGCGTAAAGATGATACAGCAAAAACTGGATCGTCGAATTGGATCAGAGGCTGATATGAGCAACCTCATGGTATTAGAAAACCAATTAAAAGTAGAGTTTGAAATTCTTAAAAGTCTTAGAGAGGAAAATGAAAATCTCTCAATTTATGCACCAATGAGCGGTGTAATAAAAGACCTTAAGTATTTAAATAATGGACAGTGGGTAAATTTAAAAGAAAAATTATTTTCTATTGTTCAATTCAATGACACTAAAGTTGTTGCATTTATAAGTGAGAATGATTTGGACAAACTTGAAAGCAATACAAGTGGTTATTTCGTTCCAAAAAATAATGAATTTGATGAAACAGAAGTTATATTGGTTTCACAAAATAATACATCGACAGAAGAACTTCCTTACTTATCATTAGTATCTACTTTTGGTGGATCAATTGCTTCACGTGAAGTTAAGGGAGATGGAAAAGTTATTTATCGGCCAGAAGAAGCCTTATACCAGCTTAATTTTTCCACTAGTACAGAAGTTGAGACTGTTCAGTGGCAAACTGCGGGTAATGTAAAAATTCAAAGTGGAAACTATAATATTTTTCAAAACTTATTTAACTTGGTTTCATCAACATTAATTAGAGAAAGTGGATTTTAGTGGTGCCCCTAGCTGGTTACGCTCCAGCGGCTGATCATTACCAATGACCTGCTTTACTATTAAGCGATAGGGGCTAAATATTTCTGAGTTTTATCAATAACTTACAAACCTAAATTTGTAAATTTTTTGTAGGACACACCTAGGACACAAATCCAATTATTCACGGGACATCGTTTGTGTTTTAACTTACTGTTTTATTTAAACATTTATACTTACTAAAATTTTAATGAATGGATAAAATTATTTTTCATATTACTTATGCAAAATGTTTATGCGGACTCTCTTACAATTACTCTAACTAATGAAATGTGCTTGTGAGTCTCTCATACTCTTCAGATTGTCTTTGAAGCCATAAATCACGATAACCCATTCCTGAAGCAGCATCAAAATCTATGTATTGATAAGCATTTGAAAGTTTGGAATTTAAAACCTTCAATACAAATTCTTTATTCTTCAGTAATTCTGTATCTATTAATTCTGTCATGAATTCACTATCAAAAGCACTGTTTCTGTTGCATTGATTAATGGCAGTAAAGATGACTTCTGGATCACTTCGAAACGAATCATCCATATATTCCAGAGAGTACATTGTTCCAGTCTCAAATGATGCGATCAGAATCTCTTTATCCAATTTAAATTTTCTGTGAATATGCATGTAATTAGAGTCATCTTTTTTAACAGCAAGCAATGTTAATTCCTTATCTTTTTTTAATTCAGTGCTTATGCTTTTAAAAATTGAAGGTGAGTACATTATAAGATCTCTAACAAGATCTCTCTCATTAAGAAACGATCTAATAGGTGAATTTCTTTTAATATCAGGGCATGCACTCAATCGATGCACCTTTGACATTTTTTTTGTTTTTTTAATAAAATGTTGTAGGCCAATATTTATTAATTTTTTGTCATTAAACACTGACTTGCCTGCAAAGAAAATTATTACAGGATTTATCTCTACTGCTTTTTTTATAAATTTTTTATCATTTAAGATTTTCTGCGGATAATGCTCTATACCATAATGGCTGAGCCATTCATTATTTCTTTTTTTTAAATCATGAAAGTAGATATTTTCATCTAAATAATATTTCGATTTTATTTTTTTTAGAAACTTGATATTTTCATATGTAACTACTTCACGTATGAAATTATAATCATTTAAAATTCTTTCTGATAATTTATTTGTCAATATATATGACTCGCCACTCCGTTTACCAAGAGCTCTCATTACTTTAGTATCATCTAAATATTCAGGAAAATTTATGTTAAAGTTTTCAGGAGCAATGTATTCATCGTATTCATTTTTTTGCAACTTCTGTATTAAATCTTTTTTATTCATTGATTAATTTCCTTATTTCATCAATCTTAATTCTATTATCAGTTCCACTAACTTTATCTGAAAGTTTAATTAAAATTTCTTTTAGATGAATGATATCAATATCAAAGAATTCTCTGTTTTTATTTACTCTATTTTTTTCAAGTATCTTATGAATTGATTTTTCGTAATATTCTGCATCTTTTATTTGATAGGACATTTCAACTTTAAATGGATGAAGATGACCTGTACCAGTAAGTTCTTCTGCTCTTTCTTCTGGCAGACCATAAGTTGAACCAATTTTATAAATGCCAGGATAAGCCTTATTAGACATTACATAGATAAAACCATTATTATCAGATTTATCTTTTTGTTTTTTTCTTGTTCTTTGAACTAATTCAATTTTTCTAATTTTTTTCTCTAATTGCTCAATGGTTTCACTTATTGAACTATTTAGCTTTTCCTTTTCAATAGAAAGCTTCAAAAATGTTACTCCGTATCCATGCTTTCTTGTATCATGATTAGTACTTCTAAATTCACCTTGATAAAACAAGTCTAATATCTTTTTTGACAGTCTTTGACTGTTAGAACAAAGATCACTTACTTTAGAATCAAAAGCTTGAGGATTTAAATAGTCTCTTTCATAAGAATACAATCCAAAATTACCAGTTCGTTGAAGAAACATTGTCATCGAACTAGATGGCCAATTAATGCCATTATTATAACGATGAATACCTCTTTCATGAAATTCGTATGAATAAATTTCATTTTGTTTGCAAAAAATAACGATTTCTTCTGATAACTGATTATGTGATTTAACTAATTCACAATAATTGCGTGCTTTGTTAACTATATCTAATTCTAAATGCTGAGGATGATCTGAAGAAAATAGAGCTCTTGTAGAAAAAATACCAGTTTTTATATTTTCATGTCTTTGATATTGCTCAATATTTGGAACAGTGTCCAATAAATCATAAACTTTCTTTTCTGACTCAACATACATCTCGATCTTTTTATCAATAAAGTCAGAGTTTATTTCTTTAAGCTTACTTTCAACTATAATTTTGAACTTTGTTAGCGTAGCATCGTTTAGTTTGTCATATTTAGACAACGCCATAAAAGGTGAATAATCACTGTTCTCTCTCATTTAAAAGACCACTTTTCTCATTTGATAATCTTTAAAAATTAAAAGGATTAAAAATAACTAGATACAACATATATTACTAAATTTCTAGGACACAAATAGGACACAAATCCAATTATTCAGGGGATATTATCACTCTATCGAACAGTAAGGCAAAACCTCAGTTATTTTGCAGTTTGCAGACCATAATGAATTATTTTAAAAGTCTCAGGAAATAGGCAGATACCGTCAATACATTTATTACCAATGACCTGCTTTACTATTAAGCGATAGGGGCTTAATAGAAACTATTCTTTTGTGCCATAACCTTTTGTAATAGCAATTGCCACGCCAGCAATACAAATGCTTAAGAAAGCAACTAAAGAAATAACACTGACCCAAATATTAATATCAGATGTCCCGTAAAAGGACCATCTCATGCCATTCACAAGATATAAAACAGGGTTAAAATATGTTACGTTTTGCCAAAATTCCGGAAGCATTTCTACAGTATAGAGACTACCTCCTAAAAAAACTAAAGGGGTCACGATGATAAGTGGCACAACTTGTAATTGTTCAAAGTTTTCACTAAGTAGTCCTATTAGAAATCCAAAAAGACTAAATGTAAGACATGTTAATACCAAAAGAAAAAACATTAATAAGGGGTATTGAATTTGGAGTTCAACGAAAAAAGTTGCAGTAATGAGTATAATGACACCAACAATAAGTGATTTCGTTGCACTGGCGCCAACAAATCCTATGATAATTTCTAAAGAGGAAATAGGCGCCGCAAGGACTTCATAAATCGATCCGGTAAATTTTGGAAAAAATATTCCAAACGAAGAGTTAGATATACTTTGAGTTAACAAAGTCAGCATCAATAAACCAGGTACGATGAATGACCCATAACTAACACCTTCAATTTGCGGAATCATACCCCCAATAACTGAACCAAATACAATGAAATATAGAGAAGTCGAAAGCACAGGCGAAAGCACGCTTTGGAAAAGGGTTCTTCTCATACGATCCATTTCATGAAAATAAATTGCTCTGATTGCGTAAAAATTCATTATTTTTCCTTTACCAGTTCTACAAAGATCTTTTCAAGTGAACTTTGCTCTGTATTTAAATCTTTTAGTTTTAATCCAGCTTCTTTCATGTCTTGTAAGAGAGAGGTTATTCCAGTCTGTTTACTTTGTGTATCGTATTGGTAATCAATTGATAATCCATCATTAACTATTGTAAGTTTATAATTTTTTAGTGAATCAGGTAATGTCTTAACTGTTTCATGTAAATCAATTGTTAGAGTTTTCTGGCCTAAACTTTTTATTAAATTTGAAGTCTCATCAACTACTATCATTTCACCTTTATTAATGACCGCAACTCGGTCAGCTATTGCTTCTGCTTCTTCTATATAATGGGTTGTCAAAATTATTGTAACACCTTTATCTCTTAAATTCTTAATGACTTCCCACATGTCTTTTCTTAATTCGACATCAACACCGGCCGTTGGCTCATCAAGAAATAAGACTGAAGGCTCATGAGAAAGAGCCTTAGCAATCAAGACTCTTCTTTTCATTCCACCAGAAAGTTCGTTAATTTTGGAGTCTTTTTTATCCCACAAACTTAAATCTTTTAGTATTTTTTCTATATGCTGATGATTAGGAGGTTTGTCGTATAAGCCTCTCGTGTAGGACACATTGTTATAAACAATTTCAAATTGTTCTAAGGTAAGTTCTTGAGGGACAAGTCCAATTTGTGACCTAGTTTTTCTATAATCTTTAATAATATCGTAATTACCAACCTCAACTGTCCCAATACTTGGTGTTACAATTCCACAGATAATACTAATCAAAGTTGTTTTACCTGCACCATTAGGTCCAAGAAGTGCAAATATTTCATTCTGTTTGATATCTAAATTAATATTATTGAGCGCCTGAAATTGATTACTGTAAGTTTTAGATAAATTTTTTACTGAGACGACATTTTGCATCGGTCCCTTATACCAGCAAAATTTTGAAAATAAACACTTCTATCTTGTTTTGAACATATTTTTATCAAAATTGAGCCTTGCTTTTTAGGTATATTTTTATCAAACATGAAAAAGTCAAAGATGAAACCTCAGTACATAAGAAGACAATCCTACAACGGTGAGTCAACTCTCGTGATTATACCTTCAACCACAAAGCTTAAACTTTCAAGAACCCCTAAACTTTTATCAAGCTTTGTGATCGCGACAGGTTTTCTTGGCTTGATGTTTTTCTCCATTAGTGGCTAAAATCCTCTCGGTGCGTTTGTACTGGTGCCGAAATGATTAAAAATTTACTTCATATCAGATAATATTTGTTGTCTCGTATTCATCTTTTATTTAGAATTTTAGAGAGTAAACAGGGGAAGAATTTATGTCAGTTTTAGATCGTTTCAGTGAAATCAGTTCCAAAATTTATATGGATGGTAAATTTTATAAAAGTCAATCAACGGAATCTATTGATGTTATTGACCCAGCAACTGAAAACAAAATTGGAGAAATTCCTGAGACTTCACAATCTGAAATTGATGAAGTTGTATCTCTTGCAAACAAAGCTCAAAAGGCCTGGAATCAAAAATCACCACTTGATCGAAGTCATGTTTTGCATGAGGTTGCAAATAAGATGGGTGAAATGGCACCATTATTCGCTGAAGCTCTGACAAGAGAAATGGGAAAACCCTATAAAGAGTCAATGGATGAAGTTCATTGGAGTATTCACAATATTCGTTTCTATGCAGAGATGGGCAGAGGTGAAACAGGAAAAGTTATTGGCTCTGCTGTTGAAGGACAGTTTCATTATACACTCAAACAACCTTTGGGTACATGCGTTTTAATCTTACCATTTAATTATCCAATGGTATTACTTGCATGGGAAGCAAGTGCCGCTTTGGCTGCGGGAAATGCTGTCATTATCAAGCCTTCACAATACACATCTCTAACTACACTGTTATTTGCTGAAGCTTTCAAGGCTTTACCAGATGGATTGTTTCAAGTTGTAACAGGTGAAGCTGCAGCTGGAAAATCATTGGTTGAGCATAAAGATACGCACATGGTTGCATTCACAGGAAGCGTTCCAGTTGGGGTAAGTATTGCCTCGAAATGTGGTGAACTTATGAAAAGATCATTAATTGAAAATTCAGGAAATGATCCTTTTATTGTTATGCCGTCAGCTCCGATGGATATTACTGCACGAGCGGCTGCATTTTCTGCTTATATGAACTGTGGACAAATATGTGTTTCAGCTGAAAGATTTTTTGTGCATGAAAAAATTCATGATGAGTTTGTTGAAAAATTAATTGAAGAAACAAAAAAAATTAGAGTTGGTAATGGTCTTGATAAAGTTGATATGGGTCCTATTGTTTCATCAAAAGAGAGAGACCGATACGAGAATGTTTTACACAAAGCTTTAGATGAAGGCGCAAAAGCAGTTGAGGGTGGAGGGCGACTAAGTCAGTTTAATAAAGGCTGGTTTGTTGTACCAACTGTGCTGGTTGATTGCAATGATGAAATGAGCATATTTAACAATGAAAGTTTTGGTCCGGTTGCGCCAATTTGTAAAGTATCAAGTTTTGAAGAGGCTATGGAGAAAGCAAATAACTCTAGATATGGACTTGGCGCTAACATTTATACAAAAGATTTATCAGAGGGAATTCGTGCCTCAGAACAATTTCAGGCAGGAATGGTTTGGGTAAATGCACCGTTGCTTGATAATGATGCTGGTCCTTTCGGTGGAACAAAACTCTCTGGTATGGGTCGACAATTAGGTGCGGAGGGATTGGAGACATTCAGAGATACTAAAACGGTGATGATTGATCCTGATTGTCAGCCACAAGATTTCTGGTGGTTTCCGTATTCTGACGAGGAAATGTATAAGAAATAAATTGAAAATTTAAAAAGAATTTTTATTTAACTTAATACATTTTTATGAGAACAGTTGTACTAATTATAGTTGCATTAATTATTGCTTTTTTTCTATATCAGGCCTTTAGCAATCAAACGATAGAAGAAGAAGTTGCTCAAGCTCAAAAGCCAATTCATCCTGAAACTATAGCCGCTTATCAAAATAATTGTGCTTCTTGTCACGGGGTTAATTTACAAGGTCAAGAAGGTTGGCAAAATACTCTTGATGATGATGGACATCGGCTAGCACCACCATTAAATGGTACTGGTCACACGTGGCACCATTCACCAGAATATTTATTTCAAGTTATTAAATATGGCTTTCCAAGTTTCGATCCAAATTATGAGGGAAAGATGCTTGGCAATGACAGCTTAAGTGAAGATGAGGTTTGGCAGCTGATCACTTTCATCAGACAAGAATGGCCAGCGCAAATACAAGATGTATATAACAGTAGATATGAGTAATTGCTGTTAGCAGTCAAATTAGGATGAAGAAACGAATAAAAAGCAGAATTCACTTTTATAAAATAATATTTAATTTTTTTCATGTCTTAGTGTCTTAACGTCTTCCCTCTGTATCTGATCCAAAGCTTTATGAATTCGTAGGTTGGAAGTGCTTCCATCAGCTTTACGGATCGTAATAATTGTTTCTTTTGGTGGGCAATTTGGCTCATGACAGCTTAGTTCAGCAATGCTTACAGTAGCATCTTCATTTAATTTAAATTTCTCTATGATTAGATTTTTTAAATTTTGAGTAGCACTTTTATTTGATATTTTTTTCTGAAACATACCTTCCATTTTATTGCTCCCAAAGAGGTGACCATAAAATTTGGCCTTTTGAGTCTCCGACCAATATATGGGATCGATCGGGTGAAATACTAATATTTGATACTTCTGATCCTGTAGGATTTTGGATAAGGACGTCATTTGGATGTTCTGATAATTCTGAGAGAAGAACCATGCCGTTACGAAATCCAGCAAAAACTGCTTTCTCTCCTGGTAATGACTCAACAAAAGTTGCGTTTTGTTGACCACCACTTGCAATACAAAGGGGCTTACGTCCTTTTGGACCCTCCTTACCATCGAATGGCCAGCAGATAGCTTCTTTTGCACCCGCTGTTACTAGATAAGGGTTGTCTCCGGCCCATGTAAAACTTTTTACTTTTGACGGGTAACCTGACATTGCAAAACTTGCTTTATCTCGTATTCGCCAAGCATGAAGCTCATTTTCTTGCATTGTTGTCACCAGATACTTCCCATCTGGACTAAACCCAACTTTACCGTGTGAACCTTTCCAAGCAAATTTTGATGATTTCCATTTGTTTTTTTCTAATCTCCACAAAGTTACTCCTCCATAACATGAGACAGCAATTCTCCTTCCATTTTGATCAATTGCGATACCACCTATCGTACTTTGATGCTCTAGTATTTTTGGCTTATCATTTTCATCTGACCAGATGTAGACATTTTTTCCAGACGAACATAAAACCATACTTTCATATGCCGCTACATTATCTACCCAACGCGTTCCAAAATTGTAAATTTCCTCGATCTCAGCATTTGTCGATATTTTTAAAAAACGACCATCTTGCCCGCCTGTTATGACCCCATCATTACTTGAAGCAATGCTTAGTATTGCGCCAGAGTGTGCTTGAACTTCTAAGGGATCATTATCTGGCCAAAAAAACCTTATTGATCCGTCTCCAAATCCAACTGCAACCGCATTCTCTATTGAAACTGCACCTGTAACAGGAGCGCCTGTTTCAAAGACCTTTCCATTTTCTTCAAAGCGGGATTTTATTACAGACTCGTTATTCATCTAAAGCAGAACTAATCTGATTTACAACTTTCGAAGCCCTCTTTCAAATTCATTGTCTCTAATTTGCGACCAATAAATACAACCCGGGAATTTCGAATACTTTTCTCAGGCCATGGACCCATAGGAGATGCATCCATGAGCATATGAACTCCTTGAAATACGTAGCGATCTTTTTCATTCTTAAAATCAAGAATGCCCTTTGATCTAAGAATATTTTGACCATGCGTCTGTAATAGGTTTCCAAACCACTTCTCAAATTTTTCTAAGTCAAGCGGAGTGTTAGAAACAAAAGAAACACTGGTTACATCGTCATCATGTTCATGATCATGATCAGAGTCCAAAAAATCAGGTTCAACCTCTAAGACGCGATCAAGACTAAAAGCATTAAGACCAAGAATTTCTTCAAGAGGTGCAGCGCATCTATTTGTTTCAATAATTTTTGTATAAGGATTAATTTTTCGAATGCGATCCTTAACGCCGGTAATCTGACTTTGATCAACTAAATCAATCTTATTGAGCAGTACTACATCTGCAAAAGCGATCTGCTCTTCTGCCTCATGATGTTCTCCAAGTTGAGTGCTAAGGTGGACAGCATCTGCGACAGTGACAATAGCGTCTAATTTAGTTCGGTCTGCAACATCTTGATCGACAAAAAATGTTTGAGCTACAGGTGCAGGGTCAGCAAGTCCAGTTGTCTCTACAATTATTGCATCCAGCTGATCTGCACGCTTCATTAGACCTCCAAGTATACGTATTAAATCACCCCTAACTGTGCAACATATACATCCATTGTTCATTTCAAAAACTTCTTCATCAGCATCAACTACGAGATCATTGTCTATTCCTTGCTCACCAAACTCATTAACAATTACAGCATAACGACGACCGTGTTGCTCAGTTAAAATACGATTTAATAAAGTAGTTTTACCTGCTCCTAAAAAACCTGTTAATACAGTGACTGGTACTTGTGATGAACTATTTTCCATATTTTACAAAATTAGTTTTTTTTAAACATACCTTGTAATTAAAAAAAAAGCATTATACAAGTTGTTATATTATAACATTAAATTTAGCAATTTATGAGCAACACTAAACCTGTTTTATCGATCTGTTTAACTTGTCGAGATGGACGAGAAGAAAAATATAATTCTCGAGGAGGCGAGCGCTTTGCAAAAAAAATTGTGAACAGTTTCAAAAGACAAGATGACGTTATCATCAGAGGTGTAAATTGTATGAGTTGCTGCAAGCGGTCTTGTGCAATCTCTCTGTCTGCCGATAAGCGTTTTACTTACGTTTTTGGAGATATAGACCCAAAAAAACCATTATATATTTCATCTCTAAAAAATTTAGTATCATCGTATACAAAAGCTAAAGATGGGTTTCTCAGAAGAAGATATAGGCCAAGGAACTATCAATCAAATATTATTGGAAGGTTCCCACCTCTTGATTATAAATCAGATATAATTGAGTACTTTAAGGATAAGTAAATAGACTCGTAAAATCCTACCAATCAAAGAATCCGTGAACCCCTGTTTCACCACGATAATATTCGATATTGTTTGCAGCTAATTCATAGCCTACGATTGCAAGGTCTTCAATATTTTGATTTTCAATTTTAATTTTTCCAGTTACGTAAACAGGTTCCCACCAGGCTAGACCTTCCCAAGGATTCTCCGCTTCTACATAAACGATTTGATTAGGCGCTGGTGGAGGGACATGAATGCATGCTCCAATGTATGGAACTAACAAAAAGGTGTTAATACCTCGGCCGTACATATCCAATGGCAAAACATATCCAGGGATCTTAACTTCCTTATCTTCGAGATTTTTATTAAACTTTACCTCGCCGGGGCTAAAAACAGATGTCCATGGTATTAGGTCATCCCAGTCTATTTCTTTTGGCGCTGAGTAAGCAGAAAGCGGAATAAAAATAAAAATAATTAATAAGATTTTTAATTTTTTAATCATAATTTAATCGTCATACCATCATTAATAGAAAACCAGTAAGCTCTTATTGCTGGTAATAAACTGACTGTTATTGAGGCAATGATAAACACAGCAAAAACATACATATCTTTTATAGCTAACATTTCAATGTTTACTAAGATGCCATAATTGTAATCAATCCATGGTTGTAATAAATTTAACACACAAAATAATAAAACTACACTGAATGTAATACTTAGAATTGAAATAAATATTGCTTCAAGCATTAATAAACCAATCACTGTGAAAGGAGATGCACCCATAGCTCTCCAGATCGCCATTTCTCTTCTTCTCTCACTTAAACTTGAAAACATAATCGCTGCCATCCCAACGAGTGTTGTGAATATTACAACCACCGATATCCCTAATAATAAGTTTTCAATCACTCCAACTACTCGCCATAGCTCCTGCAGCGCAGCGCCAGGAAGAATTGCAGTCATCGCTTCTTCAGGATACTCATTGATCCAGCGCTGAAGTTGAAAGATAGTTAATTTTGATTTAACACCTACTAGTGCAGCAGTGATATTTTTAGGAGTTAGATCCATTTCGCGTATCTCATCAATAGGTGTTAGTTGTCCTGGTATTTTAGCTCCAGTTGACCAATCAACATGAATTGCTTCAATAGCAGCCAGGCTGACGATTACAGTATTATCTACAGGTGTTCCTGTCTTTTTAAGTATCCCTGATACTCTAAAAGGTTGATCATCGTGATCTGAAAAAGACTGTAATCCATGGGAAACTACAAGTGAAGTACCGATTTTATATCCTAGTTTTTCAGCAACCCCAGCACCCAAAACGACGTCGTATAGATCCTCAAATAAATAACCTTTATCAATACTTACAGACTGACTACCTCTATATTTATATCGAGAAAAAAATTCTTTGTTGGTACCCATTACTCTAAATCCCTTATGGCTATCTCCCAACGAAATTGGAACTGTCCAATCAACTTCTTCTTTGCTCACTAAGTCTAAATAACTCTCCCATGTTATATTATTCGTAGCGTTTCCAATTCTAAAAACTGAATATAACAACAGTTGCACTGAACTAGCTCTTGCGCCAACAATTAAATCAGTCTGTGAGATTGTATCGGTAAAACTTGTATATGCTGAAGTTCTTAACTTTTCTACACTCATATAAAGCATAAGGGATACTGAAATTGCAAGAATTGTCATACCCACAGTAACTAAGCGCGCATAAAGAGAGCTGAACGAAAGTTTTAATAACATGACTTATCTTCCCTTATGAGTATTTCGTTTATGTCAATTAATCGATCAAATTGATTAGAGAGCGATTTATCATGTGAAACCATCAATAACGTAGAGTTATTCTCTGAAATTTGTTCAAACATCAAATTTAAAAAAATCTTTTGCGCATCTGCATCAAGTGAGGAAGTTGGTTCGTCAGCAATGATCAGCGATGGGTTCCCAATTAGTGCCCGAGCCACTGCCACTCTTTGTTGCTGACCCATACTTAAACTACTTGCCCTAAATTGTGCAATATCATCTGGTAATCTCAATTGTTTAAAAAGTTCAATTACCTTTTCTTTTTTGTTGGAAACGTTGTTTGATCTTACTTTTGAAAAATATAAAGGTAGTAAAACATTATCAACAACATTCGCATAAGGCAGCAAGTTAAATTGTTGGAAAATAATTCCTATATTATCAGCACGATACTCATCCCTAGTTTTAGATGAAAGTTGGTTAATAGTGTTACCGTTAATACTTATATTTCCAGATAATGGATTAAGAAAACCACACATTAGGGAAAGGAGTGTGGTTTTGCCTGAGCCGCTTTCTCCCAATAAGAGAACTTTTTCACCTTTTTTAATTTCTAGGTTTGGAACAAATATCTTGAAATTACTTTTTTTTGACCAATAAAATCTTACTGAATCAATTTTAATTATACTTTCATCCAATTAGATTTTTCCTTTTAAGTCTATGAAAGGCTCATCTCCCTCCACTTCAAAACTTGTCGAACCAATCTCTGATACGAATTGTACCTCAAGTTCTCCAGAGTTTGGAAAAGTAGTAAAATATGGAAAGCTAATTCTGTCAATTTCTTTTATATTTCCGCAATTAAATGAGTAGTGTGCAACAAACTCGTTATGAGCTTCTTCATCATGCTCATCATGGTCATCATGCTCATCATGGTCATCGTGCTCATCATGGTCATCGTGATTATCATGGTCATCGTGCTCATCATGCTCATCATGGTCATCGTGATCATCATGGTCATCGTCTTGATTGATTCCAATTTCAGAATTTACTAAATTACAATTTGAGGACTCGGAAAGACTAAAAATATTATCAAAATTTTCAAATTTTTCTAAAGCTGCATTTACAAGAGCAATATCAGACTCAGTTTTAGCTTCATATTCAAAACCTACAATATCAGCTCCAGGAATAAAAAATTCAAAATCTATGGCATTTCCTTCAATAGCAATATTTAATTCACCAACACCATGCTCATGTTTATCAACTTGTCTTGTTTCTTCAGCCGCCGAAACTGATACCATTGCAGATATTAGTAGCGAATAGTAAATATTTTTTTTCATCCATGCTCCCTTTTTAATTTAAAAAATTTTATTGAAAAAAATTTTGTGTGTCTAGAAAAATGTTATTTTATAACATTGTATAATCTATTGATTCGTATTTTGAAGATGTTTTTGATCACATGTCTTACAAGTACCGAATAACTCTAAATTATATCCACTTAATTTAAGACCATTCATATCTCTTACTTCAGACAAATATTTATAAAGTTTTTTATCACTTATCTCATCTATTTGATCACAGCTTTTACAAATTGAAAAAATTGTTCCGTGCGGTTCCACACATTTTGAATTGCAAGCAACAAATGCATTTTGACTTTCAATTTTATGTATTTCCCCAATTTTTATTAACTTTTCTAGGGCTCTATAGACTTGAGGTGGGGCTTTGATTCCTCGTTTATTGACATTGTTTAGAATAGAGTAAGCTTTAACGGGTCTGTTAGATTTTTGTACGAACTCGAGTACAATTCTTTGGTTTTTTGTTAACTTTTTACTATTTTTATTCATAATTTTTTTTTCTGATTCTCATTAATGATAGGATAAATAAAATTAAAGCAAC
Source organism: uncultured Pelagibacteraceae bacterium (assembly GCA_902590345.1). Taxonomy (GTDB): domain Bacteria; phylum Pseudomonadota; class Alphaproteobacteria; order Pelagibacterales; family AG-422-B15; genus CACNXQ01. The sequence goes on along the minus strand of CACIWK010000001.1, from coordinate 97,616 downwards.
TACAACAATTGATGGTCCTGATGAAGTGTTTATTTCAAAAGAAGCATACAGTCCGATCAAAACCGATAATAAACCGCCAATAATAGATAGTATTACCATTTGTCTTGGATTATCAGATAGATTACGAGCCATTGCAGTTGGTATAATTAGTAAACCAGTTATAAGAAGTACGCCGATCATCTTAATAGATATCGCAATCAGGGCTGCAAGTAAAATTGTGAATATGGCATTTACTCTTTCTGGCTTCATACCTTCAGCTTCAGCTAACTCATAATTTACTGTTGATGCAAAAAGAGGTTTCCAAATATAGCTTAAAACAACAAGTATCAAAGCCCCTCCAATCCATATTACTAGCAAGTCATTCGAATTAACTGAGAGAATATCTCCAAACAAAACACCCATAACATCAAATCTTATAAAGGATAAAAAACCAAGTATTACCAACCCAATCGCTAGTGATGAGTGTGATATCAGGCCTAGGAGTGAGTCCCCTGCTAGATTGGTTGTTCTTTCAAGCCTTAATAAAAGTATTGCAACCAGAGATGCAACAACAAAGATAGTTAAGGAAACATTTATATCTAATGTTATTGAAATTAAAACACCTAGTAATGCTGAATGAGCTAACGTGTCACCAAAAAAAGATAATCTCCTCCAAACCACAAAACAACCTAACGGTCCAGTAACAAGGGCAATCCCAATACCTGCTATTATAGCTCTTACGATAAAATCATCCAACATAACTACTCAACTTCCTTAATGATATTACCATCTGATGAATGAATATGATCATGGTTGTGTTCATATATCGATAACAGTTTTGCAGATTTCTCTCCAAATAATTGTTTATAAGGATTACTTTCTGCAACGTCTCTTGGCGTTCCACAGCAACATACATGACCATTCAAACAAACAACGTAGTCAGTTGCAGACATTACCACATGCAAATCATGAGAGATAAGGAGTATCCCACAGTTTAGATTTTCAGAGATAGTTTTTATTAGGGAGTACAAGGCAACTTCTCCAGTAAAATCTACACCCTGTACTGGCTCATCAAGAACTAAGAGCTCAGGTTTTTTTGCTATTGCGCGCGCTAACAAAACTCTTTGAAACTCACCTCCAGACAAATCTCTAAGATTGCTATCTTTTAAATGCTGCACACCAGTTAAATTGAGAGCACTATCAATATCATCTACTTTTAAGTTTTGAGTTAAAACCATGAAGTCAGCAACCCTTAAAGGCAATGTCCAATCAATCGACACTTTTTGGGGTACATAGGATATTTTTGTTGTATTTCTCTCAACTCTTCCACTAATAGTCTTATATAAACCTAGAGCTATTTTAGCGGTTGTCGTTTTACCAGAACCATTGGGACCAATTAACGTTACAATTTGCCCTCGTTTTATTTCTAAATCAACATTTCGAACAAGCCATTTTTTATTTTTAAAAATTCCTGCATTAGTCAATCTAATTAGAGTTTCACTATCGTTCATAAATAATGCTTGATAAATTTTTTTGTTATATTATAACACTATATTTATTTAACCATGAAAGCAATAAATCTATGAAATTACAACTCAAATTTGGACTTTTATTATCAATTATTTCAATTCTGTCATATTCATCTTTTGCTAATGCAGAAACAAAAGTTGTTGTTTCAATCAAACCAGTTCATTCGTTAGTTAGCTATGTGATGGACGGAGTGGGCAAGCCTAGTTTATTAGTCGATGGTAGTGCCTCACCTCACACATTCCAATTAAAGCCTTCTCATGCAACTATGTTACAAGAAGCTGATGTAGTTTTTTGGATTGGGGAAGATTTAGAGTCTTTTCTAGAAGACCCTCTAGACTCAATTGCTAATGATGCCAGAAAAGTAACCTTAATGGAGTCAGATCAGATAGATTTACTAAAATTTAGAGAAAAAAACGTATTTGAAGATCACCACGATGATCATGATGAACACGAAGATCATGCTGATGGACACGACGAACACGACGAACACGACGAACATGACGAACACGATGAACATGACGAACACGACGAACACGACGAACACGACGAACATGATGAACATGACGAACACGAGGGTCACGACGATCATGAAGAACACGCTGACGGACATGACGATCATGATGAACACGAAGGACATGATGATCACGGTCACCATCACGGTGAGCACGATATACATTTTTGGCTAGATCCAGAAATAGCAAAAACAATTGTAAGTATTGCTTCTGAAGAATTATCTGAAATTGATCCTGCCAATAAATCAATTTATTCATCCAATGCTGCGAATGCTATTAATGACCTTGACCAGTTAATAGACAATACAAGATCAAAAATAAATAGTGATGCAACATACATTGTGTTTCATGATGCCTATCAATATTTTGAGCAGAGATTTGGTATTGAAGTAATTGGTGCTCTTACTGTAAATCCTGAGGTGTTGCCTGGTGCGAAGCAACTTGCAGAAATAAGAGAAGTAATTGAGCATGAGAGTGTTAATTGTTTATTTTCAGAGCCTCAATTTAACCCAAGTATTGCAGAAACAATTGCAAGTGATACTGGTATAAAGTCTGCCGTTTTAGATCCATTAGGAGCTGAATTGGAGCCAGGAAAAGATCTTTATTTTGATCTAATAGGTGACATGGCATCTTCATTTGAAAATTGCTAACTCTACAAAATATTTTTCATGAGCTTATTTAAAGCTGACAATCTAGAATCTTTAAAAGAATTCAAGGATACTGACTATAAATTAGGTATATTGGAGCGTGAACAACCTGAGGGTGCAGGTTCTTTCTTTCAAAAATTAATGAAAAATGACTTTGGAGTTGAGGGCACTCTTAGTTCAATTAATTTGAAAGAAGATTTAAAAAATTTGGTCCAGGAAATAATTCCTAACCAGTTAAGTTCAACTGAGTTTTATAATTATTGGCTTGCAGATATGGAAACCGTTTGCAGAACATTCTTACTGATTGAAAAAACTGATACACTTTGCTTTTGGCTTGGGACAAAACGAGAGTGTAGACGTTATCATGTTGATAACGTACCAAGACGTCTTTTGGTCACTTATGCTGGACAAGGTACAGAATGGATACAAAATCAGGATGCTGACCGTCTAGCCTATGAGGCAGGTGAACCAAATGAAAAGATCGTTAGAGATAAAAGTAAATTACATTTCATTGATAAATGGAACATTGCAATATTTACCGGTGGTAGCAATGGTATACTTCATCGCACACCTGATTCTGCTCTAAATGGTCCTTCAATATTAATGAAACTTGATCATCCAGAGTATTTAAATTCTGTATATTCTTCAGAAGTTCTTAAATTAAATTAGATTAAATTAAATCAAACTTTTTTTTCTCAAAATCATACGTCTCTATAGATCCAGTTCCAATTTCATTCCAAACCCCATAAAGCATAATTTCACCTGACTTTACTTCAGTATTTATAAAGGGATACTTACTTAAATTCTCTAATGATACGATAATGCTTTCTTTCTCCATGTACTTAACTTTCTCATCGTTTCCTTCGCTTGAAATGTTGTCGTACACTGGTTTTAGTAACTTTAGCCAATTAGAAATTGATGAGTTATCATCAAAATTATTTTCATGACACATATGATACCCATTCTTTATACCTCCACATCCTGAGTGCCCAATTATAATAATATTTTTAATATTTAATGCTGTTACACCAAATTCGATAGCTGCAATTGTTCCGCTATGTTCCTTTAATTGACTATAGGGTGGTACTATATTAGCAATATTTCTATGAACTAGCATTTCACCAGCTTTTGATTTGAATATAGCATTCGGATCAACTCTTGAATCTACGCACGATATAATCATGTATTTAGGTGACTGGCCTTCTCTTGCAAGTCTTTCAAAGTGATCTTTTTCTTGTGCGAAAGAGTTTTCCTTCCAGTTTTTATATTTATCGATGAGATCTTTTGGTAACATTCACTTATTTATTTTTTATCCAAATTGGTGAAGACCATGCCATTCTAGTTATAATTTTCTCATAATATCTAGTCATAGACAATATAAGGGTATAAAATTTTTACAAGCATGTCAGAAGGATATATTTTAAAAAAAACTGAAAAATCTCTACCTTTACATTGGTATTTCAATCAAAAGCAATTTGATAAAGAGATTTCAAAAGTTTTGTCTAAAGAGTGGCTATATGTTTGCCACGTGGATACTATTTCAAAACCTTTATCTTTTCACACAGTTGAAATTAGCAAATTTAATATACTTATTGTTCGTGATAAAGAAGGAGAAATAAATGCTTTTTATAATTCATGTAGTCATCGAGGTTCAATTTTAAAAAAAGAAAAAACTGGCAAACTAAAATCAAATTTACTAGTTTGCCCATACCATCAATGGTCATATAACGCCAGCAATGGAAATTTAGTTAGAACTACATCTATTATTGATCCTAAAAATTTTAGAAAAGATGAAAATTGTCTAATAAAAGTAAAAATTAAAGTTTGGAATGGGTTAGTTTTTATTAACATGAATAAAAACGCTAAATGGAATGCAAAAAAAGTTTTTCCAGATTACAGCGATGCTTTTTCTCAACTCAATGTCAGTGACTATAAAATAGGTCATACCTGGAAGAAGCAAATTAAGTGTAATTGGAAAATATTTTGGGAAAATTATAGTGAATGTTTACATTGTCCCAATCTTCATCCTGAACTATCTGACCTTGTCCCTATTTATGGAAGAAGGTTAGTAGATATTAAAGATGATCCAAACTGGAAACGTTTCACTCATTATGATGATCCAAAGTATAAAGGTGGAATGAAAAAAGGTACTGAAACTTGGTCAATGAATGGAAGCGCACAAGGTCATCGAGTAGAGTACTTGGAAAATCAAACCGATTTTCCTGGTTACATTTACATGACTACTTGGCCTTCTATGTTTTTAGCAATATTTACTGACCATATAAGAATGGTTCGTATTCTTCCTTTATCAGAGGAACTTACAGAAGTTACAGCAGAGTGGGTATTTAGAAAAGAAACTCTTAAGGATAAAAAATATTCAATGAAAAATGTTGTTGATTTTGCTGTATTAGTCATGAAACAAGATGCAGAAGCTTGCGAACTGAATCAAAAAGGCATACATAATCCAACAAGAAAAAACGGAACATTAATGCCTGAAGAGTATGAAATTAAAAGATTTCACAGCTGGCTAAGAAAAAAATTATAAATTATTTCATATGAATTCAGTTACACAAAATTATGAGAAGGAAATGCTTGAGTGGCGTCATGATTTTCATGCGCATCCTGAGCTAAATTTTGACTTAGATATAACCTCATCAAAAGTTGCAAATATTTTAAAGAGTTTTGGACTGGAAGTACATGAAGGCATAGGTAAGACCGGAATTGTTGCTGTTCTCAAAAATGGAAACAGTAATAAAAGTATTGGTATTCGTGCAGATATGGATGCATTACCGGTAACAGAGGAAAATGACTGCACGTATAAGTCCAATCACGAAGGTAAAATGCATGCGTGTGGTCACGATGGTCATACAGCAATGGCTCTAGGTGCAGCTAAATATCTATGTAATACAAAAAATTTTAACGGAACTGTTTATTTTATTTTTCAACCTGATGAAGAAAAAACTCAGGGAGCTCAAGCAATGATAGATGATGGGCTGTTTGAAAAGTTCCCAATGGATGAGGTATATGCTTTTCATAATTTGCCTGGTATGGAACTTGGAACCTTTGCAACAAGAGCAGGAACTATCACTGCAAGCGAAAGTTTATTTAAAATTGAATTGAGAGGTCAGGGAGGTCATTCAGCCTTGCCACACATGGGTGTTGATACTATTACAGTAGGCACTCAAATAATAACAGCTCTTCAATCAATTGTTTCAAGAAAACTAAACCCAGCTATGAATGGTGTTGTTTCAGTCACAAAATTTGAATCTGATGGCAACGAAAATATACTACCCGGTCATTCTATCATTTCAGGTGATGCACGTGCGTTGTCACCAGAAGCCAATCAAATTATTGAACGCAGCATGAAAGATATTGTAGATGGAACGGCGAAAGCACATGGTGTCGATTATGATTTTAACTACCTCACAAGAACAAACATGACAATTAATTCTAAAGATCAAGCGGCTTTTGCAAGCAGGGTTGCAGCTAACCTATTTGGAGAGGATAAAGTAGATGGAAATTGTGATCCAAAATTATTTTCTGAGGATTTTGCCCAGATGCTAATGGTTAAGCCTGGATGCTATATTTTAATTGGAAATGGAACAGAAGGAACGCATGGACAATCTCTACATTCTTCAAATTATGATTTTAACGACAAGCTTCTTGTTATTGGTTCATCATTTTGGTCTAAACTTGTTGAAGAAAGACTTAATGATTAATGATATTTTCTAAAAGTGAGTATATTGAAAGACTAAATAAAGTAAAAAAATCAATGCAAGAAAAGGGTATTGATTTATTAGTCTCTCAAGATACAGCAAACATAAATTACCTTACCGGTTATGATGCATGGTCTTTTTATTATGCTCAATGTGTAATTATACATGTAGACTCAGAAGAACCTTTACTTTTCGTACGTGATCAAGATGCTGGAGGGGCATTCCTTCAAAACTGCTGGTCACAAGAAAATATAATTGTTTACGCTGAGAAATATATACATACATGGCCAAATCATCCTTATGATTATTTGATTGAAATAATTAAAAATAAAAATTGGGACAAACTTTCAATTGGACTTGAAATGGACAGCCATTATTTCACGGCATTTTGTTATAAAAAATTATTAGATGGGCTTCCTGATGCCACGCTGAAAGATTGTGAGCGCCTTGTGAATTGGGTACGATTTGTGAAATCAGATGCAGAAATTGATCTAATGAAAAACGCTGCTTTAATTACTGATAAATCAATGCAAACTGCAATTGATGTTATCAATCCAGGTGTTAGACAATGTGATGCAGTTGGAGAGATACAGAAAGCAATGTTTTATGGTACTCCAGAGTATGGAGGAGAATATTCAAGTATAGCAACTTTACTTCCAACTGGAGCTGGGACTTCTGCCTCACATCTAACGGCTACACAGGAAAGATTTGTTAAGGGCGAAGCAACAATAATTGAAATTGCCGGTGTTTATAAAAGGTACCATGCACCACTTGCAAGAACAGTTCTGCTTGGAAAAGCAGAACAAAAAAAAATTGACGCCATAAATGCAACTAATGAGGCGCTAAATGAGGGTATATCAGCCATAAAGCCAGGCAATACAGCAGATGATGTTGCGCAAAAATTTTGGGCAGTATTAGATAAATACGATATCAAAAAGGAATCTCGGACTGGATACTCCATTGGAATTGGTTATCCACCTGATTGGGGTGAGCACACAATAAACATATCAAAAGGTAATCCAACTATTTTACTACCAAATGTAACCTTTCATATGATTGCTGTTATGCAATTTGGTGATTGGGGAGTAGAGGCAAGTCACTCATTACGTGTTACAGAAAGTGGCTCAGAAAAGTTTTCAGATTTCTCAAGCGATTTATTCATAAAAGAGTAGCAGATAACTGGGAATGAGCGTCCCTTGTTTTTACTAGAGAATCCATTAAATATTGTATAAAGTAGCGCAATTCATGGAGTTAATTATGGGTATTCATCACGATTATAAATCAAAACGTGGGGAGAGAGCAATGGCCAAGCAGCAGAAACGTGAGGCTAAGTTTTCAGATAACACGGATAAAAAAGAAGAAGAAAAGCTCATCAAAGAATTAAAAAAAGCAGGATTAAATAAAGATGAAATCAAACAATTCCTCGAAGGAAGAGCAAAAGGATAAAAAGCTCGACAGCACAGAAAGGCTTGCTGAGGCACTAAGGCAAAATTTAAGAAAAAGGAAAGAGTTTCAAAGAAGGCTAAAGAAAGAAGATTAATATGACAATCATGTCGGATAACTGGATAAAGAAAAAAGCCTTAGAAGAAGGAATGATTGAACCGTTCGTTGATGGGCAAAAAAAAGAAGGTACAATTTCATTTGGCCTTTCATCATATGGGTACGATGCAAGGGTTTCAGAAGAATTTAAGATTTTCACCAATGTAGACTCTGCTTTAGTTGATCCAAAAAACTTTGATGATAAAGGGTTTGTAGATCGGCCTGGCAAAGAATGCATAATTCCACCTAACTCATTTGCATTAGCAAGAACCGTTGAGTATTTTAGAATTCCTCGTGATGTTCTTGTAATTTGTTTGGGAAAATCAACTTATGCAAGATGTGGTATTATCGTAAATGTTACTCCTCTTGAGCCAGAGTGGGAGGGTCACGTAACTTTAGAATTTTCTAACACAACTCCATTACCTGCAAAAATTTATGCAAATGAGGGAGCGTGCCAGTTTTTATTCTATAAGGGAGAAGCGCCACCAGAAGTTTCATATAAAGATCGTAAAGGTAAATATATGATGCAAAAAGGGGTTACTTTACCTAAGCTTTAAATCGTTCATGCAAAAAATATTGATAAATGGAGGAAACCTTCTCCAGGGTTCTGTCCCTGTAAGTGGATCAAAAAATGCATCTCTCCCAATAATGGCTGCAAGTATTCTTACTAATGAAGATTTAGAACTCGAAAACGTACCAGATTTAGTTGATGTAAATACAATGTCAGCAGTTTTATCATCGCTTGGTGTCAATGTTACAAAAAATGATGCTAAAACAAATCGTCTTACACTTTGTTATTCAGACTCTGAAAGTACAATAGCGGAGTACGATTTAGTTAGAAAGATGAGGGCTAGTATATTAGTCCTTGGGCCATTACTTGCACGCAAAAGACACGCTAGCGTATCTCTTCCAGGGGGGTGCGCAATAGGTGCTCGACCAGTAAATTTGCACATAGATGCATTGACGAAACTTGGCGCAGCATTTGAATTAGATGGTGGATATATTAAATGTAGCGCTCCTAATGGCTTAAAAGGAAATGAAATTAATTTTTCAAAAGTATCAGTAGGAGCTACTGAAAACATAATTATGGCTGCATCGCTTGCTAAAGGAGAAAGTGAAATTAGGAATATCGCAGTCGAGCCTGAGGTTATGGATCTTATAGACTGTCTTAATAAAATGGGTGCTAAAATTGAATTAGGAGAAAATAGAAATGTTCACATTCAAGGTGTTGATCAACTCCAAGGTACTGTCCACTCAATTATCCCTGATCGCATAGAGGCAATCACATATATAATTGGAGGAACTATAATTGGTAACGATCTCAAGATTACAAATCTGAACCTTGAGCATATCAGCAATGTATTGGAATTATTGAATGAGCTATCTATTAATTACTCAATGGGTGAGAATAGCATTGTTGTTAATCAATCCGAGATCTCTGATGGTATTGATATTAATACAATGGAATATCCAGGGTTCCCTACTGATGTACAAGCACAAATGATGGTCTTATTATCTCTTGGAAAATCTAAATCACAAATAACTGAAAATATTTTTGAAAACAGATTCATGCATGTTCCAGAACTAAACCGTATGGGCGCTAATATTGAAACCAATGGGAAAACAGCAGTTATTAATCCATGCAAAGGGTTTATTTCAGCTCAAGTCATGGCAACTGATTTACGGGCCTCGGTAAGTTTAATTTTAGCTGGATTGGTTGCTAAAGGTGAAACAACATTGAACCGAATTTATCATCTTGATCGAGGTTATGAGAAAATAGAGAAAAAATTGCAAGCTTGTGGTGCAGATATTCGGAGAATAAATTAGGTTAAATGAATCTTAATGCAATTGATACTGACGAGCTAAAAATTATCTCAACCATACTTCAAGACGGACTTATTGAAGTAAACGATATCAAATATTTGCCATCAATTAGGTCATTTTTTCTTATGATTACTAGATTTATGTGGGAGGAAAAAATAGTAAATAAAGTAGATCAAAGAATAAAAGCAGTACTAAGCTTTGAAGATGTTTTATCGGTTTACTCAAAAAATATAGATCAATTGAACAAAAATAAGACACTAGAACTCGTAACTTTTAATTATTATCCTAACAATTCTAAAAATATAGAAATTGAATTGCTTTTCAAAAATGATGCAATTATAAAGCTCGAAACTGAAATAATAAGATGCAAGTTAGAAGATCAGGGCGAACCCTGGAATATTGAAAAAATAGAGAATGACAAAAATAATTAATTCTGTAGATCAAAATTTTGAGAATGATTTTAATAATTTTCTCACAATGAACAGATCAAGTGACTCTGACGTTACTCAGACTGTGGCAGCGATCATTGACGATATTAGAAAAAACGGAGATGAAGCGCTTTTGAAATATACTCATCAATTTGATAAAAATAGCCTTGATATTAACAACATACTGCTTGAAGAAGATGAAATTGAAAGGCAATCACGTGACGTGCCGAGTGATCTTTGTGATGCGCTTAAAGTATCAATGGATCGTGTTCGCACTTATCATGAAAAGCAATTACCGAATGATTTAGTTTATGAAGACAATCTTAACTCAAAGTTAGGATATGTTTGGCGTCCAGTTGAGTCAGTGGGTGTTTATGTCCCAGGTGGTACTGCAAGTTATCCAAGTACAGTAATTATGAACACGATACCAGCGGTTGTAGCCGGTGTTGAAGATATCACCATGGTTACACCAATGACTAATACCGCTATAAGTTCTTCAGTGTTATATGCCGCAAAAATTTGTGGAATAAAAAAAATATACTGTATAGGAGGTGCCCAGGCTGTTGCTGCTCTGGCATATGGAACCAAGACCATAAAATCTGTTAATAAAATTGTTGGACCAGGCAATATTTATGTTGCTGAAGCAAAAAGACAAGTTTCAGGTTTCATAGGCATCGATATGTTTGCCGGCCCATCAGAGGTAGTCATTATTGCTGATGAAAAAAATGATCCAAAAATTGTTGCAGCCGACCTCATTGCTCAAGCTGAACATGACCAAAGCGCACAAAGTATACTTTTAACAACCGATCAGAAATTAGGAGATGCTGTAAATAAAGAAGTTGAGAAGCAGATAGACTCCCTTCCTCGAAAGGATATAGCGGCTTCAAGCTGGGAAAATAATGGAAAGATAATTATCACTCAAAATCTTGAAGAAGCTGTTTTATTATCTAATAAATTAGCACCAGAACACTTGGAATTATTAGTTGATAATCCGGAAGATATTCTTAAAAGAATAAAAAATGCTGGAGCAGTTTTTATGGGCCGTAACACACCTGAGGCACTTGGAGACTATTTAGCAGGTCCAAGCCATGTACTTCCCACTTCTAGAAGTGCTAAATTTTCTTCTGGACTATCTGTTTTTGATTTTCTCAAAAAAATATCACTTGTTGAATTTTCAAAAGAAGGTATTGAACAAGTTGGAGATAGTGCTATTAAAATCGCAGATAATGAAGGTCTTGACGGGCATTCAAGATCAATAGAATATAGGATTACAAAAAAATAATTTATGTCAAAAGAAGAAATACTAGAGTTCAAGGGTAAGGTTACAGATTTGCTTCCCAACGCAATGTTTAAAGTAGAGTTAGAAAATGGCCATGAAGTATTAGCACATACAGCAGGAAGAATGAGAAAAAATAGAATCAGAGTACTTGCCGGGGATGAGGTTCTTGTTCAGGTTACACCTTACGATCTAACCAAAGGCAGAATAATATTTCGATATAAGTAGTTTGAGATTATTTTGAAGCTAATTCTAGGCAGCGCATCTCCACGAAGACTTGAGTTATTGGCAAAACTTAACATTAATCCAAGTGAGATAGTTTCCCCAAATATAGATGAGTCCATTAAAAGTAATGAGCTACCTCTTCAATATTGTAAACGTATAGCACATGAGAAACTAAAACATTTTCAAAATAAGTATAAAGACTCAGTAATTTTAACTGCTGATACGATTGCCTATACTGGTAGAAAACTCATAGATAAAACAGATGACGAAAATACTGCTTATAAAAACTTACTTCGACTATCGGGAAAAAGACATAGAGTCAGCACTTCCATTTGTATAAGAAATCTAGAAAATAGAATATTTAAAAAAACCGTTACGACACTTGTTAGTTTTAAAGTATTAAGCAGTCAAGATATAGAAGATTATATGAAAACTAATGACTGGCAAGGTGTTGCAGGGTCATATAAAATTCAAGGGATGGCAGTGTCTTTTATCAAATCCCTAAATGGATCTTACTCAAATGTAGTCGGTTTACCCTTATTTGAAGTCAAAAATCTCCTTATTTCAGCTGGATATAAATGACTGAATTAATTTTTATTTATAATGCAAAAAGTGGCATCGGAAATACCTTTATAGATTGGGCGCATAAAATAATATCGCCAAAAACTTATGACTGCAACTTATGCTCAATTACATACAATAATTTAGGTAAAGAAATAAAGTGGAAAGAATTTCTTAATAATATAAATGCACATAGCCGATTTTACTATATTGATCATCTAAAAGAACTTGATTTTGTTGATGAGAAAACAGAGCTACCATGTGTTTTTATTAATGAGAAGGATGAATTTAAATTAATAATTAATTCCCATGAGATGAATTCATTTGATAATGTTGACCAATTAATCAGTAGATTAAAGGTTTTTCTGGATTAACTGTATTCAGAATATTTTCTTTGCACGAATTAATGTTATAGAATAAAAGACTAGGATCACTAATTAAATGGCTCGATAGCTCAGTTGGTAGAGCAAAGGACTGAAAATCCTTGTGTCGGTGGTTCAATTCCACCTCGAGCCACCACTTATGCAGCTGTAGCTCAGTTGGTTAGAGCGCCTGGTTGTGGTTCAGGAGGTCGGTAGTTCGAATCTACCCAGCTGTACCAGTAATTACTTTTTTTACAGGTAGAGTTAATACAATCAGAAACATAATTATCATCACAAACCCAAAAGCTAAGTAGAGTACACCAAATTCACCCGTTAAATCATAGCTTCTCGAAATCATGATCAGTGCAATAGGACCAACTGTAAATGATACAATAAATTTAATACCGTAGACTAGGCTTTGATATTTTTCAGGTGAAAATTTTGCAAGTAATAAATTTTCTGCAGGCAGTATACTTGAATTAAAAGCAACGATTGCAAGACTTATTGCAATTAACCAGTAATTTGAAAGACTAACAATTAAGAGTAAGAGGAGTCCTTGGCCAACTATTCCAATTGAATAAATCAGCTTTTCAGAATATTTATCTGTTAAAATACCTCCAACATAATTCATTAAACCACTTACAATATATATCGCGGCAACTATGTAGCCGATATCTGAAGTAGATAAATCAAGACTATCAGTAAGTCTGATATCAATTGCCTTTGGAAGACTTGTCTGAAGAATTTGATAAACAAAGCTCAAACTTGTAATACTTAACAGCATAATAATTGCAATTTTTAGCATCTGATTTTTTTCAGGATTATCTCTAAACTGCTCTGAAGATATATTCTTTAATGATATTTTTCCTGATTTAAGATGATAGGTTAGACTTAGTCCAACTACTAATGAGATCAATCCGGGTAGCATAAAGGCAGCTTGCCAATTAAATTGTTCAATTAATACACCCGCAAAAAAGGCACCTAATCCAATACCTACTCCCCCAAAAATATTATTAAAGCCAAGCGCTTTACCAGTTTCCTTTGAAGTGTTAACAACCCATGAAATTCCAGCGGGGTGATAGATAGCGCAAAACAATCCAAGCAATGATAAACTGATAAATAAAGAAACTTTATTTCCGCTCAAGCCACATAATAATGAACTAATTCCCAAGCCAATGAACATAATTGCAATCATTCCAGAACGACTCCATCTGTCACTGATCCATCCAGCAGGAAGGGCTCCCAAACCCACAAGTAAAGATCCTAAAAACCAAAGATTTAGTAATTCATCGTAGCTAAGCTTCCAGTCGTCTTCAATTGCTAGAACTATAACAAAATAGAATGCAGCAAACATATGCATTAGTAAGTGACCTAAGGCGGCATACGTGACTGTTAATTTGCTATCATTTTCCATAACTACTTTCGATAAAAATAGTGCAATTATTATAAACTTTAAGAAAAATTTAAAATTATTTGACTTTTATTAATAAATAAGACATTTCAGCTTCATGTTTAAATTTAAACATCATCACTATCATATCTGAGTTCGCTGAAAAAAAAAATCAGCGGGCAATAACCCCTTTTTATATTAAATAAACACACTTTGTAGTATCTTACTTACAGTGGGAGTAAAATGAGTAAAATTAAAAATAATCCAAAGGCAATTTTGCCGAAGGGTTTTAAAGACAGTGACATTGAAATTTTAAATCTTAGAAAAAAAGTTTCTAAGATAATAGAGAAGGAATGTCTAAAGTATGGATTTATTGAATTAGATACATCCACAATTGAATATACTGAGAGCATTGGCAAGTTTCTTCCTGATGTAGACAGGCCTAGTGGAGGTGTATTTTCATTTCAAGACGATGATGAGAAATGGCTATCACTGAGATATGACTTAACGGCCCCCTTAGCAAGATACGTAGCTCAAAATTATCAAGACCTCGTTAAGCCATTTAAACGTTATCAATCAGGACTAGTTTGGAGAAATGAAAAACCAGGACCAGGTAGATACAGAGAATTTTTTCAGTTTGATGCTGACGTGGTGGGAGTTGATTCAACACTAATTGATGCAGAGCTGTGTGTAATGGTATGTGATATTTTAATTAACCTTGGCCTAAATACTTCACAATTTGAAATAAAGTTTTCAAATAGGGAAATTTGGACAGAACTTTTTTCGAACTTAGATGTTAAAGAGGACGATTTGCCAAAAATTCTTAGAGCAGTAGATAAAAAAGATCGATTAGGTATAGAGGGCGTTAATGAGTTGCTTCAAAAAGGAAGAAAAGATGTATCTGGTGACTTTATGGAGGGCGTGGGCTTAAGCGAGACAGATGCTGATAAAATTATTTCTTTTATAACCAATTCAAACCAATCAAACGCCCAGATGGAAGAATTCAACTCCTATATAAAAAATTTCCCAGATTATCCAATTCGTTTTGACTCATCAGTTGTTCGAGGTCTCGACTATTACACTGGAATGATTTTTGAAGCAGAGCTTCTTGTTGATATTAAAAATGAGAAAGGTGAAAAAATTGTATTTGGATCAGTTGCTGGCGGTGGAAGATATGACAGACTTATTTCAAGATTTGGGAAAGAGGATGTTCCAGCTACTGGTATATCTATAGGTGTAGATAGATTAATTGTGGCGTTAAATCAATTAGACCTTTTAGATAATAAGAAAAATCCATTAGTGGTAATTGCAAATTTAGATAATCAAAATATGCCGGATTATATTTCAATGGCTAAAGAAATTAGAAATGAAGGTATTGCATGTGAAATATCATTTGGATCTAAAAACCTTGGAAAGCAATTAAAGTATTGCGATCGCAAAGGTGCAGATATTGTGATCATTGCTGGTGATGAAGAATTAAAAAAGGGTGAAATATCAATTAAGGATTTAAATAAAGGTAAAGAGGTTTCAAAAGATATTGTCGATAGAGACAAATGGAAAGAGGCAAAAGCTGGACAACAAACAATTAATCGCTCTGACCTGATGACAGCATTAAATGAAATTTTGAATTAAAATAAAATGTCACTTCAAGAATTAAATATCAATCTAAAGAATTATTTTATTAATTCTGGTTTTAATTATATTGAACTTCCATTGCTGTTTGATGCGGATATATTTTTTGAAACTTCAGGTGAAGAAATTAGAAGAAAGATGTATTCGTTTACTGATACTTCAGGAAAAGAAAAATGTTTGAGACCAGACATGACTGTACCAACATGTCAAAATTTTATTGCAAGTAATAGTAAATCCAGTGAGTCAAAGTTATGTTACAGCGGTCCTGTATTCAGATCATCCAATGAGTTATCAAATAATTCCATTGAATTAAATCAGTCAGGTATTGAGATCATTTTTTCTGAAAAAAATTTAAATAATATACATGAAATGGATGCGTACATTTTAAAGACAGCTGAAGATACAATGTGTCAACTAAATATTGATAACTATAAAATTAAAATTGGTAGCATTAAATTATTTAATCAGTTTATCAACAAATTAGAGCTGCCAATTAGATGGAAACAGAGATTAGTAAGACATTTTTTTAGAAGAAAATATTTCGGGAGTTTACTTGATAGATTAGGTGAAGGTGTAGGGTATGATAATGAAAAAAAGCATAGCATGCTTCAAGAGAAATTTAATATAGATGACGTATCTGACAAAGGCTTGACAGATTTAATTAATAAACAAAATGTTCGAGGTTTAGGTGCTCGAACTGTTGAGGAAATTGTTGATCGATTTCAATTAAAAAGCCTTAATGTAATAAGTCAGAAAGATGGAAAAAAAATTGTTGATTTAATTAATAATTTTTTAAAATTAAGTTGTAACCTTTCGGAATTTCCATCACTACTTCGCGAATTTACTAAATCAAATAATGTTCCTTCATTTGAGAGTGAAGTAGAGGAAATGGAGAATTTTGTGAATGCTGTATCAGAAAAAAGTAACATAGAAAAATATTATTTTGATAATGACTTTGGTCATTCAATTGAATTCTATGACGGCATGATGTTTGAAATTTATAATCCTGATAATCAAAGTGAATTAATTAGTGGAGGGCGGTATGATAAATTGCTTATTGATTTAGGCTCTAAATCGAACTTATCAGCAGTAGGATTTGCAACTAATAATAACAATATAATTGAGCTGATTTAGGAATGAATATACAAAATAAACTTCGGATTGCATTGCCAAGTAAAGGTAGATTGAGAACTGACATGGAGTCTTTGTTTGAAGAAAAAAAAATAATTTTTAGTAATCTTGAAAATGATAGAGAGTATATTGCAGCAATAGAGGGTCTTGATAAAGCAATTGTTTATTTCTTAAGTGCTAAAGAAATTACAAATCGACTTGATGAAGGATCCATTCATGTTGGTTTAACTGGTGACGATTTAGTACAAGAAAAAATAACTAATTATAACCAGAAGGTTTCAAAAAAACTTAAGTTAAATTTTGGTAAAGCAAATTTAGTTGTTGCTATACCAGAAATATGGATTGACGTAATGACAATGGCCGACTTAGAAGAAATCTGCCATTTGCACAGAACCAAATTCTCTAAAAGACTTAGAGTTGCAACAAAGTATAAGAATTTAACAAATGAATATTTTTCAAATTGTGGGGTTGTAGATTATAGGACTGTAGAAAGTGATGGATCAACCGAGAGCGCTCCATTCAATGGCTTTGCAGAAATAATTACTGACATCACATCATCAGGAGAAACATTAAGAGCTAATAATCTAAGAGTACTTGATGATGGACTTATACTAGAGTCGTCTGCAAACATTTTTACTTCAAATGTAGCTGAGTGGAATAAAAATTTAGAAAATACACTCAATTATTTAATAGATAGGATTTCATAAAAAAACCCGGCTAGGCCGGGTTTTTTTAGATTAGCTTTAATGAGCTCAACTTACATCATGCCGCCCATGCCACCCATTCCACCCATGTCAGGCATTGCAGGAGCCGCTGCAGCTTTGTCTTCAGGTGCATCAGCTACCATTGCTTCGGTAGTGATTAAAACACCAGCTATCGATGCTGCATTTTGTAAGCTAGTTCTTACAACTTTAGTAGGGTCGATAATTCCTGCTTTAAACATGTCTACAAACTTATCGGTTTGCGCATCATAACCTTCTGAAGCAGATTTACCTTCCTTAATTTTTCCAACAATAACTGAACCATCAACACCAGCGTTATTTGCAATAGTTCTAATTGGTGTTTCTAAAGCACGACGCACAATATCAACGCCTGCTTTTTGGTCGGCATTTGCTGTTTTAACTTTATCAAGAGCACTTGCAGCTTTTATTAATGCAAGTCCACCACCGGCTACGATACCTTCTTCAACAGCAGCTCTGGTTGCATTTAATGCATCGTCAACTCTATCTTTTCTCTCTTTAACTTCAACCTCAGTCGCACCGCCAACTTTGATGACAGCTACACCACCAGCAAGTTTAGCTAGACGCTCTTGAAGTTTTTCTCTGTCATAATCAGAGGTAGTCTCTTCAATTTGTTTTCTGATCTGAGAACATCTGCCTTGAATGTCAGCTTTCGTGCCAGCACCATTAACAATTGTAGTATTTTCCTTGTCAATGCTAATTCTTTTTGCAGTGCCAAGGTCATTAACAGTTACATTTTCTAATTTAATTCCAAGGTCTTCAGAGATGACTTGACCGCCAGTTAAAATTGAAATGTCTTCCATCATTGCTTTTCTTCTATCACCGAAACCAGGCGCTTTAACAGCAGCAATTTTCAAGCCACCTCTTAATTTATTAACAACTAATGTAGCTAGAGCTTCGCCTTCTACATCCTCTGCAATAATTAAAAGTGGTCTTCCTGCTTGCACTACCGCTTCTAGAAGAGGCAGCATTGGCTGTAAATTTGTTAGTTTTTTCTCATGCAAAAGAATATATGCATTTTCTAAATCAGCAGTCATTTTTTCCGCATTAGTTACAAAGTATGGAGATAGATAACCTCTATCAAACTGCATACCCTCAACGACATCTAATTCAGTTTCTAAACCTTTTGCTTCTTCAACAGTAATGACGCCTTCGTTACCAACTTTGTCCATTGCTTTAGCAATCATATCTCCAACCTCTGCTTCGCCATTTGCTGAAATAGAGCCGACCTGAGCAACTTCCGCGCTTGTTTTAACTTTTTTAGAAGAGTCTTTAATTGCATCGCTTGCAGCTTCAATTGCAGAATCAACACCTCTTCTTAAATCCATAGGATTCATACCAGCAGCAACAAATTTTAAACCTTCAGTGACAATTGCTCTTGTAAGTACGGTTGCTGTTGTCGTACCATCACCTGCAACATCATTGGTTTTACTTGCAGCTTCTCGTACCATTTGAGCACCCATATTTTCAAACTTGTCTTTGAGTTCAACTTCTTTAGCAACAGAAACACCGTCCTTTGTACTTTTTGGTGCGCCAAAAGATTTGTCCATAACTACATTTCTACCTTTTGGGCCTAAAGTAACAGCCACTGCATCTGCTAATACATTGACACCTTTGAGCATTTTATTTCTAGCCTCTGTGCCAAAATGAATATCTTTACCCGCCATTTTTTTTCTCCTTAGTTAATATTTATTTTTTCTTTTTTGATTTAGATTTTGTATCTATAACGCCCATGATGTCTGACTCTTTCATAATACAGAGTTCTTCACCATCAACCTTTACTTCTGTTCCAGACCACTTTCCAAAAAGAACGATATCGCCAACTTTTAGATCAAGTGGGGTTACTTTACCATCTTCACTTTTAGTTCCGTTTCCGACGGCTACAATTTGGCCTTCTTGAGGTTTTTCCTGAGCAGTGTCTGGTATGATAATACCCCCTGCTGTTTTTTCTTCAGTATCCAGTCTTCTAACGAGTACACGATCGTGTAAAGGTCTAAAATTCATGTCTTAATCTCCTAAATATGTTTGCACAAAGCTTAATTACCTAGGCATATAGTGATCTAGGGCAAGTGTGTCAAGGGGTGGAAAAAATTTCGATTTTATTGGAATTAGCAAAAAAACAAGCATTTTCAATAATTTGCTATTGTTCTGATTCACCGCCATCAATTACGATGTTTTGACCAGTCATAAAAGATCCTGCTTCAGAAGCCAAATATACTGCAGCACCTGCAATTTCGTCAGGCATTCCTATCCTTTTTAAAGCTGCTTTGGCCGTCATAGATTTTAAGATACTCTCATTCTCCCATAATGCTCTGGCAAAATCAGTTTTTATTAAACCAGGTGAGATACAATTTGCACGAATATTATCTCTTCCATATTCCACTGATATATTTCTTGCCAACTGGGAATCCGCAGCTTTTGATATAGCATAAGCACCCAACATGCTGTTGCCGCGCAAACCTGCGATCGAGGAAATAATTATAATTGATCCATTTTTCATTTTGATCATATCTGGGAGCACCTCATTACAGAGCCAAAAATTACTTTGCACGTTTGACTTCATTATTTTTTCAAACGCCTCGTCAGGTATATTATTTGATGGTCCAAAATATGGATTGATTGCAGCATTACATACAAGAGTGGAAATGTTGCCACAGAAGTCTAACGATTTTTTGTAAAGATTTTTTAATTGCTCTTTGTCGGAAATATTACATGAAATTGCCGTTGCATGTCCCTCTCCAAATGTATCATTTATCTCTTTAGCGACTGCTTCACATGCATCAAGCTTTCGACTTGTGATAATGACTTTTGCACCATGCTCTGCCATTCTGTAGGCTATAGCTTTGCCTATTCCTCTCGAAGATCCTGTGATTATTGCATTTTTATCTTTTAGGTTAAAAAGTGTCATTTAATAAAATATCATAATAATTTATAAGAAGATTATAAATTTATAGGATAATTTCAATATAATTATGGAAATTAAAAAAATCATAAGCGCTACTGAATTTTCACTTTCTTATAGAATCATACTTTGTGATCTTTGGGGCGTTATTCATAATGGTGTTGAAGTATTCTCTGATGCAAAATCCTATCTTGAGGCAATGAAAGAAAATAATATTGATGTTTATTTGATTTCTAATGCTCCGAGACCTGAGGCAGTAGTAAGAAATGGATTAATAAATAAACTTAATCTCAATCCTGAATTATTTAAAAAAATTTATACTTCAGGCGATACAGGTACAAAGTACATAAATTCTAAAGTTCATGGACAATCATATTATCATTTAGGACCAGAAAAAGATTATGACTTGCTAGATAATATAAATATTCAAAAAACTAATGACATAGAGTCCTCAGAATTTGTTGTTTGCACAGGCTTATATAATGACAACGATGAACGCCCAGAGGACTATAAAAATATTTTTGAGGATTTTCTAAAACAAAATTTAGAAATAGTATGTGTTAATCCAGATGAAATAGTCTACCGAGGTCAGGCACGCATATATTGTGCAGGTGCTCTTGGAAAATATTACGAAAAACTAGGAGGTAAAGTAACTTACTACGGAAAACCTTATCCAGAAATATATGATTTTGTAATGTCTGATTTATTGTCTAAAGATACAACAATCAAAAAAGAAATATTAGCTATAGGCGACAGCCTAAAAACAGATTGCTTAGGGGCACACAAATCGGATTTAGATTTTTTATTTATAAAAAATGGTATTCATAAAACTGAAATTATAAATGATGACGATTTAGTGAGAATATCAAAAGCTAAGTTACCTGAAACTTGCAAAACTCTAATGTATACTGAAATTTTAAATTAATTAAAAAATGATAGTTTTTAAAAGTTTAAATAGAAGATCATTAAATTATACAAATAATTCTGTATTAATTATTGGAAATCTTGATGGAGTTCATAAAGGGCATCAATCAATAATTAATTCAGCAAAAAAAATTGCAAATAAACAAAAAACAAAAATAGGTGTATTACTTTTTGATCCGCATCCACGGAAATATTTTAACAAAAATATTAAAAGTTTCTTATTAACAGAGTTGAACGAACGTCTCGAAATCTTAAAATCTTACGGTATCGATTATGCAATAATAATAAAATTTAATAAAAAAATATCCTCTATGACACCTAATGACTTTTGTAAAAAAATATTACTTAAAGGAATATCAATGAAATATATTTTAGTTGGTAAAAATTTTAAATTTGGTAATAAACGATCAGGCGACTATAAGTTTCTTCTGAATTTTGGTAAAGAAAATCAATTTTATGTAAACCCAGTGAAATTATTAAAAACACCAAATCATCTTTTTAATAAAACAAAGATGAAAATATATTCGTCTACAAATATTAGAAAACTTATTTCAAACGGTAATGTAAAATTGGCAAAAAATTTTTTGGGAAACAATTTCAGTATAACGTCAAAAGTTATAAAAGGAGATCAACGAGGCCGAAAAATTGGCGTTCCAACTGCTAATCTAAATATAAATGAATACGTGGCACCAAAATATGGAGTATATGCTATTGAAGCCTCATTCATTAAAAATTCAAAGAAAAGAACTCTTAAAGGAATTGCGAATTTTGGTATCAGACCAACATTTCATAAGAACTCTGAAATTTTGGAAGTTCATCTATTTAGATTTAAATTGAATATTTATAATTCTTTGCTAAAAGTCGACTTTATTGAATTTATAAGGCATGAAAAGAAATTTTCAGGAGTAGAGGCCTTAAAAAAACAATTAAAATCAGATATAGCTAAAGCACAAAAAATTCTAAATTAAGCAAAATGAACACTAAAAATGATAAAATAGACTTTAGTGAAACTCTATTTTTACCAAAGACGTCCTTTGCGATGCGTGCTGGCCTACCCGAGCAAGAGCCAAAAATTCTAGATGGCTGGTCAAAGGATAATATTTATGAAAAATTAAGGGAAAAATCAAAAAGTAGAAAAAAATTCGTATTACATGATGGCCCCCCTTACGCTAACGGTCATCTACACATGGGGCACGCCCTGAACAAAATACTAAAAGACTTTGTTGTGAGATCACAACAAATGCTTGGAAATGATAGTTCTTACATTCCTGGCTGGGATTGTCATGGCTTGCCAATTGAGTGGAAAATAGAAGAGCAATATAGAGAACAAGGAAAGAATAAAGATGATGTCGATATTATAAAATTTAGAAAAGAATGCAGAGAATTTGCTGAAAAATGGATTGATATACAAAGAGAAGAATTTATTCGCTTAGGAATAAATGGAGACTGGTACTCTCCCTATACTACAATGTCATATGAGGCAGAGTCTATTATTGTAAGAGAATTTTTTAAGTTTCTTGAGAACGAAAGTTTATATCGTGGGTCAAAGCCTGTTATGTGGTCAACTGTTGAAAAGACTGCATTAGCTGAAGCTGAGATTGAATATAAAGAACATAAATCAACAACTATCTGCGTAAAGTTCCCAGTAAAAGAGAGTTCTGATGCAAATTGTCAAGATGCATCCGTAATTATATGGACTACAACTCCATGGACAATTCCAGGAAACAGAGCAATTGCTTATAGTAAATCAATAACATATTCAATGTTTGAAGTAGTAAGTTTAGAAGAACACAGTACTTTACAAGATGGTGATAAAATTATAATTGCAGATGAACTTTTAGATAATGTAAAAGTTCAATGCAAAATTAGAGAATTAAAAAAAATATCAGAAGTAAAAAACTTAGACAAAATTATTTGTAATCACCCTTTTAAAAAATCTGGTTATGATTTTGAGGTAAGAATTTTTGATGCTGATTTTGTTACTTTGGAGCAAGGCACGGGTTTTGTTCATATAGCACCTGGCCATGGAGCTGATGACTATAATTTGGGTATTACAAATGGTATCGAAGTACCTGATACAGTAGACGAAAATGGTGAATACTTTCCCCACGTACCATTATTTAATGGTAAAAAGATATTTAATGAAGATGGATCAGATGCTGATGCAAATGTGGCAGTTATCATTGAGCTAAAAAACCATGAAAATTTAGCAGGCAAGGGTTCATTGCGTCATAGCTACCCTCATTCATGGAGATCAAAAGCTCCTGTCATCTTTAGAAATACTCCACAATGGTTCATCAGTATGGAAAAAAATCAATTGAGAGAAAAAGCGTTGAACGAAATTGAAAAGGTTAAATGGTTTCCAAAACAGGGAAAAAATAGAATTTATTCAATGATTGAAGAAAGACCTGATTGGGTAGTGTCAAGACAACGAGCATGGGGCGTACCTTTATCTATCTTTTACAATATTAAAACAGGAAAGCCGCTGGTTGATAAAGAAATAAATGAAAAAATTATTAAACTTTATGAAAAAGAAGGCTCAGATGCGTGGTTTAAATATTCAAAAGAAGAATTATTAGGTTCAAATTATAATCCGGAAGAATATAAAAAAGTTAATGATATTTTAGATGTATGGTTTGACTCAGGCTGTACACATGCATTTGTTTTAGATGGAAAAAATGATCAAATCTGGCCAGCATCTATTTATCTTGAAGGAACAGATCAACACAGAGGTTGGTTTCATTCATCACTTTTAGAATCATGTGGCACAAGAGGAGTTGCGCCTTATGAGTCCGTTTTAACTCATGGATTCATACTTCATGAAGATGGCCTAAAGATGAGTAAATCATCATCCAATACTGTCTCGCCAGCAGAGGTCATTGAAAAATCAGGCGCTGACATACTAAGGCTCTGGGTAGCAAGTAGTGATTACTCTGAGGATTTAAAGATCGGGCCTGAAATCATAAAAAGCAACATTGATAGCTATAGAAGACTCCGCAATACACTTCGTTTTATTTTAGGTAATTTATCAGATTTTGATCAAGACGAGAAAGTATCTACGGATGAACTTGATGAATTAGATTTATATATTTTATCAGAATTAGAGAGTTTAAAAAAAGAAGTTATCTCAAACTATAAAATATTTGAGTATCAAAAAGTTTTTTCTGCGATATTTAATTTTTGTACAAACGACTTATCATCTTTCTATTTTGATGTAAGAAAAGATACTCTTTATTGTGATTCAAAAAATAACAAAGTAAGAAAATCAACTCGCACTGTTTTAGATATTTTATTTCACGATTTATTAAGTTTGCTTGCACCAATACTCTGTTTTACCACTGAAGAAGCTTGGCAAAGTCGATTTGGAATTGAAAACAGCATACATGAAAAAGATTTTCCAAAATTAAATGATACTTTAATAAATAAAAATTTATCAACTAAATGGGCAGTGTATAAAAAATTAAGAAAGGTCATTAACGGAGCAATCGAAGTGAAGAGAAAAGAAAAAGTTCTTGGATCCAGCCTTGAAGCTTCTGTTAAACTGTACATATCTAAAGATGAAATTGAAAAGATTGACCAAAAAGTATTAGAAAATATTTCAATTATTAGTGAATTAGAAATTGTAAATGACAAGCCTTCAGATGACAGCTTTATATCTGAAGTAGATAAAAATATTGGAGTGCATGTAAGTAAAACTGATGGTGAAAAATGTGAGCGGTGTTGGAGATATTTTTCTAATTTAAAAGATAATGTTTGCGATAGATGTCAAGAAGTGCTTTGTAAATGATACAAACCATTGGACGATTTATATTTTTAATACTGGTTATTTTTGCAGCCGATCAACTCTCAAAGTTTTATGTAATCAATGTTTATAACATTGATGTATCAAATCTAAGTTCACAACATTTAACATCAATAAATAAATATCTTAATTTTCATTTGATATGGAATAAGGGCTTTGCATTTGGGATATTACAAAATGAAATTTCGATGGTTAATTATATTTATATGTTTGTTATGGCGATAATTGCTATAGCAGTATTTTTTTATGCAATAAGTATTAATAAAAAAATTTATTATTATGGATTTAGTTTAATTATTGGAGGAGCGCTAGGTAACTTGCTCGACAGATATCAATATTCTGCTGTATTAGACTTTATAGATTTACATTATAACAATTATCATTGGTATGTATTCAATATAGCTGATATAAGTATCACGCTCGGCTGTATTTTGATTATTTTACTTGAGTTGTTCTCAAAAAAAGAAAATGATAAAACCGTTAAAAATGATACGTAACTATTTAATTATATTTTTTTTATTAATTTTTGCTGCTTGTACTAACAATACAGTCAGAGATTACACATCATTAAAGCAGAAAGCACTAGAGATACCCCCTGATTTTGAATTAACCCCACCAGTTGTTGGTGAAGAGGAAGTAGAGGAGGCCGCGCCTACAGGTGAGTCAGCCGAAGATATTCAAGATATCATTACACAAAGCTCATCTACCAGCGTGCCTAGTAATGCCGATACATCATCGTTAGACGAATTTATTGATAATAATTTTGGAAACGAGGATCAAAATATAAATAATTCAACTTTAACTGAGGATCCTCTTGATGAGGTAATTGAAGATTCAATTGTTGAAAGTAATGAATTAGACATTGTAACAGATGACGATAGCACTTTAGATACAACTGATAATATTGGTTTGAGCGAGGAAGAGTTTTTGGAAGGAATATCAAACACAGATGAAATTACAACACTTCCCGAAGAAGATCAGCTTAAACCAGAAATAATTGATGAAACAATGTATGATGATGCTCCTAGTTTTGATGAAAACGAAGATCTGAATGATCTTCTTAACAGGGTGGATGACTTACTTAATTCATATTCAAATTAATTATTCTATAAATGTTTAAGTTTTTTAGAGATCCAAAATGGTTTTTATGGGCATACATTGGTTCAGCTATTATCTTATCATCTCTGTGGGTTCAGGTTCAAATTGATGTAAAAATTAATGAATGGTTCGGTGAGTTTTACGACATGATACAGGAAGCATTGTCTGCTCCTAACGCCATTACAATTGAAGAGTATTGGGCAAGTTTATTATCCTTTATAACACTAGCAGGAATGTATGTAGCAGTTGCTGTCCTTGTAAGTTATTTTACTAATCACTTTTTATTTAGATGGAGAACTGCCATGGTTGAGTGGTATCACTCTGTCTATGATAAGGCGCGTAAGATTGAGGGTGCGTCACAAAGAGTTCAAGAGGATACCATAAAGTTTTCAAGAATCATGGAGTCTCTTGGTACAAGTTTGATTGAAGCTTTAATGATCCTGGTAGAATTTATGCCAATACTGTTTGGCTTGAGTATTGGAATTCCAATATTTTTCTTTGGTGAATGGGAGTATGGTCTAGTCGTTGGTGCATTATTATGGTCTATAGGAGGAACATTATTTTTAATTGGACTTGGTTTAATTTTAAGGCTTGTTGGTATTGAATACGATTTACAAAAACAAGAAGCGGCATACAGAAAAATGTTAGTAATTGCTGAAGATGATAAAACAGTAAGACCAAAAACCCTTGAGGAATTATTTGATGATGTAAGGCAAATTCATTTTTTAAGTTATATAAGATATCTATATTTTGATATTGGTCGTATTGCATTTTTACAGGCAAATGTTTTATCAGCTTATGTATTTTTAGCCCCTGCAATTGTTGCCGGGGTAGTTACTCTTGGTGTAATGCAGCAAATAATCAGGGCATTTGGTAGAGTTGAGGGGTCAATGCAATATCTTCTCAAAGCCTGGCCAACAATTATTGAACTCGCAAGTGTTTATAAAAGATTGAGAGAGTTTGAAAGGCAAATAGATCAAGCAACCGTAACAGCTGGTCAGGAAGTGCGATGATGAATTATCCATTTCTTGATTTTGATAAGCTTGAAAACTCATATTCCGAATCGTTAGGGATACTGGAACAAAGCTTTAATAAAATTTTAGTAGTCGGTATAGGTGGCTCTTCTCAGGGATCAAAAGCAATTAATCATTTTTTAAATGAAAAACGTGTTCAATATGTTGATCATTTAAATTCTGTTAAGATTAATGAATTGTTAGAAAATACTCAACTAGATAAGACTGGTTTCATTTTCGTATCAAAATCAGGACAAACATCTGAAACGTTAACCATATTTGAATATATGATCAAAAAACTAGATGGAAATATTGATTTTTCAAAAAATTTCTATTCTTTTACAGAAAATGTGTCTTCTCCACTAAGAGACTTGTCTATACAAAAATCAATAAAAACTATTGAACTAAGCAACGAAATTGGAGGCAGATTTTCAATTTTTAGTAATAATAGCCTTATCCCCAGTTTTTACTTTAATAAAGATCTGTGCACTGAGTTTTTAAATGGAGGAAGAAAAGCATTAGAAGATAAAGACCAAATAAAGAATATGGCTGAGGAAGATTTTAAAAGAATAAAAAATGGAAAGAATATATTTGCCTATTTGATTTATGGTGATGAACTTATTGAAATTGGTAATTGGCGAAAACAATTATATGCGGAGTCATTGGGTAAAAAGGCCAAAGGTGTTTTACCTGTAGTATCTGAAATGCCAAAAGACCAGCACAGTCTCTTACAATTATATCTGGATGGACCCAAAAATATTTTTTTTGAAATTATGGGTATGGAATACTCAAAAATGAATATGATTAATATCACACTTTCAAATCATCTTGATGCCATGAGTAAATCGTTATCAAAGATAAATGAGAATACTAATAAACATATTTTTAAAGATAAAGATATGAGTAAGATTGGCCATTTTTTTGGAACAGAAATGTTAAGGGTTATCTATCTTGCTCAATTATTAGAAGTTGACCCCTTTACTCAAGATGCAGTTGATATTCAAAAGGGTTATTTAAATTAATTTAAAAAAACTAAATTTAGAATTACCTAATTCTTTTTCACGTAAAAGTATTATTTCTGAGAGTTCAATGTGTTTAGATTTTTTTTCTTCCTCTAAGATGATTATACTGTCTTTTTCTAATAAGTTTTTTTTAATAATATTTTTAATTGCTCTGAGTCCAAGATTTTTCCCATACGGTGGATCTATATAAGCAAGATTGAACTTTGTAGCTTCAGAATACTCTTCAAATGAACAAGCATTTTCAGATATAACAGCTATCTTTTCTAAATACCCCAGCTTGTTTGCGCTTTTATACATTATATCTATCATTTGCTGATTGTTCTCTACCATGGTTGCGTGTTTAGCACCACGTGACAAAGCTTCAAAGCTAAATGAACCAGTGCCAGCGAAAAGATCAATTACTTTTGCTTCTTCAAGACTAAAGTTAATTTTTACCAATTCTTTTCCATGCGTTAAAAGATTAAAAATGGTTTCCCTATTTTTGTCTGAAAGTGGTCTTACATCTTTACTTTTAAAGCTAAATATTGAATGACCTTTTTTTTCTCCGCTAATAATTCTCATTTTAAGTAACTTTTTTTATTTCCCCTTTTTTCAAACTTCCAAGCTTAAATTCCCCGTAAGTTATTCTAATTAATCTTGTGACTGTAATATTCAAAGAATCAAAAATATTTCTAATTTCTTTATTTTTACCTTCAGTAAGTGTCATTTTTATCCATGAGTAAGTATTTGTTTTGCTAATGAATGATGCTTTTATAGGTTTATATTTAACTTTTTTATACGTATAACCCCTTAATAAGGTATTAATAAATTTATTATCAATAAAGCCTTGTATTTTTACCTTATAAACCCTTTCAAAATTATTTTTGGGTAATTCCATCTTTCTTTTGAAGCTACCGCTGTTAGTCAATAGTAATAGCCCCTCTGAATTGTAATCAAGTCGTCCAATTGAAATTAAATTATGATTTTGTTTAGGTATATATTCATAAATAGTTTTGCGATTTTTTGGATCTGATTTTGTTACCAAGCATCCTCTTGGTTTGTTGAAAATATATATATCATTTAATTGCTGATCAGATTTTAGGTTAATAGGTTTATTGTCTATTTTTACAATACTGTTGATACTTATTTGAACTCCTTGTTTTGTCACCAATTCGTTATCAACAACAACTCTTTGCTCATTGATGAGTTTATCTATTTCTCTTCTCGAAAAGTTAGTTGACTGTGCTAATAATTTATTAATTCTTACTAATTTTTGTTGTCTCAAAATAGGCATGAATTAGGATTGCTTATATTAATTAAATATTTATGACACAAAATAAATTCATGGCAATGGCAATTGAGGAGGCAAAAAAAGGCTTAAAAATTGGAGAAATACCAATTGGATGCGTTATCACTAACAAGGAAGATAAAGTTTTAGCCCGGTCCCATAATTCAGTGGTTAGCAGAAAAGACCCGGTAGGTCATGCTGAACTAAACGCTATAAGAGAGGCGTGTGAAATGATTAACTCTGATAGATTGGTCGATTGTAATATTTACGTGACTTTAGAGCCATGTATTATGTGTGCCAGCGCTATATCAAAAGCTAAGCTTAAGAGGTTGTATTATGGTGCAGATGATTTAAAATATGGTTCGATAAATGGTAACTTAAATTTTTTTATATCAAAAAATTGCAATCATTTGCCAGAAATTTATGATAATATCTCAAAAACTGACTGTGAAAACTTAATAAATAATTTTTTTAAAGGTAAAAGATAATGAACATATCGCCAAAAGCAAAAGAAACTACGGATAGATTGAATAATTTTATGGATAAGCACGTTTATCCAAACAACGAAACATATCATAGTCAGATCGAAAATTTTGGAGCTGACAGATGGCAGGTGGTGCCGGTGATTGAAGATCTTAAAAAGGAAGCAAAAAAAGAAGACCTATGGAATTTATTTTTACCTGAAAGTGACTATGGGCACGGCCTTTCAAACGCAGAGTATGCGCCAATGTGTGAAATCATGGGGAGAGCAATGTGGTCTGCGGAAGTTTTCAATTGTTCTGCTCCTGATACCGGTAATATGGAAGTTTTAGTTCGATATGGAACAGATGAACAAAAAGAAAAGTACTTAAAGCCATTATTAGAAGGTGAGATACGCTCTGCTTTTGCCATGACAGAGCCTGCAGTCGCTTCATCAGACGCAACAAATATTGAAAGTGAAATAAAAAAAGAAGGAAATCAATATGTCCTTAATGGAACAAAATGGTGGACTTCTGGTGCAATGGATCCAAGGTGCCAATTTTTTATCTTCATGGGAAAAACAGACCCAGATAATCCTGACAGACATAAGCAACAATCAATGATACTGGTTGATAAGGACACACCGGGTATCAAAATAAAGAGACATTTGCCTGTTTTTGGTTTTGACGACGCTCCTCATGGACATGCTGAGGTTGAATTTAAAGACGTCAAAGTTCCTCCAGAAAATATGCTTTTAGGCGAAGGTAGAGGATTTGAAATTGCACAGGGTAGGTTGGGACCTGGACGAATTCACCATTGTATGAGAACTATTGGCCTTGCTGAAGTTGCACTTGAAGCAATGTGTAAAAGACTAATGAGCAGAAAGGCTTTTGGCAAAGAAGTGGTAAGGCACTCTGTTTGGCAAGAGAGAATTGCTGATGCTAGAATTAATATTGAGATGACTAGACTACTAACATTAAAAGCCGCAACTATGATGGATGAAGTAGGAAACAAAGTTGCAAAAAATGAAATAGCCATGATTAAAGTAGCTGCACCAAATATGGCATTAAAAATTATTGATGACGCAATTCAAGCGTTTGGAGGAGCTGGAGTAACAACAGACCCACACCTAGCACAAGCTTACGCAGGAATGAGAACTCTGCGATTAGCGGATGGACCAGACGAAGTGCATAGACTTTCTATTGCAAGAAATGAATTAAAAAAATACTTATAATTTTGATAAAAAAGAAGAAAACCTACCAGAAAGATAATTACGGAAGATACGTTAAGTCACACGAATTTGATCGCTATTGGGATGAGTACCACAACCTGGAAGATATTTCGATGAAAGAGTCAATAAGACAGAGAAAAGAGCGAGAAAAAAATATAAAAAACTCTAAATAGTTTTATCCAAAAACCCTATTAATTTTCTTACCTCTTCAATGCTATTGTAATGAACCATAGAGACTCTAACTACCCCATCATTTGGCTCAATGCCCAAACCCTGCAAACATCTCCAAGCATAAAATTCACCATTTCTAATGCCAATATTATTTCTTCCAGCCTCCTGGGCTACATGCAAAGAGCTTTTATCTTTAACAGTGAATGATACAGTTGGCATACGATCACATCTAGCGTGTGTTTGCTTGCCAATCATTCTTATATTTTTTTTTGTTTTGAGGAATTCAATCAGTTCTTTCATTAACACCTCTTCATGTTTGGATATCAATTCAAAAACTTTTTTACCTTTACGATGAAGATTTAAATTATTTTCGCCAAAATGATGACCATATAAAGTTTCGTAGTAGTCAGTTATACCTGACAAACATCCAAGTTCCTCATGATTAGGACCACCTGGATTAAGAGTATATGGAACACTTCCTTCCAAGAATTCATGATTAAGATTTTTTGTTTCAAGCAATAAATCTCTCTTACCATATAATAGCGCTAAATGTGGTCCATAAGTTTTGTATAAGCTAAAACCATAGAAATCTATATCGAGATCTTTTAAATCCGCAATATCATGTGCCATGTAAGCTACACCGTCTCCAACAACTTTGATATTATTCTGATGCGCCAATGTAATGATATCTTTTAGATTATTAATTGATGCAACAACATTAGAAGTATGACAGACACAGATAAATTTTGTTTTTTCTGTTATAAGATTTTTTAATTCATCCAATTCCAGTTCAGCAGAGTGAGGGTTAAACTTCCATTCATTTATTTTGATACCGTGTTCTGATAATTTTCTCCATGCACCAATATTTGCTTCATGATCTTGATTTGTGACTATGATTTCATCCCCATCGTTAAGCCACGATCTCACAGCATTAGATAGTAAAAACATATTCATTGTTGTAGATGGTCCAATCATAAATTCATCATTATTGATATTTAGGAGTTCAGCAATTTTGCTTATGCTATTATCCATTTCGTTACCTGCTTCAATCGACGGACCGAAGTCGCCATACGGCTGTACTTTTTTAGTCGTCATAAAATCATTTAACTTTTCAATAACCTGTTTTGGCACATATGTACCACCAGCATTCTCAAAAAATGCAAAGTTTGAAGTTTTAGGGTTTTGAAAAACAGGGAATTGTTCTCTTACAAAATCTATATCCAGCTCTGTCATATTAACTATTTTGCTGCCTCTTCCACAATATTCCAGCCTAATTTTCCTAATATTGGAACAAAGCTCTCATAGTTTTTAGCCTCTGAACTAGAGGCTGTCCCATCTCTAACTCTACCAACAATTCCTTGCGCAATGCCAGCCAAGCGGAAAATGTTATAAGCCATATAAAAATCCCAGTTTTCAATTTTACTTCTGCCTGTTTTTTTGTAATACATTTCAGCGTACTCATGTTCAGAGGGAATATTAAGCTCTTCTAAGTTTGATCCCATCATTCCAAGACCCTTTGCTGCAGCAGGCAGTCGCCATGACATCATGTGATAAGTAAAATCCGCTATAGGATTGCCGAGTGTAGATAGCTCCCAATCAAGTATAGCCATAACTTTATTATTTTGTTTATCAAATATCATATTATCAAGACGAAAGTCTCCATGTACAATTGTAGTTTCATTATCTTCAGGAATATTTATTGGCAACCATTCTATTAAATTATCCATTTCATTGATTTTTTGTGTTTCAGAGTCTTTATACTGTTTGGTCCAACGATGAATTTGTCT
The DNA here is from genome assembly GCA_902590345.1 of uncultured Pelagibacteraceae bacterium. GTDB lineage: Bacteria > Pseudomonadota > Alphaproteobacteria > Pelagibacterales > AG-422-B15 > CACNXQ01. The sequence continues at coordinate 64,448 of CACIWK010000001.1, read as the reverse complement.
TGCCATGTAATTTTCGTGTTTTCCATAATCACCTAGCCCAATTTTTTGAAAATCAACGTTGTGAAGTTTTGCAATCGTATCATTCATAGATAGGTAAATTTCACGGCGTTGATTGTTATCTGAGTCTGGCAATAAAAGTTCCCAGTATATGTTTCCATCAACATGATCCATTAAAAAAAATTGTGTTCCAATGACGTTTTCATCTTCACAAAAACAATAAGTTTCAGGAACTGGCACATCAGTCTTCCCAAGTGCAGTAATGACTTTATATTCTCTATCTACCGCATGTGCAGATTTTAGTAATTTACCAGGAGGTTTACGCCTTAACACATAGTGTTTTGTTTTATCCTCAATCAAATAAGTAGGATTGGATTGCCCGCCTTTAAATTGCTTTATACTTACAATATCAAACTCACTTCCAATTATTTTTTTTAAGTAATCATTGAGATTATCGCTATTAAAAACTAACTTTTCATCAACCTCTTTAGTACCAGAAAATATTTCATCACGAGTAGTCATTTAATTGCCTTTTTTCCTATATCTTTTCTGTAATAACCATCTGGCCAATCCAGCTGACCGATGTAAGCATAAATCATGTTAAGAGCATCTCTTAGATTTTTATTTTTTGCTGTTACGGAAAGAACTCTACCTCCGTTCGCTAGAAGGTTATTTCCATCATGTTTTGTTCCTGCGTGGAATACTTGAAATAGATCATTACTCTCAAAATTTTCATAGCCAATAATCTTGGTATTTTTTTTATAGTCACCTGGATAACCTTTTGCCGCCACAACTACTGTAGCACTATTATCATCTTCCCATTCCAATTTAGTTTTACTCAGACTGCCTTCCAAGCAATCAAGAATTAATTTAATTAAATCATTTTTCATTCTAAGCATTAATACCTGACACTCTGGATCACCAAATCTAATATTATATTCAACCAATCGGGCATAACCATCTTTAATCATTAATCCAGCATAGAGAATACCTTTATAAGGATGTCCATTTTTTTTAAGGGCCTTTAGAGTGGGTGTAATAATTTCTCTGTCTACTTGTTCTTTTATTTTAGGTGTAAAAATTGGTGCAGGTGAATATGCCCCCATTCCTCCAGTGTTAGGCCCTGTATCATTTTCACCAATTCTTTTATGATCTTGGGCACTTTCTAATGAAACAAAATCTTCACCATCACAACAAACAAAATAACTCGCTTCTTCACCATCCATAAATTCTTCAATAACTACATCCATATTTGCCCCAAACTTCTCATCAAAAATGTCATTTATTGCTTGTTCTGCCATTTTCTTTGTGTCCGCAACAGTAACGCCTTTCCCGGCCGCTAGACCATCAGCTTTAATTACAATAGGTAAAGACTGTGCATTAAAATAGTTTATAGCTTCTTCTTTATTATCAAATCGAGCATAATCAGCTGTTGGTATTCCATTTTGTTTACAAAGATCTTTCATAAAGCCTTTAGACCCTTCTAACTGCGATGCATACTTATCAGGTCCAAAAATTTTTATTTCTGTCTCTTTAAAAAAATCAACAATCCCTGCAACCAATGGCACTTCAGGGCCGACAATGACTAATTCTATCATTTTACTTTTACAGAAGTTGTATATTTTCTCAAAATCTGTTTGATCAATTTGTTCGCATTCAGCAAGTTGACTTATTCCGTAGTTTCCAGGTATTGCATAAATAGATGAAACCAGAGAGCTCTTAGATATTAAATAACATAACGCATGCTCACGAGCCCCACTGCCAATCACTAAAATTTTCATAAAGTATATTTTTGATTTTCTTGTTATATTAGCACATTAATATTTAAATTAAATGGTAAGAGACAACATCAAAGAATATACAGTTACTGAAATTTCAGCCTCAATTAAAGAGACCCTTGAGGATAACTTTGGCTATGTGAAAGTTCGTGGAGAAGTATCTGGTTTAAGCAAGCCAGCATCTGGCCATGTATATCTTAACCTTAAAGATGAAAATGCAATTATAAAAGCGATTGTATGGAGAAGCACTGTTGCAAAACTAAGCTTTATGCCAGATGAAGGCCTTGAAGTAATTTGCTCTGGGAGACTTACAACTGGGTATTCTGATAGATACCCTGGAAGATCGGACTATTCTATTATTATAGATTCAATTGTACCAGCGGGAGAGGGTGCACTAATGGCATTGCTTGAACAAAGAAAGAAAAAATTAATGTCAGAAGGTATTTTTGATCAAGACCACAAAAAGCCTCTTCCATTATATCCCGAAACAATTGGTATTATTACTTCACCCACAGGAGCAGTTATAAAAGATATTATTCATAGACTTGAAGATAGGTTTCCGTGCGATGTTATTCTTTGGCCAGTTCCTGTACAAGGTGATGATACTGCGCATTTAATAGCAGATGCTTTAAATGGATTTAACAATTCTCTTAAAGATAGCGAATTAAAAGTTCCAGACTTAATTATTGTTGCCCGAGGTGGGGGGAGCATAGAAGATCTCTGGGCATTTAATGAGGAAATTGTTGTAAGAGCAGTATTCGCTAGTGAAATACCTGTTTTATCAGCTGTTGGACATGAAACAGATACGACACTTATTGATTTTGTATCTGATCTCAGAGCGCCAACTCCAACCGCAGCAGCAGAGTTGTGCACACCTAATAAAGATGAGCTTTTAATCAATTTAAAAGACTTTCAAAAAGACCTTCGCGACTCAATTAATAGTAATTTAGAAAATAAATTAAGTTCATTTAAAAATATAAGTGATAAGTTGCCAGTCTCTTTAAAATTATTTATAAAAAGCCTGTTATCAGAATTTAAAGAAATTACTCAGTCGCTAAACTATCGTATTTTAGAGGAACAAGTAAATAATTTTCAACAAAAACTGATTTCAAAATTTGATAAATTAAATAGCTCTACAAACTTATTTGTAGAAAATATGCGCAATCAAATTAATTATAATGAAAAGTTATTAGAAAGTATGAGCTATAAGTCAGTCTTAAATCGAGGTTATTCTGTTACAAAAAACTTAAAAAATAAAGTTATAAAGTCAAAAAAAGATATGGAACACGATACAGATATAATTATTGAAACAAGCTTTGCAAAAATTTCTGCTGAAGTGAAGGAAATTAAAGATGAATAATGTTGGTACAAAAGCTGAAATTATTCTTAATCATGGTCATTTCCAAGTTAAGACTCCTGGTGATTTTGTGGAATGTTCAATAACTGGAGAAAAGATTACACTTGAAAATCTTAAATATTGGAACGTAGAGCTTCAAGAAGTCTATGCATCACCTGAAGTGGCATTAAACAGATATAAAGAACTTAATGGTCTTAATAAATAGAGTTTTTCTTCTCTTATTTTATTTTAACGTATGTGCGTTTTCATCTGAACTTTCTAAAAGTTTTCCACAAGGAAGTCTTGTTATAGGTCAAAACAATGAAGCAAATGAAATCTTTGTTGATGGAGAGCCGATTAAAATCAGTCATGATGGATACTATGTTTTCCCAATATCTCGAGAGCAGATAGAGCCAATAAATGTTACGTACAGCAACAGTGATGGAATCTTCTTAATCCACCAAATATCTATCGAAAAAAAAGATTATGATATTCAAAGAATTGATGGTCTACCTGAACAGATGGTTACACCTCTTGATGATGATATCATAAAGCGAATTATTTCTGAAAATGAAGTAATAAAAGAAGCGAAGAAATTAAACATGGATTTGACATATTTTAAGGAAGAATTTATTCAACCTACTAATGGAATTATCAGTGGAGTTTTTGGCAGCCAGAGAATTCTTAATGGTAAAGCAAAAAGCCCACATAAGGGTATTGATATTGCTGCTGATGAAGGAACACCAGTAATGTCTTGTAATGAAGGAATAGTCATTCATGCTGAGAGCGATTTATATTATACCGGAGGCACAATAATCATTGATCATGGTCATGGAGTAAAATCTATTTATGCCCATTTGTCTTCCGTAAATGTTGCAGTGAACCAAAAAGTTAGCAAAAAAGATATAATAGGCAAAGTAGGATCAACAGGCAGGTCAACCGGACCGCATCTACATTGGGGTGTGATGGTTTTTAATACTTATGTTGATCCACAATTATTATTAGAAAATTAAACAAAAATCAGTCCAGTTTCCACCTATTATGAAACCAGAAATATTGTTCTGGGTATTTCTTAATCATACTTTCATAGTAAGAAATAATTATCTCCGATATTTTCTCAACGTTATCTGAAGTATCTTCATAATTGCTGGCATGTATTGATTGATGAATTTCAAATTCATATTTTCCATCACTCTTTCTTATTGGCCATCCTAAAAATATTTTACACCTAGATTTTAGGGCTAGTTGAGCGGGAAGAGAAGAAAACTTCATTTTCTTTCCAAAGAAATTCAGATTAATACCTGACGATAACTGAAGGTCAGCTAACAGAGCAATTGACTCACCATTTTTAAAATTATTAAGCAATTGTTTTGTACCTATTCTATTTTTACTTAAACATCTAAGGCTATATTTATCTCTAAGATTCTTTAAAACATAATTTATTAGAGGATTGTTAGGTTCTCTAACAATCGCAGATGTTCGATGCATTGTCTTTTTTATCGACATTCCTGGTATTTCCCAATTTGAATTATGAGCTGATATGATGATTGATCTCTCGCTTCCTGAGAAGGCTTCTCTATAATGATCATTTTCAATTACATTAATTTTATCTTTTAATATTTTTTTGAGATGTGAATATTCAGAAATGGTGTACCCCAAATTTTCCCATACTTTTTCTGCAGTTGATTTAATCCATTTTTCATCTTTATCCTTAAAAGCAATTCTTAAATTTTTTTTAACTAATTTGTTAATAGAAAATAAGGGGCCTAAGCTTGTCGTTATGCTTACACCTAGTTTTCTTGCTACAGAAAGAGGTAGTAATTTGAATATAAAATAGAATATAGCAAATAGAATAAATTCAGATGGATATCTAATATACTTTTTTATAAAAATCTTCATACGTATCAATTAATCAGTTTGTGCATGAATTCCTCCATGTTGGGTAATTTTATCTCCACTTTTAAACATTCAATTCCTTTTCTTTTTTCTTCGGGAATTCTTACTAAATCTTTTTCAGTAGTAATGAGGGAAAGGTTATTATCTGAAGCCACTTTTTTTAGATGGTTTAGTTCATCCTCTGTAAAAAAATGATGATCAGGAAATTCAACTGTTTTAGGTACAGTACAATTATTATTGATAAGGGTATCAAAGAAGCTTTGATTGTTACCAATACCACTAAAAGCCAAATATTTTTTATTTTTGTCGATATGTAATGGTTCAATAGAAGCGGTGAGAGTATCAATTTTTACATCATTACACATACTTTTTATTTTTGTTTTATCATCACCAACAATGATTAAAAATTGAGCTCTTTTTAATGCGGGCTTGATCAATTCTCTTAATGGTCCGGCTGGTAAACATAGCTTGTTTCCAAAACCACGCTCCCCATTAACCATCAAAATATTTTTATCTTTAAAAAGAGACTTATCTTGGAAACCGTCATCAAGTAAAATAAAATCAGGGATGATATCATTTAAAATTTTATTTACAGCTAACATTCGATTTGTTGAAATATAAGTGGGTACATGATTTGAAAAAAGCATTGCCTCATCGCCCACCAAAGTTGCAGTGTCATTTGGTGATACTTTTTTAAATTTATGTTTTTTACCACCATATCCTTTTAATAATACACAAATATTTTTTTCTTTATTTTTGAAATACTTAATAATTTCTAAAAGAGTTGAGGTCTTTCCAGTGCCACCTACGTTTATATTACCAACACATAAAATTGGAACACTAATTTTGAGCTCAGTTTTAAATATTCTGAATAAATAAAAAATTAAAATGTATAGTAAAGATATTGGAAAAAGTATGTAGGAGACCAATCTATAAAAAATTTTGTTGGAATACCATATATTCAATATTATTTTTTCCATGTTCAATTATAAATATTGGTAAATAACTTTCAGTACTTTACTTACTGTATCATCACCCTCTTTTTTTAGTCTATTTATATTAATATCCTTATTTATAGATTTTGGTTTAGCTAATGCTTCTTTAACGTAATATTCTAGCTGGCGTTCATTTTCTACCTGTTGAGTAAATTTTAATTGATTAAGAACGTCGTAAACATCTATGAAATTATCAATATTTTTGCCATGGTATATTTTTTTACCTAAATAAGCAGCTTCTATGGGATTTTGTCCTCCATGTGGCACTAAACTACCACCAATAAAAACGATGTTTGCTAAACTGTAAAATATATTTAATTCTCCAATAGTATCAGCAAGATATAAATACGTTCGATCATTGATTTTTTGTTTCTTTGATCTGATTGATAAGCCAAGTCCTTTAGATGAAGAAAAAAACGATTTTCTAGTTACGTGTCTGGGTACAATAATTGTCAGAAGATCTTTAACCGTTTTTTTTAAATTAAGTGTAATATTTTTAATTATTTCTTCCTCTCCAGGATGTGTACTAGCCGCAAGAAATATTTTACGTTTTTTTGTGAGGGATCTAAGTTTTTTTAATTCATCTGACATTATTTCATCAGGTTTATAAGCAAATTTAAGATTTCCTGTATTAATGGTATTTTTAATGCCTAATTTTTCATAAAAAAAAGCACTATCACTATTTTGTGTACAGCATGCAGAAAAATTAGAAAAAAGTCTTTTTGACAGTCCACTTAGCATTGTCCATCTTTTAAAACTTTTAATAGTCATTCTTCCGTTAACAATTAAAGAATTAATATTTCTTTTTTTTAATTCAGTTAAAAAGTTAGGCCATATCTCTGACTCGACAAATACAGCTAGAGATGGGTTCCAGTGATTAAGAAATTTATTTACATAAGATGGAATATCAAATGGAATATATTGATGAATAATTTTTTTTGATAATTTACTTTTAAGAATATTTGCTGAAGTAAGAGTTCCTGTCGTGAGAATTATTTGATCAATAGATTTATCAGAGTTTAATTTACTTAATAAAGGTAATATTGATAAGCTCTCACCAATACTAGCAGCATGGAACCATATAACTTTACCTTTTTTTCTCTCAACATCACTTGTTCCATATCTTTCTGCTATTCGTGCTCTATCTTCTTTGCCTTTTGAAATTCTAATAAGAATATAAAAAGCTATAAATGGTCTTATGAATTTGGTAATTAACTTATAAATGTAATAAGGTAGCATTATTTATTATTTCTATTTGCTCTTTTTGTTAAATTATACATTGTACTCTCTAATTTACTCTTAATCTGATTAATATTTTTTTCATTTTTTAAAGCTGGAAGTGGTTCGCCCCAAATAATTGTTATTTTATTAAATGGCTTTGGTATAATAAATTTATCCCAAGTATTTAGTACCCATTTTTTTTTAAAACCTATTCCTACAGGAAGAATTGACGCATTGCTTAGTCGAGAGATACTCAAGATGCCGTCACTGACCTTGTGACGTGGTCCTTTTGGCCCGTCAGGTGAAATACCAATTGAGACACCTTTTTTTAATGATTTTATCATTTGGCGTGCCGATAAAAGCCCTCCTTTATTCTTAGTTTTTCCAGCTTTATGAGTTGAACCTCTAATAGCTTTAAATCCAAGGTTTGATATAAGTTTAGCAATTATATCACCGTCTCTATGCTTAGAGATTAATACATTTATTTCAAATTCACTTTGCCATGTAAGAGGGCACATTAAAAGTTGATCATGCCAGAATGCATAAATAAATGACTCATTTTTTTTAAATAATGACTCAATATTTTTTCGATTCTTTAAATCTATTGTGGATGTTTTATATACAAATAATACATACATTGATCCAAGTAGGGATATTAGTTTTTGAGTCAGTTTAAATCCAGCAATGTATTTAATCATTAGTCTTTAAAATTCACGTTCATAGAGTTTCTTATAAACTCCATTCTTTTTTAATAATTCTTCATGGGTGCCTATTTCTGCAACACTACCTGAGTCCAAAACAATAATTTGATCTGAATTTATAATGGTGCTGAGTCTATGGGCGATTACAAGAGTTGTTCTATCTTTCATTAGAACACTTATAGCATTTTGAACAAGATGTTCAGACTCTGTGTCCAGACTTGATGTTGCTTCATCAAGTAAAAGAATTGGTGCATTTTTAAGAAAGGCTCTGGCAATTGATATTCTTTGTTTTTGACCACCTGAAAGACTATAGCCTTTTTCGCCAACTATAGTTTCATATTGCTTTGGAAGTTCTGATATAAATTCATGTGCCGCCGCCGCTTTCGCTGCATCAATAACTTCCTCTTTAGAAGCCTCGGGTTTACCATATAAGATATTTTCATGTATTGACATGTCAAATAGAACTGGCTCCTGGCTTACTAAAGCTAATGAGGATCTTACCGATGAGATTGTTAACTCCTTTATATCTTGATTATCTATCTTAACATTACCTTTATCCGGATCATAAAATCTTGGTATTAAGTTTAATACAGAGGATTTGCCCGAACCACTTGGACCAACTAAAGCAGTAGTTTTGCCATGAGGTATTTGTAGATTTATGCCCTTCAAGGCTGAATTTATTTGTCCTTCATAAGATAATGTAACGTCCTCAAAAGTTATATCTGATTTATCAATTGATAAATTAGGAGCATTTTGTGCCTCATTAATTAGACTTTTCTCATCAAGCAGACCAAACACTCGTATTGCTGCCGCAAATCCCTCTTGTAAGGTTGCATTTATTTGAGCGATACGTCTAAGAGGTTGGAACGCAAGCATCATTGCTCCGAGGAATGATACAAATTCATTTAGTGCCAGTTCACCTTGCAGACCTCTTAAACCAGCATAATATAATGCTCCAGCAATTCCAAAACCTGCCAAAAACTCAGCAAAAGGAGAGGCGGCACCTCGAGCATTGGCACCTTTTAATATTTTTGTCATTCTTCTAAATACTGATTTACTGAGTTTCTCAATTTCCTCATCTTCTTGTTGGTAAGCTTTAACAATTCGAGTGCCATCTAAATTTTCAGATAATATTGATGCTAATGTACCAGTCTCCTCTTGACTTTCAGTTGACGCCTTTTTAATTCTTTTACCTAATCGTCTTGTAAGAATGCCAACCAGTGGAAATGCAATAATTGAAATAGTTGCGAGCTGCCAATCTTGATAATACATAACGCCAAGCAAACAAATTAAAGTTAAAACGTCTTTTACACCATTAGCTAAACTACTGCTTACAGAGTCTTGAAGCAAAGTAACATCATACAAGAAGTTAGAAATAATCTTTGCTGAATGAACTTTGTGTAACCAAGCAAGATCAGCATTAATTATTTTTTTAAATAATTTGATTTGCGTATCTGCAATTACATTTTGTGCAACTCCATTTAGCAGAACAATTTGAATAAATGTAGCAATACTTTTTATTAATAAAGTTAAAATAATTGCGATTGGGATTAAAAGCAGCATGGACTCATCTTTATCTAAAAAGATTTTATCAATTGCAGGATCAAGTAACCATGCTGTCGCACCAGTACAAAGTGCAATGATAACCATAAAAAAAAGCGAACTGAATAACCTTAATGAATATGGTTTGATGCTATCCCTAAACAACCTCTTAAGTATTTGCGTTCCAGTCATGAAGAGGTATTCATAATACTATTATCAAAAATTTAAATCTAAATATTGATAAATGGCTTAAATTCTTACTTTCCTGCTAGGGTCATACTCTCAATAAGCACCGTTGGAGCATTGGTACGGTATTTAAACTCTAGATCGTTTGCAGCTGATAAATTCATGAAAATTTCTTTTAAATTTGAGGCGATAGTTACTTCACTTACTGCGTGTGTGATCTCACCTTTTTCAATAAGCATCCCACTTGCTCCCATGCTATAATCACCAGTGACTAAATTTACTCCCATACCGATTAATTCAGTTGCATAAAATCCATAATTAATTGATGATAAAATATCATCATAACTTTTTAAACCATTTGTCATATATAAATTAGATGTAGATACACCAGGGGGAGAACCAACTGATCTTGATGCATTTCCAGTAGTCTTAAGCCCTAATTTTTTTGCAGTTGATGTATTTAAAATCCAGGTATTGAGTTTACCATTTGAAACTAATTCTCTTTTCTTAACTTTAACACCTTCACCGTCAAATGGCTTAGATCCAAGCCCCCTATTAATTGCAGGGTCATCAATAATTGTTACATCTTTATTAAATATTTGTTTCCCCAGACTATCTTTTAAAAAACTTGTACCTCTAGCAATTGACGTTCCTGATATTGAACTTGCTAGATAACCAAGTAGATCATTACTAATTCTTTTGTCAAAAACAACAGGCAATTTTGTTGAACTGATTTTTTTTGCATTAAGTCTTTTGAGAGTTTTTTCTGCTGCTGTTAAACCAACTTCCTTTGCACTTGGTAAGTCACTTATATGTCTTTTCACGGCATACTCGTAATCCCTTTCCATGTCTTGGCCCTGCCCTGCAAGAACTGAACAAGATACAGAACTGCTTGATGATTGATATCCCCCATGGAAGCCATTACTTGTTGCAAGAAAGAACTCTCCTTTAGAAGAAGAAGCGCCAGCGCCTTCAGAGTTTGTAATTCCTTTGACTGATAAAGCAGCATCTTCACACTCTTTAACAGCTTCAATTAATGTTTCCGTGTTTACTTCTTCTTTTTCAAATAAATCTAGATCTGGTGCATCATGTTCAAACATGGAACTATCTCCAAGTACAGCAGTATCGTCAATTGGAGCTAATTTTGCCATTTCAACACATTTTGTAACAAGTTTATCAACATTATCAGTCTCAATGTCCGAAGATGAAACAAAAGCCTGGCGTTGGTCAACTAATGCTCTAATACCGATTGTTTTTTCGTTAGACTCATCTAGATCCTCTATTTTCTGAAATCTACAACTAATTGACTTGCCATGAGACTTAGCAAGCACAACATCACAATCAGACGCGCCTGCTTTGAGAGTTAGATCTATTATGTTTTGAGCCGTTTCTTCAAAATTCATAATTATAAAATACCTATAAATAGGGTTAGAGCAACTATCAATCCTAAGTATTGATTACTTTTAAAAATAATCAAACATTTGCTTTTGTTATCTATATCTAATCTTTTTATTTGGTAAAACAAATGAGCAACAACAAAGATCAGTGAAATAAAAAAGTAAATACTCTGATCATGCAATAGTCCGAATAAAATTAAGCACAACACCATTAAACTGTAGAAAATGATGATCCACTGCTTCGTATTATCACCAAACAAAATTGCAGTAGATTTTATTCCAATAATTAAGTCATCCTCTCTATCCTGGTGTGCGTATATTGTGTCATAGCCCAAAGTCCAAAAAACACCAGCAAGATATAATAATATAATTTGAGTATTTAATTGATTTTCAACAGCGGCATATCCAATCAAACAACCGATGTTAAAAGTGACTCCTAAAAAAAGCTGCGGCCAATAAGTTATTCTTTTCATTAAAGGATAAAAAATAAACAACACAAAAGAAATTAAACCAATAATAATGGCGAGCATATTTAGAGAAAGTAATATAGTCAGACCAATCAAATTAAGTATTGAGAAGATTATGATAGCTTCAAAAGAAGAAATTGCACCACTAGCGAGCGGTCTTTGAGATGTTCTTGTTACATGTTTGTCTAGATCTTTATCAAAAAAATCATTTATGATACATCCAGCCGATCTCATAACAATGGATCCGATTGCAAATATAAGAAATAAGTAAATATTGCTCCATAAGTGCTGGTAGGAATTTGAGGCGGCAAGCAAGCCCCAAAAACATGGCAGCATTAGCAAAAAAAAACCAACAGGCTGCTCTAGACGCAATAATTGTGAATATTTTTTCAACTTATCTTTATAAAATAAATAATGATATAACCAATATATATATGAAAAAAATTAAAAACAGAATTTTTGTAGATAAAAAAATAAATTCGAATGATCAAATTATTCTTGATGCTGACCAGATACACTATTTAAAGAGTGTTTTGAGAACAAAAAAAAGTGACTATGTTTCAGTTTTCAATCGTGAGCTTCTATGTTTAACTAAAGTTATTAATATTACAAAAAAAACATGTGAATTAGAAATAATTGATCAAAAAAAAATAGAAAGTGAAGATCATAATATAACTCTATTTTTTTCTCCTATAAAACGTACACCTCTAGAAATCATGATACAAAAGTGCTCAGAAATTGGAATTTCAGGTTTTCAACCAGTAATTATGGAGAGAACTAATATAAAGAATATTAATTTTGAAAGACTTAGACTAATTGCTGTTGAAGCGTGTGAGCAGTCTAATCGAAATAAGATACCAGAAATTAATAAACCTATATCATTTGCTTCAATGATTAATGATAACTCTTTAGCAGGTTATTTATATTGCTCGTTAGATAATAATGAAGAAAAAATAAAGAATATGAAACTGACCAAAAATGAGGCCATTGGTATAATCATAGGACCTGAAGGAGATTTTTCAGCAAAAGAGTATGAAAGTTTGAAATCAAAGGAAAAATCTATTGGCGTTACACTTGGGCCAAATATTTTAAAATCAGAAACTGCTGCAATTACCGCGACTTCGATTATTATGGACAAAATTTATAATGCTTAACAAAAGTGATCTAATAAATTATTTTGAAAACGGTATTAAGAATTCCTCCGAAATTAAAATAGGTACCGAACATGAGAAATTTATTTATCACAAAAGTGATCTTAGTTTAGTTCCCTATAGCGGCGATGTAAGTATTAAATCAATTTTTGACGACTTTATTAACGATGGTTGGGCACCAGTAAAAGAGAATGAAAATATTATTGCACTCAATAAAGATAAGGCGAGTATAACACTTGAACCTGGCGGTCAATTTGAATTATCTGGAGCACCTCTTAAAACGATCCACGAAACTTGTAAGGAAATAAATAATCACCTCGCATTTACAAAAAAATTAGAAGAAAAATATAATATTGGCTTTTTAGGACTGGGTTTCTTTCCAATTGGTGGGCTAAAAGACGTGCCAATGGTTCCAAAGAAAAGATATTCAGAGATTATGACTCCTTATATGAAATCGCTTTCTGGATTAGGTCTAGAAATGATGTATCAGTCAGCAACAGTTCAAGCAAATTTCGACTATATTTCAGAAAGTGATATGCAAAGAAAAATGAATGTATCGGCATTCATTCAGCCAATAGTGACAGGTTTATTTTCAAACTCCCCATTTAAAAATTCAAAGCTTTCGGGCTATGAAACTTATAGAGGTTATGTTTGGACAAAAACTGACTCAGAGAGAACTGGCATTCCCAAGTTTTTGACTGAAAAAACTTTGAGCTTTGAGGAATACGTTGATTATGCCCTTCAAGTTCCCGTATACGCAATTATCAGAAATAATAATTATCATAATTGTACTAAATATACATTCCAAGACCTGTTAGAAGGAAAAAACAATAAATTTGCGCCTGATGATATTTTAATTGAAGATTGGATAAATCATATCTCGACCATCTTTACTGAGGTGAGGTTAAAAACTTTTATTGAAATGAGAGGTGCTGATGCAGGAAGTTACGATACTCTCTGCGCTTTACCAGCTTTTTGGTCGGGCATTTTATATCAAGAAGATTCATTAGAAGAATCTTTCAAATTGATTAGTGAATTTGAATATGACGACTTAATTAAATTTAGGAGTGATGTTCTATCAAATGGACTCAATTCTACATATAAAAATAAAACTGGTTGGGAATTAGCAGAGAAACTTCTAAATATTTCTTTTGAGGGACTCAAGAGGAGATCTAAGAAAAATTTATACGGGGATGATGAAACCGTTCACTTAGATTATTTATTTGAAGTAATCAATAGAAAAGAAACTGCATCAGAAAAAGCTAAAAAACTATATTTTCAAAATGATAAATTGAATATCCAGAAGCTTTTTGAAGGCGAGTCTTTTTAATTATTTTCAATATAAATTGATTGAGAAGGGAACGCGAAACCTGCGCCATTTTTTTCAACAATTTCTTTTATTTCTAAAGCTAATTTTTCTTTGATCTCTAACCACTCACCCCAATTTTTAGTTGTTGCAAAGCAGTAAATTAACAAATCAATTGAGCTATCTGAAAACTTTTCAATTCTTACGAACAATGGCTGTTCGGAAGATTTAACAAAATTACCATCGCTTGTGATGTAGTCATCTATTTCGTCTCTAATTTTTCTTAACTGGTCACGTGATGTTCTATATTCTAGGCCAATATTCCAATAAATACGCCTACTTTTCATATTGCTAAAATTTGTAACAGCATTTTCTGCAAAATTAAAATTTGGAACCATAACAGGCGAAGAATCAAATCTTCTAACTAATGTGGATCGAAAACCTATTTTTTCTACTACACCTTCAACAATGTTTTCAACTTTAATCCAATCTCCATTTTGAAATCGTTTTTCTAACAAAATTAAGATTCCTGAAATTAGATTTTTAAACAAATCCTGAGCACCCAAAGCTACAGCCACACTGAGAAGTCCTAGTCCAGCTAGAATTGGTCCAACCTTGATCCCCCATATTTCTAAAACAGCAGCTGCCCCAATTACAAAAATGAAGAATTTTAAAATTCTCACTCCCCAATCTATAAGATCATTTGTTAGCAACTCGCCTAATTTGTGAACAAATGAGGAAATCGGATCAATAACTTTGTATAAAAACCAAAAAATTTGAATTGTTATGAGTGAACGATTTAAATTTGCAGCAAACAGTTCAAGAGTTGCATTTAGGTTTAAATACTGTGTGCTAATGTAAACACCGATCACTACAGGAAAAAATCTAAGTGGGCCATCAAAGGCCTCAAGCATCGCATCGTCTATCTTAGTCTTAGATTTTTTTACAACAACTTTTAATCTACCGATCACAATTTTTGAAAAAATTGACCTTAAAATTACAAATATAAAGAGTATTACTATTGCTACTAATATATTATTAAGATCAATACCAAAAACCCCTTGGTTCCATACGGATGATACTAAATTCGCAAAATTTTCCATTTGCTAAACATACCTTATTTGTTTTGTTAAGAACAGATTTAGTTAGGAGAGAAAATTATTAATTTCACTTGCAACATCCTCGGTTTTTTCAAGTGGGAGCATATGCGATGTCTCATCAATAAAACAAATTTCAGTTTGAGGATTTAATTTTTTAATTCTATTTTGACTTGTCTCATTACAGACAACACTGTTTGGCGTGAGTATAATCTTTATTGGAATATTAATTTTCTTTAAATCAAACCAAACCTCATGTGAGGTTAGCTTAAAGCAAGCCGACTCCCAGCGTGGGTCACATTTTAAAACATATTCATTTTGTTCATTTTTTTTAAGTCCATATTGTACATAGTCTGTGATTATCTTTTCACTGATATTTTTAAAAAGAGGCTTACTAGAAAAATATTTATAAGCTTCAGCTTTGCTATTCCACAAATTACGTCTAATCAAAGCATTCTTTGAAAGAGGACTTGCTAAATGAGCAAGATTAACCATCTGCAAAAGTTTGTATGAAATGATATAACGCAATGGCAGTATGACTGGATCTATGAGGATAAGTTTCTTTACTAATTTAGGTTTTGAGAGAGCAAGCAGCAAACTTGCAGTGCCTCCCATTGAATGCCCCGACAAAGTCACTGGCTCATTATGTTTTTCGACTAATTGCTCTAAGTCATCTCTGAAAGTATACCATGATTTTAGTTTATTTGAGTCTGCAATTAAATCGGTTTCGCCATGACCACGCATATCATATGCAATAACCTCGTATGAATTATCAATTTTATTTAAGAGATCAGTATATGCCTGCCCACAGAAACCATTAGCATGAGAAAAATATAGTATATTATTTGTTTTTTTTGATCTTCTGTAGGTTACGATATTACCAGTGTCAATTTTGACATTTTCTTTAATCATTATTTTAATGACATGACTCGTTATATTTTTTGAGTCTGTAATAATTATATGGAAGCGGGGTAATAAATCCTGCAAGCAGCATAAAAGGAATTATTGTAATAGTAAGAACTCCGCCAGCAAATATTAAGTCTGTGGCATTCATAGCTATTTCCATACTGATCATGCTGATGAAACTCATTTTAAATGCAATACTAATTGCTTCAGCAAAAATAAATGTTTTCATTAGAATTATGGTTTCTAATATAATGCTAGTAATCAAGCCATTAAGTATTGCGAGCAACATCACTACATATATAGATAAAGAGTGATCAATGATTTGAAAATAATAAATTGTTCCAAAGTCACCAATACTGCAGCCTATCAAACACCACATTGTATTATAGCTTGCTTTTTGCCAAGTATTTTTACACGTCCAACTGATATCAAACATGATATTTCAAAAATTCTTTTTTTCTTTCTATAGTATCTTCTATTACTAACTGCTTTTCAGAGTTACTCATTTTTACCCAATTAGTTATTTCAAACTGATCCCTAAAACAACCGATGCAAACATTCCCATCCATGAAGTCTTTTTTGTACTTACAAATTTTTACACATGGACTACCGATATATTCAGTGTTTTCTTTAAAATGGGCCATTTGCTTAATAAATTTAACTTTCAGCTTGATTTATTTATATATTTCAATAAAAAGCAACATCAATTCCAAATATTCTTATGGCACGAATTACTGTTGAAGATTGTATAAAGTTGGTGAATAACCAATACGATTTAGTCATATTAGCTAAAGAAAGAGCTGTACAATTAGGTAGAGGAGCTACTCCAGCTGTTGATCCTGAAAATGATAAAAAACCTGTTATTGCCCTTCGAGAAATTGGAGAGTCAAAAATAACTGCTGAAGAGTTAAAGGAAAGTATTGTTTCGAAGCTTAGACAAATACCTGATTATGAAGAAGAAGAAGAGCTAGAAGAAGTTGATAATGATACCTTCAGACAAATGTATCAAGGTGGTTTATCAAAGTCAGAAATGGAAAAATCGGCTACAAGAAAATTTACTGCTCGTTCACCAAGAGTAGAGTCTAGAGCAAAGCCAATTGAAGAAGTTATTCAACCACAACCATCCTCTGATGAAATAGTTCCAAGCGATGATGAACTTGAAAAAATTGAACAAGAAAATTCTGAAATTGATATGATGAATGATGTAGAAGGTTCAGAGTCAACAGAAGAGCCTACATCACCAAGTGAATCCATGAATGTATCTGAGTTTGACGAAACTGAAGTGAACAGCATTGAGGCAGAAGAGGTTTCAGAAAATATTGATATAGCTCCTGAAACTGAGACAGTAGCTCAAGAAGAAAACGATACAAAAGATTAATTGCTATCATGAATTTTGATTTTTCAGATGATCAAAAACTTCTACGTGATCAAGCTAGAAAATTTTTATTCGATAAGTGTGATCGTAAATCATTAAGAACAATTCTTGATGACGATCGACTGCATTATCATAAAGAACTATGGTCACAAATATCTGAAATGGGTTGGACTGGAACTGCAATTCCAGAGGAATATGGTGGACTTGGTCTCGGTATGTTGGAACTATGCGTCATAGCAGAAGAATTGGGAAGATCTCTAGCACCCACACCATTCTCATCCTCAATCTATTTATTTGCAGAATTTATTAAAAACTATGGATCTGAGGATCAGAAGAAAAAATTCCTACCTTTGATTGCATCAGGTGAAAAAATAGGCACGTTCGCCCTATCCGAAACAAATGGGACGCCAAAACCATCAAATGTTAAAACAGAATATTCATCAGAAAAAATTAATGGCTACAAATCACCTGTAATTGATGGAGAGACCGCTGATTATCTAATAATTGCTGCCAACAGCGATAATAAAGGAAATAGAAATTCACTTTCATTATACATAATTGATTTACATCAAGATGGAGTAAGCAAAACAAGCCTTGAAACAATTGATCCGACGCGACCTGCGTGCAGTATTAAATTTGAAAATGTAAAAGCCGAATTGCTCGGTGAGCAAGGTATGGCATGGGATATGACAGAAAACATATTCAACAGAGCGGCAGTTTTGTATTCTTTTGAGCAAGTTGGAGGAGCGCAGGTTTCTCTTGATGAAGCAAAAAAGTATTCAATGGAAAGATTTGCTTTTGGAAGACAAATTGGTTCATTTCAAGCTTTAAAGCATAAAATGGCAGATATGTATGTTAAAATTGAATTAGCTAGATCAAATGCATACTATGGGGCATGGGCTTTGAGCACTGACTCCAATGAATTGCCAGTTGCGGCAGCTGGCGCAAGAGTGAGCGCCTCAGATGCCTTCAATTATGCTGCAAAAGAGAATATTCAGATTCATGGAGGAGTTGGCTTTACCTGGGATTATGATTGCCACTTGTTTTATCGTAGATCAAAACTACTTTCTTTAAATATTGGCAGTACAAGACAATGGAAAGAAAATTTAATTTCAAATCTTGAGAAAAGGAATATAGTTTAGTTATGGACTTTAATGATTCACAGCAGGAAGCTGCATTTAGAAAAGAAGCGAGGGACTTTCTTGAGGTAAATGCAGAAAAAAGATCAATAATATCTGATAAGCCTAATGATAAAAGCCCTCAGATTGCTGTTGCTGGAGCTCCTGAAACAGTAAAGGGTGGTAAAGAAGCAGCTCAGGAGGCTTTAGAGCGAGCTAAAGTATGGCAAAAGAAAAAAGCTGAAGCAGGGTTTGCTGCTATTTTATGGCCAAAAGAGTTTGGAGGATATGGTGGATCGCCTATACAGCAAGTTATCTATTCTCAAGAGGAACATGATTATTTAGTTCCTTCTGGTTATTTTGAAATCGGAATTGGTATGCTTGGCCCGACAATGATGGTGTGGGGTAAAGATGAAGATAAAAAAAGATACTTACCTAAAATGATTACAGGTGAAGAAATATGGTGCCAACTATTTTCAGAGCCATCAGCCGGATCGGATTTAGCTGGAATAAAAATGAAGGCAGAAAAGGATGGCGATGAGTGGGTTTTAAATGGGCAAAAGGTTTGGACATCTGGGGCGCATTTTGCTGACTATGGAATGATAGTTGCAAGATCTGATCCATCTGCGTTAAAGCATAAAGGCCTTACTTATTTTTATTTAGATATGAAAACACCTGGAATAGAAGTAAGACCAATCAAGCAAATATCAGGTACTTCAAATTTTAACGAAGTCTTTTTTAATGATGTAAGAATTCCTGATAGTCAAAGATTAGGTGGAGAAGGTGAAGGCTGGAAAGTTGCGCTTACCACACTTATGAATGAAAGACTTGCAGTAGGCGACCCTCCTGGGCTTGATTTTGATCAAATATTTGAAGCGACAAAAGAATTAGAAGTTGAAGATGGGCTTGCCATCAAAAATAGTGAAGTTAGACAGAAAATGGCCGACTGGTATGTTCAGTCTCGTGGTTTGCAGTACACAAAATTTAGAAGCATCACTGCATTGTCTAAAGGCCAAACTCCTGGCCCCGAGCTATCAATAAGCAAACTTGTTACAGCATCAAAAATGCAAGATGTCTCAGCTTATGCACTCGAATTGATGGACTCTTCAGGAATGGTTCATCACGATCAAAACCCTGTATTAAAGAACTTATTTCAAAATGGATATTTTTTCTCTGCGGCAATGAGAATTGCTGGTGGTACGGATGAAGTTCTTCGGAATATCATAGCAGAGCGAGTTCTTGGTTTGCCCCAGGATGAAAGAGCGGATAAAAAAGTTCCATTTAACGAACTTCCTTCGGGCAAAAACTAAGCTTTAAGTGTTTACAACAATATTCAGCAATGTTGCCTCTGGCGACTTGCTGTTCTCTGTAGTGTTGTTGGTTAGTACTGGTATTTTTGCTGGATTTATTGCAGGACTTTTTGGAATTGGTGGAGGTGTAGTTGTTGTGCCTGCTCTATACTATATCTACACACTGGCAGAAGTAGATGAAAGTATAAGGATGCACTTGGCTGTTGGAACTTCCCTTGCAAATATTGTTCCAATTTCAATTATATCAGCCATAAATCATCACAGGAAAGGTTCAGTCAATTTAGATTTTTTAAAATTTATTTTTTTATCATTATTGATCGGAGTGATTTTTGGTTCGATAGCAGTATCCTTTCTTGAAGGCAGCAGTCTAATACTAATTTATTCTATAATTTTATTTTTTGTTGCTCTGCAATTTTTCTTTTGGAAAGATGAATGGAGATTTGCAGATAAATTTCCAAACAATTTAAAAGGTCATGGCTATGGATCAGCAATTGGTTTTTTATCGGTAATAATTGGTGTTGGCGGTGGCTCTATAAGCATTCCCATCTTAAAACTTTATAACTTTGATATACGCCGTGCCATTGGAACCGCTGCTGGAATTGGAACAATAATTGCTGTTCCTGGTACAATTGGTTTCATTATGGCGGGAATTCAAAATAATGTAGCTCTACCTCTTACTTATGGATACGTAAGTTTAGTGGGTTTAATTTTAATAACCCCCATGACAATTATAGGCGCCCCTTTAGGAGTAAGATTTGCCCATTACCTCTCCAAAGGTAAATTAAGTTTTATTTTTGGTTTATTTATTTTATTTATGTCTATTCGCTTCTTTATTGAATGGGCATCATTAACATCATAGTTTTTGATCGTATTCTCCAACTTTACCAGTTTCATTTAAGAGTGTGTTTATGTATTTAAAAATTATTTCAACTTCTTTATTTGAAACAAGGCTTTCAATAACTATAACTAAAGATGGCTTATTTGATGATGCTCTGATTAATCCCCATGAGCCATTGGATAAGCTAAATCTAATTCCATTTACTGTGTTTGTTTCAACAATTTCACAATCAGTGACATTTATTTTATTTTTTTTATCTTGAATTATTTTATTTGTTATTTCATCTACGACGCTATATTTTTCCTCATCCTTGCAGAAAGGGGCCATAGTTGGAGATTGATAAGAAGTATTCAACTTCGAATATAATTCAGACATAGTCTTATTTTTATGGTGGTCCAAATATTCAATCATCATAGAAGCTGATCTCAAACCATCGTCAAAGCCCAATCCTAAGGGCTTACCAATGAAAAAATGACCACTTTTTTCAAAACCACATAAGGCATTTATTTCATTAACCCGCCTTTTCATATGTGAGTGACCAGTCTTCCACATATCAACAGTGCAATTATTTTTTTTCAAAATCTCATTATTAAAAAATAAACCAGTCGACTTTACATCGATAACAAATTTTGAACTTGAATATTTCTCAGATAAATACTCTGCAAGCATTAATCCTATTTTGTCAGAATATATTTCATTACCTTCATTATCCACAACTCCAAGACGATCGCCATCACCATCAAAAGCAAATCCTACATCCGCATTATTATCTTTTACACTTTTTGCAAGATCATTAAGCATTGTCAGATCTTCCGGATTAGGATTATAATTAGGAAATTTAAAATCTAAATTACAATGCAATTCAATTACTTCACATCCAAGGCTTCTTAACAAATCAGGGGCAAATGCACCTGCTGTTCCATTGCCACAAGCTATAACAATTTTCAAATTTCTTTTTAGTGATTGTGTGCCCTTGAGATATTTTAGATATGCATCACGAATACCTTTTTTAAATTCATAACTACCATTATTTGAGGCAATAAAATCATGACTTCTTTCAGTAATAGCCTTTATTTCTTGAATATCATCAGGACCTAAAGTAAGTGATTTTTCTATTCCACATTTTATCCCAGTCCAACCATTTTCATTATGGCTCGCAGTTACCATTGCAAGACTATCGGCATCTAAGTGATGTTGGGCAAAGTACAGCATTGGAGATAAAGCTAAACCAACATCGATTACTTTAAGACCGCTTGTCAATAACCCTTTTGCTAAATGATATTTTACCTCAGCGCTGTAGGATCTATAGTCTTGACCAATGACGATTGAAGAGCCTTGGCCTTCTGAATTGCTTATAAATTTTCCAAGGCTGTAACCAAATATTTCCAATCCTTTTTTATTTATTTCCTCAGGATAAAGCCATCGTGCATCATACTCTCTAAACCCGTTTGGAGATATTTGAGCCTTGTCTAAACTTTCGTTAAAATCAAAAGAAAGAGGTTTTTGATTTTCAAAAATTTTCATTTTTTTCTTGCTTTGTAATTTCGAATATACAATAGTTTTAATGTTGGTTCACGTAAAGTGAATAACAGGGAATAAGGTTTAAGGCCTTAACTGTACCCGCAACTGTAACTCTGGAATTTAAGTACAGATACCACTGATCAATCGGGAAGGTGTGCTTAAGTAGTGATGGAGAAGTCAGGAGACCTACCAACAAAACATAGTCATCCACAGGTGATCGGGATAATCATTTGGACAATTTGTTTGCGGTGACTTCAAACTGGAGGCAAATTATGACTAAAAGATTATTTTTAATTTTAACATTCTTACTAACACTTTCTTTCAAAATCTCAGCTGATGTTCCTGAAATTTTAATTAACCCAAAAAATGAGGAATATACTCGGCTTTCATCCGGTTTATCTGGATCAAACATAACAATTATTAGTAAGGAAGATTTAGCGTCACAGCATGGCAAAAATTTACCTCAGATTTTAGAAACAAATTCTGGAATTGATGTGCGTCGTCTTTATGATGGCGTTGGTGGGACCAACTCTTCATTGGACATTAGAGGATTTGGTGAAGCCTCTAAATCTAATTCTTTAATTCTAGTTAATGGCATTCGTTTAAATGACATTGATATGTCTAATGTGAATTTATCCTACATACCAATTGACTCAATTGAAAGGATTGAAATTATTAGAGGTGGATCTGCAGGAACATTATACGGCTCTGGCGTTATTGGAGGTGCAGTCAATATTGTTACTCAAAATGATAATTTACAAAATCGTGGTGAACTCTCTTTTGGTTCATATAGCAGATTAGGTGCGGATTTTTCCTTAAGTAATTCATTTGGTGAAAAAGGAGTTATTTCTTTATCAGGAACAGGCTTCACAAGTGATACCTTTCGTGACGCAGGGGATTATTCAGACGAGAATTTTGTTTTAAATATAAAAAATACCATTGATCAAACAAAATTTAATCTAGACCTTTTTTCCTCGTATAGAGAACAAGATTTACCAGGTCCTCGAGTAAAAGGAGGGGCCGTGTATAATTATCATTTTTGCAATCGTTATGAGGATAGTAAGACTGCAAAACATATTGGTGGTTCATTTGCAGCAAATGGAGATTCATGCAATTCAGAACAAAGAGATGATTATTCAAACTTAGAAAATGAGAGAGTAAATTTAGGTATTGTTCACGAAATCGATAGCTTAAATAAAATCTTCC
Organism: uncultured Pelagibacteraceae bacterium; assembly: GCA_902590345.1. Taxonomy (GTDB): domain Bacteria; phylum Pseudomonadota; class Alphaproteobacteria; order Pelagibacterales; family AG-422-B15; genus CACNXQ01. The sequence goes on along the minus strand of CACIWK010000001.1, from coordinate 41,104 downwards.
TGAATATAGGATATAAGAAAAAAAATGATAAAGCCTTTCTTGCTGCCAATGGAAATACATACGAAACTCCAAATGATGGCGATAGGTACTTGAACACTACAATAGATGGGAACATTTATAATGGTAGATACGAAGTTAGGAATATAGATGAAAAGTTTACAAATATTTTGAATATTGGCCTTGATCATACGCATAGTTTTTATGATTCAAAACGACATAGAAAAGAAGATGAACAGGTAGGTCAAAATTATGATGCTGATCTTAAAGTTCAGTCTGTATACTTTCAGAATACGATATATTTTAATGAAACAGATACTTCCTTGTCATTTGGATTTAGATCTGAAGAGTCTCAATTCGGTGCACGAGACGAAATCGACAGGACAGTATCAGGCTTTGTTAATTCCTGGGATGCAACTGACCACGCTACGTATGATAACTCTAGTACAAATCAAGCTTTAAACATTGGTGTAGAGAAAAAAATAGATAAGAACTTTTCAATTTACGGCAATTATTCTGAATCCTTTAGAATTCCAAATATTGATGAAAGAATATTGGCGACTACAAGTGGTTCATTTGAGCTCAAAGATCAGGAGTCAGATGGAATAGAGATAGGCGTTATTTACTCAAATGAAGTCGCAAATTTAAATGTAAATTATTTTGACATTGATACTTTAAATGAAATTCAATACGACCAATCTGTAAATACAAATCTTGATCCAATTAAAAGAGAAGGTATAAATTTAGATTTTGAGTTTAGTCCAGATAATAAAAATAAATTTATGGGTTCGATAGGATATGTCAACGCTGAATTTACTGGAGGATCTTTATCTATGGGCACAGGTTCCTACGAATTTCTTGGAACAAGATATTACAACAATAATGAAACTTATGGATATTTAACAAATACTGCAATTAATTTTTTAGGATCAGATGGAACTGCAAATCAATCAATCGACTTAGCAGGTCGGAAAGTGCCTCTAGTTTCTCCATTGACTTATAATTTAAATTATATTCGACAAATAGATAATAATACTAATTTAAACTTAGGAATTAATTACACAGATAAAAAATATGTTTCTAATGATCAGGAAAATATTGAACCCCAAATTCCTGATTATTATATTGTCAATACTTCAATAAGTTCGAAAAACGGACCTTATAATTTATCATTTGGGATAAATAATGTCTTTGATGAGCAAGTCTACGATTTTGCAGTTTCAAGCACTTTTCATGATGATGCTCACTATGGGTTATCTAATGTATATCCATTACCTGATAGAAATGTATTCTTTAATTTTGGATATACTTTTTGAAGCAGAGGAGTTATATATTAGCTAATGCAGATTAATAAAAAGATTATTTTTGGTATTACAATAGTATTCGTACTAGCATTAAGCAGAGTATTACCTCACCCACCGAATTTCACACCAATATTAGGAATGGCTTTTTTTGCAGGAGCCGTGTTTGATAAAAAAATTTATTCATATTGTATTCCAATCTTAGCTATGTTGATAAGTGATTTATATTTAGGTTTTCACGCTGGTATGCCAATAATTTATTTTGCTATTTGCGTGTGTATATTGATTGGTACTTTTTTTCACTCAAAATTGAATCTAACTACTTCATTTTTAGGAATTAGTGCAGGTGTAATATCTTTTTATTTAATATCAAATTTTGCTGTTTGGTATGGATCAGGAATGTATGCTTCTGATTTGAATGGACTAATCACTTGCTACATAATGGCCCTACCATTTTTGCAAAATACATTTTTATCAAGCATTTTCTATGGTATGGCCGCTTGTGTATTATATTTAATGGCTGATAAACATCTAAAATTTAGCGCAAAACAGGCTTAAAAGAATATTGAAAAGCTTTTTTTTTAACATTATATAATACAAATACAATTTTAGGAGATTCTATGGACACTGCGTTTTCAAATGAAGATTTAAAGTTTCAAAGTGAAATAAGGGATTTTATTAAAACAAATTATCCACAAGAGCTAAGAGACTCAATCAATTCTAAAAGAAAACTAGGTAAAGAACTCTCTAGAGAAGATCTTACAGCTTGGCATAAAATTTTAGGAAAGCACAATGGTTGGTCAGCACCAAGTTGGCCTAAACAATATGGTGGCGCAGAATTTACTCCTACACAAAAATATATCTTCGAACAAGAATGTGCGAAAGCTGAATGTCAATATATTATGCCATTTGGAATAAATATGGTTGGTCCAGTAATTTATACTTTTGGAAATGAGGAGCAAAAAGCGCAACACTTACCTGGAATTTTGAGTGGTGAAGTTTTTTGGTGTCAAGGTTACTCCGAGCCTGGCTCAGGTTCAGACCTTGCTTCATTAAAAACAAGTGCCGTAAAAGAAGGTGACCACTATATCGTTAATGGACAAAAAACTTGGACTACGATGGCACAGTATGCAGATTGGATTTTTTGTTTAGTAAGAACCAATCCAGATGCTGAGAAACCTCAACAAGGCATTTCGTTTCTTTTGATTGACATGAAAACTCCTGGTGTAACAGTTAGACCCATCAAGCTTATGGATGGATCTCATGAGGTGAATGAAACTTGGTTTGATAATGTCAAGGTTCCAGTAGAAAATTTAATTGGCCAAGAAAATATGGGTTGGACGTATGCAAAATTTTTATTAGCTCATGAAAGATCAGGTATTGCCGGTGTTGCGAGATCTAAGAAAGCAATAGAAAGAATAAAACAGATTGCTAGTTCTGAAATGTCATACGGCGAACCTTTAATTCAAGATCCAGCATTTAAAGCAAAAATAGCAGCTGCAGAATTAGAGTTATCAGCACTTGAATACACTGAATTAAGAACGCTTGCAAAGGACTCTGCAGGTAAAGGTCCTGGACCAGAGTCTTCTCTTTTGAAGATTAAGGGAACAGACATTCAGCAAGCTGTTACTGAGTTGGCTATGGAAGCTGTTGGATATTATGCAAACCCTCACCTTGGCACGACTTTAAGTAATGAATATGTCGGTCCAGACTATGCTACTAATCTATCAGGAACGTATTTTAACTTTCGTAAGGCATCCATTTATGGAGGATCTAACGAAATTCAAAGAAATATCATAGCTAAAATGGTCTTAGGACTTTAGTACCTTTTGACATATTTACTGTCATAACTTATAACGCTTTTTTATGAATTTTGATTACACCGAGGAACAGACCTTGCTGGACAACATGGTTACTTCTTTTGTAAGAGATAATTATGATTGGGACACTCGTTGCAATATAGTTAAATCAGAAGAGGGATGGAAAGAAGAAAATTGGAAACAATTTGCTGAACTTGGTCTTCTAGGAGTTCCATTTGAAGAAGCTTACGGAGGGCTTGGAGGAAAATCTGCTGACTTAATGATTGTGATGGAACAGTTTGGAAAAGGACTCGTTGTTGAACCATATTTACCAACTGTAATATTAGCTGGTGGATTGATATCAAAACTTGGATCTGAGGAGCAAAAGAATTCGATTATACCACAAATAATCTCAGGAAATATTAGATGTGCGTTTGCATATGCTGAGCCACAAAGTAGATTTGATTTAAATGATGTAAAAACGTCAGCTGTACTTAACGGAGATGACTATGTATTAAATGGTTTTAAGTCAGTGGTATTTGGAGCAGGTATGGCTTCACACCTTATTATTTCTGCAAGAACTGAAGGAGAGCAAAGATCTGATTCTGGAATTACATTATTTATTGTTGATACAAAGTCTGAGGGACTTACACTCCAAAATTATCCAACAATTGATGAATACAGAGCCTCTGAAGTTATTATTGAGAATCTAAAAGTTTCAAAAGATAATGTTTTAGGAAAAGTTAATATGGCTTACGATGCCATTGAGGAAATTGTAGATATAAGCACTATTGCTGCATGCTCTGAAGCAGTTGGTATACTGCAAGTTTTAAAAGACTCTACAACTGAATACTGCAAAAACCGAAAACAATTCGGACAATCAATTGCCAAAAATCAGGTTATACAGCACCGTTTAGTGGATATGATGATTGAGTATGAACAGGCTAAGTCAATTCTTTACATGGCAGTGACAGCGGATTTGAGTGATTCAGATGAAAGAAGAAGAGCAGTTTCAGCTGCTAAAGCACGTATAGGTAAAGCAATAAAATTTGTAGGCGAAAGCGCTATTCAGTTGCATGGCGGAATGGGTGTTGTTGATGAATATATGGTAAGTCACTATTTTAAAAGGGCAACAATGATTGGAGTATTATTTGGCAATACTGATTATCATATGAAAAGATATATGACTCTTACCCAATCAGGTATTAAATCTTCTGACGAAGCAATTTCAGTCAGTGTTACCTAAATAAATTTATTCAGCCAGTTTTTTAAATATGTGAGCTGTATGCTCTGCACCTGTTTTGAGAGCTTTACCGCCATCCATATTCGATGCTTCAGCCCACTTTTCAGCTAACATATCCGCATTAAGTTCATCGCCTTTTAGAGCAACCCCTTGTGAATGAACTATCTCTGCAGAAGCAAATACACCAGCACCGGCTGAAATCATTGCACCATTCGGCGCATCCTCTGATGCCATAAACATGACTGCAGGTGAAACAGTTTCCGGTTTTAAACTATCGAAAACTGCATCAGGCATTCCTAGATTTTCTGTCATTCGTGTTGCCGCAACAGGAATTAAAGAATTTACTTTAATATTATATTTCATACCTTCAATTTTAAGAGTATTCATTAGTCCAACAACTCCCATTTTAGCTGCACCGTAATTTGATTGCCCAAAATTTCCAAATACACCAGATGAAGAAGATGTCATGATTATTCTTCCATAATTTTGTTCTGTCATAATTGGCCAAACCGCTTTTGTACAATAAACAGAACCCATCATATGAACGTTTACTACAAATTCGAAATCATCATGTGTTACTTTTGCAAACGACTTGTCTCTCAAAACACCTGCATTATTTACTAAAATATCAACACGACCAAAGGCAGCCATAGTATCATCAACTAGTTTTTTCACGCCTGCTTTGTCAGTTACACTTGATCCATTAGAGATTGCCTCACCACCCATGGCTTTTATTTCATCAACTACTTTATCAGCAGCTTCACTTGATCCACCAGTACCATCAACAGAACCACCTAAGTCATTTACGACAACTTTAGCTCCTCTTTTTGCAAATTCTAATGCGTGACATCTTCCAAGACCGCCACCTGCGCCTGTAACTATTGCAACTTTATCGTTAAAACTAATTGTCATGTATAACTCCTATTCGATTAATTCCGTTAATTGAGAAAAATTGTTTATAACTAAATCAGCATCATTGTAAATATTTTTATTATCAGTATATCCATAACCCACCAAAACAACTGGCATATTTGCATTATGACCTGCATTTAAGTCTGTTGCACTATCTCCAATCATTATTGACTCATTTTCACTTACACTTAATTTTTTACATATTTCAATCAATGGAAATGGGTCAGGCTTACTTTTTGTAAACGTATCTCCACCAACGAGATAGTCAAAGTAATGCAAGACTCCAAGTTTTTCTAATAACATATTGCTGAGCTTTTCCATTTTATTCGTACAAACTGCCAACTTTAATTTTTTAGATTTTATGAGCTTTAATACCGTTTCAACATTTTCAAATAATACACTATCGTCGTCAATGTTATGGGTGTAGTGAAGCAGAAATATCTTTAACATCTCATTTATTTTATTTTCATCGTGAGGAATATTTTTAGTAACCACTGTTCTTCGAATTAATTCGCGAGCTCCGTAACCAACTAAGTTTCTTATCTCCTCCAATGTGACTAGCGGTTCATTCAGCTCTGATAGCATATAATTCAGTGAATTTTTAAAATCTGGAGCTGTATCAACTAGTGTTCCATCTAGGTCAAATATGAAGAGTTTCTTATTTTTTAAATTCATTTTATGAGTAAATCTCTGAAATAAAATTTTACGATACAATTAATGGCATATTGGTTATTTTCCAAAAAAAATTCAATGAAAAATTTAGAAATAATAATACTTGCCGCTGGTAAAGGCACAAGAATGAAATCAAGCAAACCCAAAATATTTCATGATTTGGGTGGTAAGCAAATAATTGATTATGTGATTGATGCATCATTTAGATTGAAGCCAAAAAGAATTCATTTAGTTGTAAACAACCAAATTAAAGACAATTTTAAAAACTATAACAATTTAAATATTGTTATTCAAAAAAAACAGAATGGCACTGGCGATGCAATAAAGTCTGCTATAAAAAGTCTTGAAAAAGACTCAGTCACTCTAGTTCTTTACGGTGACGTCCCTCTTATAAAATATAAAAGTATTCTTAACGTTTCAAAAATTAAAACAAACACAGTTAACTTATTATGTTTCAATAAAGAAGAAAGAAATAATTACGGTAAAGTCATATTAGGTACTGACGGTTTGATCAGTCAGGTGATTGAGCAAAAAGAGCTAAAGAAAAATGAAAATTACTACTTATGTAATTCAGGAATCTTTGCTATCGAGACAAAGCTATTAAGCTCTTTGTTACCTAAATTAAATAATAATAATAAGAAGAAAGAATTTTATTTAACTGATATATTTAATTTGGCATTTAAAAAAGGTGTAAAAGTCAATCCGATACAAACAGCAGAGACAGAAGTTATGGGTGTAAATGATAAAAATGATTTAGCGATGGCTGAAAAAGAAATCCAAAATGAATTGAGATCCAAGCATCTTACTGCAGGCGTGACCATGAGAGACCCTGATACTATTTATTTATCGAAAGATACTAAAATTGGAAAAGACGTTACAATTCATCCATTTGTGATTATTGGTAAAAACGTCGTTATTGGTAACAATACTGAGATACACGCATTCAGTCATATAGAAGATTGTAAAATTGGGAAAGAAGTCAGTATTGGACCTTATGCAAGAATAAGGCCAGGCACAAAAATAAATGATAATGCTAAGGTCGGTAATTTTGTAGAGATCAAAAATTCAAAAATAGATAAGGGTTCAAAAGTTAATCACTTATCATATATAGGTGACACAGAAATAGGTAAAAAAGTTAACGTGGGGGCTGGAACTATTACTTGCAATTACGATGGTGCCTCAAAATTTAAAACAGTTATCAAAGATAAAGCATTTATAGGCTCAAACTCATCTTTAGTAGCCCCATTAATTGTAGGTAAGAATGCGTATATTGGTTCTGGTTCAACCATAACTAAACATGTAGTTGAGAACAGTCTTGCGGTTGAAAGATCATCTCAAAAGATGGTAAAAAATTGGTCAAATAAAAAAGGGAAAAGGTAATGTGCGGTATCATTGGTATAGCTTCTAAAGAGAATGTGTCTTCGAACATTATAAATGCATTAAGGAAATTAGAATATCGTGGTTACGACTCTGCTGGTATTGCAATAAACACTGCTAATAAGATCAATCAAAGAAAAGTAAAAGGCAAGCTTGATAATTTGATTTACGCTCTTCAGAATGATCAATTTGATGGCAATACGGGAATAGGTCATACTCGTTGGGCTACTCATGGGAAACCTTCTGATAAAAATGCTCACCCCCATTCATCAACCTCGGTATCGCTTGTACATAATGGAATAATTGAAAATGCCGCAGAATTGAAAAAATCAGAGGAGGTTAAAGATTACCATTTTGAGTCTGACACTGACTCTGAAGTAATTACTGCATTATTAACGTTTTATCTAAAGGAAGGTCTGAGCCATCTTGAGAGTGTTCAAAAGACAATTTCTTCTCTAGAGGGATCATACGCACTAGCAATTATTTTTAGTGATAGTGAAGACACTATTTATGGCGCTAAGAATGGAAGCCCACTTGTTGCAGGTACAAATGGAGTTGGCAATTCAATAGGATCTGACTCGATTGCACTAAGCTCAGTTGCCAATAAAGTGTGTTACTTGGAAGACGGGGATATAACAGTATTAAACAAAGAAAGTATAGAAATTTATAACCTAGAGGGCGAAAGAGCGAATAGAGAATTTGTTGAAATAGGAATAAACGAGTCAGAAGTTTCAAAAGGTCCCTATAAACATTTTATGGAGAAAGAAATACATGAGCACCCTCATGCAGTAGGTGAAACATTTCGACAATTTGTAGATTACGATAAGGGTACAATCGCAATTTCAAATATTAATTTAAATTTTGATAAAATTTCAAAGATTTATCTGATTGCTTGCGGAACAGCTTATTACTCATGTTTGGTGGGAAAATATTATTTTGAACAATATGCAAGGACACCAGTTGAATGCGATATGGCATCAGAATTTCGTTATCGTGATCCAGTAATTGATCCAAATGCATTATGTATATTTGTCTCTCAATCTGGTGAAACCGCCGATACTAAAGCTGCATTAGATTATTGTAGAAAGCAAAAAATTCAGACGTTGAGTATTGTAAACGTTAAAAATAGCTCAATAGCAAGAGATAGTGATCACTGTATTTATACTAAGGCAGGAGCAGAAATAGGGGTTGCTTCAACGAAGGCGTTTACCGCTCAATTATCAGCACTTCTATCTCTATCAATTCATTTAGCATCAGAAAAAAAATTCATGTCTATTGAGGAAAATACAAAATTATGCAAGGAAATTATGCAAGCGCCTCTATTGCTTGAACAAGCAATTGAGAGATCTTATTCACTAAAAGACACAGCAAAAGCAATCATAAATGCCAAGGGTGTAATGTATCTTGGCCGTGGTACTGCGTTTCCATTAGCATTGGAAGGAGCACTAAAGTTTAAAGAAATATCATATATCCATGCAGAGGGTTATCCTGCAGGTGAAATGAAACATGGTCCACTTGCTTTAATAGAAAAAGATTTGCCAGTTGTCTGCATTGTTCCACCGGGTCCGCTATTCCATAAAACAATTTCAAACATACAAGAAGTTATTGCTCGTGGAGGTAAAATATTAATGATAACAGACGATGAAACATTGGAGTCAAATTCTGAAAATATTTGGGAAGTTTTTCGTTTACCAAAATGCCCCAAATCAATTGAGGCAATCGTTTATTCAGTTCCAATTCATATGCTTGCCTATTATACGGCGGTTGAGCTTGGTAATGATGTCGATCAGCCAAGAAATCTTGCTAAGTCTGTTACTGTAGAATAATTTATTGACACAAAAACTGACAACATATTATCTTTGTTTAAATGTTGGCAAAAATAAGCATTCTTATTTTTTTATTTTTTTTCAATTCAATAAGTTTCATTCATGCATATGAAGTTTCACCTGGTGTTTTGAGAACGCCCGATACACAATTTGAAAATCTAGAAGATTATCCATTTGAGCCAAATTATATTGAAATTGACGGTCTAAGAATTCACTACCTCGATGAAGGACCTAAAGATGGTGATCCAATTTTTCTTCTTCATGGCTTACCAACTTGGAGTTATCTATTTCGAACAATGATACCGGTGTTAACTGACGCAGGTCATAGAGTCATTATTCCTGACTTAGTAGGATTTGGAAAGTCAGATAAATTTATATCTAAATATGACTATAGTTATGAGTTTCATATCAACACTATGAAGGCTTTGGTGGTGCAACTTGATTTAAGAGAAGCTACATTCTTTGGACAAGATTGGGGAGGCATGATCGGACTCCGGGTTGTAGCTGAGATGCCTGATCGTTTTGCAAGAGTTGTTGTTTCAAATACAGGCATGGCTGCTAGAGATGGAATAACTGCATGGCTATTTGAGAATTTTGTAAAATTTATGGTCTGGTGGAATGGAGAGGTCACTTTTGAAGAGCTTAAGACAGCCGCCGATAAAGCACTAATGTTGGAAGAGCCATCACCACTTGAAGGTATGAGAATGTTTTCAAAATGGATTGCACATTCGTATTACTCGGATGATATGGATGTATCAGGAATTATTTCTACCTTCGGGCGTTTAGAGCTATCTGATGAGCAAATCAGAGCTTATGAAGCTCCGTATCCTTCGGGTAAATACAAAGCAGGAGCTCATGTCATGGCTTATTTTATACCAACACAATTATCCGAAAATGAGAAATACTGGAAAGATGTTTATGAAAAATGGGATAAACCTTTTCTTGTGGCGTTTGGAGGCAATGAACGAATAACAATAACTATGAAGGAAGATTTTTTGACTAGGATACCAAACCCGACTGTTGTTACTTTGGAAGGAGTTGGACATTTCTGCCAAGAAGAGGCTGGTCCTGAACTAGCAAACTTGATAAATGATTTTATTCTAAAAAACTAGAAAATATAAAATTTATACCTATTATAAACTAAACTTTTATTTAAAATCAGACGTATGACAGTAACTTTAAGATCAGATGGAGATGTCTCAATCATTCAAATGGATGATGGAAAAGTTAACGTATTCTCTCCTGACATGATAAAAAATTTTAGTGAAATATTAGATCAAGTCCCATCTGATAAAGGGTCTGTTTTAATAGCGGGTCGAGAAGGGATGTTTTCTGCTGGATTTGATTTAAAAGTTATGATGTCAAGTCCAGAAAATGCAGCTGATATGGTTAAAAGTGGTTTTAACTTATTATTAAAAATCTTTACTTTTCCAAGACCGATTGTTGCGGCTTGCAGCGGACATGCAATCGCGCTAGGTGCTTTTTTACTTTGTAGTTGTGATCACCGTATAGGAATTAAAGGTGACTTTAAAATCGGAGCCAACGAATTACGAAATAATATGATTATTCCAACACCAATACTTGAACTTGCAAAGTTTAAATTGACAAAACCGCACAAGCAGAGAGCGCTATTGAATGCGGAAATGTATTCAATAGAAGATGCTATTGCTCCAGGTTATTTAGATGAAGTAACTGAACATGAAAAGTTAATGGAGCTTGCATTGTCTAAAGCAAAAGATTTGGCAACACTCGCTCATCCACAATATCAGCAAACCAAAAAACTCGACCAGGAAGATGTAGCAGCAAAAATAAGTGCTGGCATAGATACCTTAGGAGCAATAAACTAAGTAAAATCAATATATTTTACTGAAACTCTAGTATTTTACTTTATTTAGTACTATAAAGCCCGCAAAACGAATATTTAAAAAATATGAAGAAATGGTCTGTTAACAGTTGGAGAAATTACGAGGCTAAGCATTTGCCAGAGTATCCAGATGTGAAGAAATTAGAAAAAACTGAAGATCAGTTAAGATCTTACCCGCCGCTTGTTTTTGCAGGTGAAGCAAGAGATTTAAAAAGAAATCTTGCTAATGTTTCAGAGGGTAAAGCATTTTTGCTGCAAGGTGGTGATTGTGCAGAAAGTTTTGATGATTTCAATGCAGATTATATAAGAGATACATTTAAAGTATTATTGCAAATGTCAGTAACATTAACTGCTGCAGGTAATTGCCCTGTCGTAAAAGTTGGAAGAATGGCAGGTCAGTTTGCAAAACCGCGAAGTGCACCAAAAGAAGAAATAGATGGCGTTGAGTTAGATAGTTATAAGGGCGACATTATAAATGATATGGATTTTACTGAAGATGCGAGAGTTCCTGATCCTGATCGCATGATCAGAGCATATACTCAATCAGCTGCTACACTTAATTTATTGAGAGCTTTTGCTAAAGGTGGATTCTCAGATTTAAATAAAGTTCATCAATGGAATATGGGATTTGTAGATGAAAGTTCTCAAGGAAAGAAATTTAGAGAACTAGCGAATAAAATCTCGGACACACTATCTTTTATGGAAGCTATTGGAATTTCTTCAAGAAACACAAAACGTCTAAGAAGCGTTGACTTCTTTACAAGTCACGAGGCTTTATTGCTTCCTTATGAAGAATGTCTGACGCGACTAGATAGTACATCAGGTGAGGTTTATGACACATCAGCCCACATGGTTTGGATTGGTGATCGAACCAGACAGCCTGACGGAGCACATGTAGAATTTTGCAGAGGGATTAAAAATCCAATTGGAATTAAATGTGGACCATCTTTAGATCCTGAGGAATTGAAAAAGCTTCTTGATATTTTGAACCCTGAGAATGAGGCTGGAAAAATTACATTAATTTGTCGATTTGGTTCTGAGACTATTAATGAAAAGTTACCTAAGCTTATACAACCCTTTTTAAATTCAGATCACAATTTAGTTTGGTCTTGTGATCCAATGCATGGCAACACCATGAAAGCTAATTCAGGTTTTAAAACGAGACCATTTGAAAGTGTTCTTAAAGAAGTTGAGACATTTTTTGATATTCATCATCAAATGGGAACGTACCCAGGTGGAGTTCATTTAGAAATGACAGGTCAAAATGTAACTGAATGTATTGGTGGCGCTCAAGCCATTAAGGATGAAGATCTTTCAGCTAGATATCATACCCACTGTGACCCAAGGCTGAATGCAAATCAAGCACTTGAACTTGCATTTTTAATATCTGACAAGCTCAGAGAGTCCCAAGAACCACATAATTCAAAAATTACGATTGCTAAGTAATTGCGACTAAATTATTTAGTTGTAAGATCAGTCAAATGACAGAAAAAACCTCCATATTAATTGTTCAGTCCAACCCACAAGTGGGAAATATTGACAAAAATAAGCAAATTGTGATTGATCATATTGAAAGCAACAAATCTGATCTCATAATTTTCTCTGAATTAATGCTTACAGGTTACCCACCAGAAGATTTGGTTTTAAAACCAGCTTTTATGGAAAAAGTTAACAATGCAATTTCAGATATTTTGAATTCTTCTAAAAATAGTAGATCAACTATAATTATAGGTACTCCTTTTTTGGAAGAGAGCAAACTGTTCAATACAGCTCTTGTAATTAATAAGGGTAAGATCTTACATAAACATCATAAAATGGCTTTGCCAAACTATGGGGTATTTGATGAAAAAAGAATTTTCTCAAATGGAGAGCAAGTCAGCATAATCGAATTTAATGGAATTAAATTGGGTCTATTTATTTGTGAGGACATATGGGTGAACGATACCATTGTTGAGATTGATAAAAATGAAATTGATTTGGCGGTATCATTAAATGCATCCCCATTTGATATAAATAAAATTGAGGAAAGAGAAAAGAAGGCACTTAGTTTTGCAAACTCTATTGATGCTCCTTTAATTTATGTAAATCAAGTTGGAGGTCAAGATGAGATAGTTTTTGACGGATCTTCCTTCTTGTGTGATCAAAAAAAGGTAATTTCTAAATTTAAATACTGCATTGAAGAAAGTAGGGAATATACATTCAACATCAATACTAAGACTTTTGATATTGAAGAAGAGGCACCTTTCGGTAGTGATAAGCACGATATTGTCTATTCCAATCTTATGCTTGGGCTAAAAGACTATGTTGAAAAAAATAAATTTCCAGGAGTTGTTATTGGCATTTCAGGAGGCATAGATAGTGCATTTAGTGCGGTTGTCGCAACCGATGCACTAGGGCCTGAAAGAGTAAAAGGCATTTTAATGCCATCTCAGTTTACAAGCGAGGAAAGTAATGCGGATGCAAATCAGCTAGGCAAAAAATTAGGTATCGAGTTAATAAGTGTTTCTATAAAAGATATCGTGAATTCATACGATAGCACTCTTTCAAATTTATTCGCGGGTAAAGAAAAAGATATTACTGAAGAAAATATTCAATCAAGAACCAGAGGTGCAATATTGATGGCCTATTCAAACAAGTTTGGCCATATGGTAGTTACTAATGGCAATAAATCAGAAGTCTCAGTTGGATACTCAACTTTATACGGAGATATGTGTGGGGGGTTTTCAGTAGTTAAGGATATTTATAAATCTGATTTATATAAACTTTCTGAATGGAGAAACGAAAACCTTCCATCATTTTCAGTAATTAAAGCAAAGGAAGTTATTCCTAAAAATATTATAACAAAAGAACCCACTGCTGAACTTAAAGAGGATCAGAAAGATAGCGATTCCCTTCCGCCCTATGATGTCTTGGATAAAATTTTGTACTTACTTGTTGAAAAAGAAAGTTCAATTAACGAGATTATTTCAAAAGGTTATGAGCCAAGCTTGGTTACAAAAGTTCAGAATTTGCTCTATAATTCTGAATATAAAAGACGACAAGCTGCTCCGGGTGTAAAAATTTCAGAGAGAAATTTTGGGTATGACAGACGATACCCAATAACAAATGCATTCAGAGATAAGGAAAAATAGATGACAACGACAACAAGATTTGCGCCTAGTCCAACAGGATTATTGCATTTGGGTAATATCAGAACAGCCCTCATAAATTGGTTGTATGCTAAAAATAGTGGTGGAAAATTTATTCTTCGAATTGATGATACCGATCAAGAGAGGTCAAAAGATGAATACATTTCTCAAATAAAATATGATTTGGAGTGGCTGGGAATAGACTACGACGAGACTTTTAATCAATCTGCTAGATTTGAAAGATATAAAGAACAATTCGAAAAATTAAAATCTGATGGCAGGATATATGCTTGCTATGAAACCCCAGAGGAACTTGAGAGAAAAAGAAAGCTTCAGATGGCTGCCGGTGGAAAGCAAGTGTATGACCGTTCTGCATTAAAATTAACGGAGAAACAAATAAAAGATTATGAGAATGATGGAAGAAAACCCCATTGGCGATTTCTTCTTCAAACTGAACGCATGAAATGGAATGATTTATTAAAGGGTGAAATTGATATTGATTTGACAAGCTTATCAGATCCAGTTTTATTTCGAGAAGATGGTGTTCCACTTTATACATTCAGTTCTGCTGTAGATGATCTTGATTACAACATTACTAATGTAATTAGAGGAGATGATCACACTAGCAATACTGCTGTACAAATTGAAATCATAAATGCATTAGATGAAAATAAAATTTCATTTGCACATCATGCCCTTTTAAAGGCATCAACAGGAGATAAACTATCAAAAAGAGATAATGTAATATCAATCGATAGTTTCAGAAAAGATAATATTGAGCCCATCTCAATTCTCAGCTTACTAGCAACGATTGGAACTTCAAATTCAATTGAACTAAAAAGTGGGATAAAACAAATCATTGATGAATTTAAACTTGAGACAATCTCAACATCGCCTGGACGTATCGAAATTGATGTCCTAAAGGCGCTTAACAAAAAACAAGTCCAAAAATTTGATTATGAGGAAATTCAATCAAGACTTACTGAGATTGATGAAAATGTTGATAAAAAGTTTTGGGACACTATAAAAGGCAATTTGGAAACTGTTGAAGAAATATCTTCTTGGACTGACATTGTATTTAACAGTAAGCCTGCTGAGTCTGATGATAAAGATTATATAAAATTAGCATTAGAGTTAATGCCTGAGGAACCTTGGGATGATGATACTTGGACTACTTGGACGAATGCCATAAAAGAAAAAACAGGACGCAAGGGCAAAGAATTGTTTCTTCCATTGCGAGTAGCATTCACAGGACTGACACATGGTCCAGAAATGAAGCTTCTCATACAACTAATTGGTAGAGACAAAATTGTTGAGAGGATACAGACTTAAATGGACTTGATGCTTTACGATACATTTACCAATTCAAAAAAGAAGTTTGAACCAATTGATCCAAATAATGTGCGAATGTACGTATGTGGGCCAACTGTTTACGATTATGCGCATGTAGGCAATGCTCGACCAGTTATAGTGTTTGATATTTTATTTCGATTACTCCAAAAAATTTATGGCAGTGAAAATGTAACTTATGTAAGAAACATCACTGACGTTGATGATAAAATTATACATGCAGCAAATGATCAAAATGAAGACATTGGAATACTTACAGAAAAGACAATTAATTATTTTCATGACGATGCGAAATATATTGGCGCTTTAAAACCTACATTTGAGCCAAGAGCAACCGAACATATACCCGAGATGATCGAGTTGATTGAAAAACTCATATCAAAAGAGTTTGCATATGTAGCGGATGGCAATGTTCTTTTTTCTTCAAATAAATTTAAAGAATATGGAAAACTCTCTGGCAAGAATTTAGATGAAATGGTCGCTGGTTCGCGTGTAGGCGTAGAAAGTTATAAAAAAGAAGAGTCTGACTTTGTATTATGGAAACCTTCAAAAGAAGATGAGCCCAGTTGGAAAAGTCCATGGGGAGATGGGAGACCTGGCTGGCACATTGAGTGCTCTGCAATGAGTGAAAAACTTTTAGGAGAAAATTTTGATATTCATGGAGGAGGTCAAGATTTAATATTTCCACATCATGAGAATGAAATTGCCCAAAGTGAGTGTGCAAATAATAACAAATTTGCAAATTATTGGGTTCACAATGGCTTTGTCACTGTTGAAGGTAATAAAATGTCAAAGTCTGATGGTAATTTTGTAACTGTAAACGAGTTAAAAGACAGTTTTCAAGGGGAAGTTATTAGGCTTACCATGATATCAACTCACTACAGACAACCTCTGAATTGGACCAAGGATAACCTCAATGAAAGTAAAAAAACATTAGATAAATGGTACACATTTTTGAGCAATTTTAATGATCATGAATTAAAAGATGCAAATAATGATAATGAAATTATGGAATCATTATTGGATGATATGAATACACCTAAAGCTATTAGCGTGCTTCATCAAAAATTTAAAGACTGCCAATCAGGTGATAAAGGCTTAGTAAGCAATTTTTTATATTCAGCAAATATGCTTGGACTTTTAAATGAAAAACCATCTGAATGGCTTTCCTGGGAAAAGGAAAATTTAAATATTAATACCGCTCAAGTTGAGTTGCTTATTGCTCAAAGAAATGAGGCACGATCAAACAAGAACTTTGATGATGCTGATAGGATCCGAGATGAATTAGACAAAATGGGAGTCATACTTGAAGATCAAGGTGGCGAAACAACTTGGAAAGTTAAGTAAGTGAAAGAAAAGTTATACATATTTGATACGACTCTTAGAGACGGAGCTCAAACTTACGGTGTTGATTTTAATGTTGATGAAAAAAAACTTCTCGCACAAAAATTAGATGAACTTGGCGTTGACTATATTGAGGGTGGATGGCCAGGTGCAAACTCAACTGATACTAAGTTTTTTAATGAAGATTTAAAATTTAAAAACTCAATGTTTACTGCGTTTGGCATGACTAAAAAATCTGGTCGCAGCGCAGAAAATGATCCTGGTTTGGCTGCAATGATAAATATTAATGCGCCTTCAGCATGTGTTGTTGGAAAATCTTGGGATTTCCATGTTGATCTTGCACTTGGAATTACTAATGAGGAAAATTTAGAAAATATTGGAGAGTCAGTAAAATTTTTAGCAAAAACGAAAAAAGAAGTACATTTCGATGCTGAACATTTTTTTGATGGTTACAAATCTAATCCAAATTATGCAATTGAATGTCTTAAAGCTGCAAAGTCAAATGGTGCACGGTGGCTTGTTCTTTGTGATACGAATGGAGGAACTCTTCCGCATGAAGTTGAAGATATCGTATCAAAAGTTTCTAAAGAAATTTCAGGAGATCATCTTGGAATTCATGCACATAATGACACAGGTAATGCAGTCGCCAATACTCTTGCAGCTGTACGAGCAGGTGCAAGACAGGTTCAAGGCACGATTAATGGTTTAGGTGAAAGATGTGGAAATGCTAATCTAATTTCACTATTACCAACATTTGCTTTTAAAAATGAATTTGAAAACAAATTTGACTTATCAATTAATAAACAACAACTTAATCTTTTAACTGAGCTTTCAAGGCTCCTTGATGAAATTTTAAACAGAGTCCCAAATCGAACAGCACCTTACGTTGGCTCTTCTGCTTTTGCACATAAGGGTGGATTACATGTTTCTGCGGTCAATAAAGATCCAAAGACTTACGAACACATCAATCCTGAACTTGTGGGCAATCAAAGGCAAATTATCATCTCTGAACAATCAGGAAAATCTAATATTTTATCAAAGTTAAAATCAGCAGGAATAGAAGTTAATGAAGACGATAGGACAATTCAAAAAATCTTAGATCGAGTGAAAGAAAGAGAATTTAATGGATACTCTTACGATGGTGCCGATGCTTCTTTTGAAATTCTTGTTAATAAAGTACTTGGCAAAATGCCAGAGTATTTTGAAGTAATTAGTTTTAATGTGAATGTACAAAATTCAGGTGAAGAGGGGCAGACCATGTCAGAAGCCTCTGTGAAATTAAAAATTGATAATTATGAAATTATTGGTACCGGTAAAGGAGTTGGTCCAGTCAATGCATTGGATAATGCTCTTCGAAATAATTTTAAGACAAGCCGTTATGCTGAGTACATAAACGATTTATCATTAATTGATTATAAGGTTCGAATTCTCAATACGGGTACCGATGCGATAACTAGAGTTTCAATTGAAAGTTCTGATGCAAATAAGAAAAGTTGGTACACAATAGGTGTTTCAGAAAATATTATTGAAGCATCTTTTAGAGCATTAATTGATAGTGTTGAATTTAAATTAATGAAAGAACAAGTAAAAGTTTAAATTCAAATGAATTTTGATAAAATTTCAATTATTCTTGTTGATACTCAATTACCTGAAAATGTTGGTCTTGTTGCACGCTCTATGTACAATTTTGGTTTTACTAATTTAAAATTGGTATCACCTAAACTCGAATGGCCATCAGAAAAAGCACTTGCCGTAGCTGTAGATGCTAAGAACATAGTTGAAAATATCAAAGTATATAGCTCTCTTCGAGATGCATTGAGTGACTCCAATTATTCAATTGGCTACACAGCACGTTTAAGAGATATGAGTAAACAATTTAGTGACAATTCTAAAATTATCAGTGAAATAAAAGAACAAAAAATTAATGATTGTATCGGTGTTGTTTTTGGTGGCGAAGCTTCAGGACTTACAAACGACCATTTGTCACTTATAACCAAATGTGTGACTATTGATACGCATGAAAATTTTTCATCTCTTAATTTATCTCATGCAGTCAATGTGTTTTGTTATTCATTATTTTCTCAAGTATTTAAAACGGAGCAGTTAGTTGATAAGAATTCTGAGCCCCATGGAAGTCAGAATGATCTGATGTATTTTTTTGATCATCTAGAAGAAGAGCTTGAATCTAGAGGTTTTTTTCAACCTGAAGAAAAAATGCTAAAAATGAAGCAAAACCTAAGAAATATCTTTCATCGTGCTGATCTTAGTGAACGTGAGATAGCAACACTTAGAGGGGTTGTGACAGTGCTTACAGAATATAGAAAAACTAAGGAAATTTAGCTTTCAGGTTTGACATTGGCGAGGAAACCAGTATAAACCACGGATCATCAAATATGACAAAAAGAGTTGCACAAAAACATAAAATAGATAGACGTCTGAGTGTTAACCTATGGGGCAGACCAAAAAGCCCATTCAACCTAAGAAAATACAGACCTGGACAGCATGGACAAAAGCATACAGGTAAATTGTCTGATTATGGTGTTCAGCTAAATGCTAAACAAAAGCTAAAAGGTTATTATGGAAACCTCAACGAAAGACAATTCCGTAATTGTTATAAAGAGGCTATTAGACAAAAAGGTGACTCAGGTGAAAACTTAATTGCTATTTTAGAACGCAGACTTGATACTATTGTTTATCGATCAAAGTTTGTACCAACTGTATTTGCTGCTAGACAATTTATTAACCATGGGCATGTCAAAGTTAATGGAAAAAGAGTTAATATTGCAAGTTGTCTTCTAAAAGAAGGTGATGTTGTCGAAGTCAAAGATAAATCTAAAGAGATGGCATTAGTAGTTGAGTCAATGAAAAGCCAGGAAAGAGACATCCCAGGATACATTACAGTTGATGAAAAAAAATGTTCTTCAACTTTTGTAAGGACACCTCAGTTTGCTGAAGTTCCATATGCAACTCAAATGGATCCGAAACTAGTTATCGAGTATTATTCTCGATAATATTAAAATGAGTGCATCGCACTGGTTTTCCAAATCTTATACTGAAGCTAAGAAACGATTTCACGAATCTGTTAATCAACTAGAGTCACTGGGTCATCAAGTTCAACGTGATAGCTTATCATTAGATTTAGTAGGTCCTGATGGAGAGGATCTCACAATAGATATCGCAGTTCTTGGATCTTTAACAAGTAATAAATTATTGTTATATACCTCTGGTATACACGGCGTTGAGGGTTTTGCTGGTTCAGCTATACAACTTTCAGTCATTGATATGTTAAAAAATCAAAAGCTAATTGAGGATTATTGCATAATCTTCGTACATATCATTAATCCTTTTGGTATGGCTTGGCATCGAAGAGTCAATGAAAACAATGTAGATATGAATAGAAATTTTATTAACACGCATAGCGGTGAGCCCGATGGCTACAAAAAAATAGATAAATTTTTGAATCCAAACACAATACCAAAAAAATTTGAATTATCCTTTTATGTAGATGGAATAAAATTAATTTTGAAATATGGATTCACTAATTTCAAGCAATGGTTTGCTCAAGGTCAGTACACAAGGCCATCCAGCCTGCAGTATGGAGGTGATAAACTCCAAAAAGGTCCTAAATTATTAATTGATTGGTTAAGAAATAACTTAAAAGAAACTCAAATGATATTTGGTATCGATTTACACACTGGTCTTGGTAAGTCTGGTTACGATACTATTTTAATTTCAGACCAAATTGGTGAAGCTGATTATGAATTGCTGCAAAATTTATATGGAAGTCATATAGCACCGTTGGATCCAAATAAGGGGGTGGGCTATCACGTAACAGGCGACATTCACTCTGGAATTTCAGCTGAATTTCCATCTATTAAGTGGCTTACAATTACACAAGAATTTGGAACTTATGGACCTGTAACAGTTTTTAAAAATTTAAGAGCTGAAAATAGATGGACACAAAATAATAAACTCAATGATCCGCTGGATATTATGAAACATTGGAGTAGAAATAATTTATTACGTACATTTAATCCAGACAGTAGGAAATGGCATGAAAGTTTAATTGTGCGAGGAAAGATTGTATTTAATAGAGCAGTCAAATATCTTATTTCAATAGACTAATCGTGCGTAATACCTTTTGTATCAAAAACTGATGCTAACTCCCCACTTTTATGCATGTCTAAAATAATATCGCATCCTCCAATAAACTCTCCCTTAATATAAAGTTGTGGAATTGTAGGCCAGTTAGTGAAATCTTTAATGCCTTGTCTTAGTTCGTCACTTTCCAAAATATTCACATCTTTATAATTTACGTTCATAAAAGAAAGAGTATTTACAACAGCATTCGAAAAACCGCATTGAGGCTGGTCCTTTGTCCCTTTCATAAAGAGAACTACATCGTTTTGATCAACAATGTTTTTTATTTCATTTTGCACATTATCAGTCATGATAGAAGAATTAACTGCTTTTTATAATTATTCAATAATAATTTTGAGCCCTTTAGGTCAAAATTCATTGAACCATTTTGTATGGTGGTCAATTAAGCTTGATAATTCAACCTCTCCGATTGAATTGATTGAGATAGATGTTCCTCCAATTTCTCCAATTCTTTCTATTTTGACAGCACTCTTGCTTGCGTCAACTTCTAGTTGTTCAAGTTTATTTTGTGAGACCTCAACCAGGTACCTAGCTTGATCCTCTCCAAAAAAGAATCCGTGAAGAAAATCTTTTGTTATATCAATTTTTATACCTTGCTTACCTGAGATGCACATTTCAGCAATTGCAACAAGAACACCACCTTCACCAACATCATGAACAGATTTTAGTAATTTCTTAGCAATGCAATCTAGAATGAATTTTCCATTTTTTAATTCATCATCCAAATTAATTGACGGGGTACCGCCGTCCTCTCTACTTTGTATGATTGAGAGATAATGACTATTGCCTAAATGATTGTTGCTTTCCCCAATGAGGTATAAAACATTACCCTCATTTTTAAGATCTATTGTCATTGTATTAGATAAATCTCTAATTAGTCCAACTCCACCAATAGCAGGAGTAGGATAAATCCCTTCACCGTTAGTTTCATTATAGAGTGATACATTTCCTGAAATGACAGGATAATTAAGCTTACTGCAAGCATCTCCCATGCCACGAATGCATTCTACAAATTGTCCCATGATTTCTGGCTTTTCAGGATTTCCAAAATTCATACAATCTGTAATTGCAATTGGCTCAGCTCCGGATGCAACAATATTACGCCAAGTTTCAACAACCGCATGCTTTCCTCCTTCATAGGAATTGTGTCTGCAGTAGGTGGGTGAACAGTCTGTACTGATCGCTATTCCTTTGTTGGTTCCATGCACTCTGACAACAGCAGCATCAGAACCAGGTCGTACAACTGTATCTGCCATAACCATGTGATCATATTGTTCCCATATCCATTTTCTGCTGCATAAATTTGGATGACTGATCATTTTTAATAAATCGCTTATGATATCTTTATCTTCAAAATCCTTACTTTCGAAACTAATTAGGGGAGAAGGGTCATTGACAATATAATCTCGCTGATACTCTGGCGCATCCTCTACCAAAATATTAATTGGTATACTTGCCTGCTCTTCACCATCCATATGCAATATTAATTTTTTTGTATCTGTAACTTCACCAATCACTTCAAATTCAAGATCCCATTTTTTAAAAATGCTTCGGGCAAGTTCCTCTTTTTTGGGCTGAATAACCATTAGCATTCTTTCCTGACTTTCTGAAAGCATGAGCTCGTAGGCGGTCATGTTAGCCGCTCGCATAGGAACCTTAGATAAATTTATATCAATCCCTACATTTCCTTTGGACGCCATCTCAATTGATGATGAAGTTAAACCTGCAGCTCCCATATCTTGAATTGCTATAATTGCGTCCTCTTTCATGAGTTCTAGACAAGCCTCAAGTAATAGTTTTTCAGTAAAAGGATCGCCTACTTGGACAGTGGGTTTTTTTTCTTCAGAGTCATCATCAAATTCAGATGATGCCATTGTTGCACCATGAATACCATCTCTACCTGTTTTTGAACCAACATACACTACTGGATTTCCTATTCCTGCAGCCGCTGAATAGAAAATTTTATCTTTTTTTGCGATACCAACTGTCATAGCATTAACCAATATATTGCCGTTATACGATGGATGAAAATTTACTTCACCTCCAACAGTTGGAATTCCAATACAATTTCCGTAACCACCAATACCACCGACAACACCTGAGACTAAATGCTTTGTTTTTGGATGATTGGGATCTCCAAATCGAAGTGCATTCATGTTTGCTACAGGTCTTGCGCCCATAGTAAATACATCTCTCAAAATACCCCCTACACCAGTCGCAGCTCCTTGGTAAGGCTCTAGAAATGAAGGATGATTATGACTTTCCATTTTGAAAACCGCAACATCTCCATCGTCGATATCAATAACACCCGCGTTTTCACCTGGTCCTTGAATAACTCGTTCCCCTGAGGTTGGTAATTTTTTTAGCCAATATTTAGACGATTTATAGGAACAATGTTCATTCCACATTGCACTAAATATTCCAAGTTCAGTAAGATTGGGTTCACGCCCAAGTCCCTCAACAATTTTTTCAAACTCGTCAAGTTTAAGACCGTGACTTTCTACAAGTGATTTTTCTGTATCAAAATGCCAATTGGATGAAGTCATTAACTTAGAAGACTTTCAAAAATATTTCTTCCATCATCACACCCATGAATGCTTTCAGCTGCTCTTTCGGGGTGGGGCATCATACCTAGTACATTTTTGCTTTTGTTGAACACCCCGGCAATATTATTTATTGATCCATTTGGATTTGAATGGGCATTGATATCTCCATTTTCGTCACAGTATTGGAAGGCAATTTGATCGTTATCTTCTATTTCTTTTATCTGATTACTGTTAGCAAAATAATTTCCCTCGTTGTGAGCTATTGGCATTTTCGAAATAGTGGATTTATTAGTAAATATGGTTTTCGTATTTGTTGGTTTAATTATTATGTCGCGACATATAAAACTTAAACTACTATTTCTCATTAGTGCACCTTGAAGAAGACCACTTTCAATTAGAATTTGAAATCCATTACAAATTCCCATTACCGGCACACCTTTATTTGCATTTTCAATCACACTTTTCATGATAGGTGACGTTGATGCCATCGCGCCACATCGTAAATAATCACCATAAGAAAACCCACCTGGAACAACAATCAAATCTGATTGATTTATTGTCGAGTCTTTATGCCAAACCATTTCAGGCGAAGAGCCAATAATATTTTGAATTGCAACAGCTACATCTCTGTCGCAGTTCGAACCTGGGAAAACAATTACATGTGTCTTCATTTAATTTTCAATTTCTACTGAGTAGTCTTCAATAACTAAGTTAGCCAATAGTTTCTCACACATATCATTACACTGCTTCTCAGCTTCCTCTTTATTGTTACTGTTGATTTCAAGTTCTATGAATTTTCCCTGTCTGACATCATTAACGTTGTCGAATCCAAGAGATTTCAGTGAATTTGCAATAACTGAGCCTTGAGGATCAAGTACATCTTTTTTTAATGTGATATGAATTTTGGCTAGCATTAGACTTTAATGCACGATTCCTAATCTTGAGGCAACCTCCTCATATGCACTTAATAAACTGCCGAGGTTTCTTCTGAACACATCCTTATCAAGTTTCTTATTAGTTTTTTTATCCCATAATCGACAAGAATCAGGACTTATTTCATCAGCTAATACAATTTTTTTGGGGTTCGATGAGAGTCTACCGAATTCAATTTTGAAATCTACAAGTATGATATTCTTTTTAAAAAAAAGACTTCTTAAGTGCTTATTAATTTGAAGAGACATTTTATCTATTTTTTTTAGCTCAGAGTTTGTTGCCCAGCCAAAAGTGATAAGGTGGTCTCTTGAAATCATTGGGTCATCCAAACTGTCTTCTTTGTAATAATATTCTAGTAAAGGTTTTTTAAGCTTTAATCCTTCTTTAATACCTAATTTTTTTGCAATAGAACCAGCTGTTATATTTCTTACAACAAATTCAATCGGAATAATTTCACATTTTTTTATAAGTTGCTCACGGTCATTCAGCTTTTCTTCAAAATGTGTTGGGATGCGTTTTGACTTAAGATACTGCATTATGTGTGCAGAAATATGATTGTTAAGTACGCCTTTGCCTTTAAAAATTTTATGTTTCTTTTTATTATAGGCTGTAGCATCGTCTTTAAAAATTTGAATGAGTGTGTTTTTTTTAGGCCCTTTAATAATTTTTTTAGCCTTACCTTCATATAAAGTTTTAGATGATCTCATTGCAGGTAATAAAAATATTTGTTAAGATAAGTGCTTAAATTAAATTAAATTCATTCAAAAGTACAAAAAATCATGAAAAAACTTGATGAGAGAAAAAAAGGTTTCGAGGGTAAGTTTGCTCGTGACCAGGAACTAGAGTTTAAAATATTAGCCCGTAGAAATAAGTATTTAGGTGTGTGGGCAGCTGAAAAATTAGGTATATCAGGCCCGGCTGTTGAAGAATATTTTGCAGAGGTTGTAAAATCAGATCTTGAAGAAGATGGGGATATGGATGTTTTCAGAAAGGTTAGAAAGGACTTTGACGATAAAGGTATTACAATTTCAGACGACGAATTAAGACAAAGTATGGATCAATTTTTACTTCAAGCAAAAGAAGAAATTATTGGTAAAGACAACATATAAGAGTTTTTTATGAAGTATCAGTTTGCCCAAAAAAAGAAAAAGTCGGTAAAAAAGAAAGTAACCAAAAAAAAGAAGCAAGTTACTAAAAAAAGGATTGTTAAGAAATCAACAAAGAAAAAATCAGTTAATAAAAAGAAAGCTTCTTTAGTGGATATGATTGATCGTTCTAATTATGTCGTATTTTACTATGCAGGTGCTTATGCGCTGATTTTTGGTTTATTTGCTGTTGCAATTTACTATTCAAATTAAATTACTTAAAAACTTTTTTGAAAATATAGTCAGTTCTGCGAGCGGCGTGTTTTAAATCTAAAATTTTTGATATCTCTTTTTTGCTTAGGTATTTTTTTAATTCTTCATCTTTGTTAAGTATTACCTCAAAATCTGTATTCGTTTTCCATACCTCCATTGCATTACGTTGAACTATCTTGTACGCATTTTCTCGCGATAAACCTTTTTGAGTCATTGCGAGCATTAAACCTTCTGACATTGGCAGTTTTTTTAATCTATCTAAATTAGTTTTCATATTTTTTGGATATACAACAAGATTTGATATCACATTATTCATTCGTGAAAGTGCAAAGTCGATTATAATATTTGCATCTGGCGCCATTATTCTCTCTACACTTGAATGCGATATGTCTCTTTCATGCCAAAGAGTAATATTTTCTAAAGCAGGAACCGTATAACCTCTAATCAGTCTAGCCAGTCCAGTTAAATTCTCAGTCAGAACTGGATTTCTTTTGTGAGGCATCGCTGATGACCCTTTTTGTCCTTTTGAAAAAAATTCTTCAACTTCTAAAACCTCGGTTCTTTGTAAATGTCTTATCTCGGTAGCTAAACGTTCAATCGAACTTGCAATTACTGCAAGAGTATTAAAATATACTGCGTGACGATCTCTTGGAATTATTTGAGTTGAAATCGTTTCTGCTTTCATGCCCAACTTTTTTGCAACGTGCTGTTCAACACGTGGATCAATATTTGCGTAATTGCCGACTGCTCCTGAAATCGCGCATATATTTATTTCTTCGATCGCTTTTAGAAAACGCTTATGATTCCTTTGAAATTCTGCATAAAAAGATGCCATTTTAATTCCAAAGGTTGTGGGTTCGGCATGTATCCCATGACTTCTTCCAATGCAAGGTGTGTTCTTGTGCTTTGTTGCAATCTTTTTTAATGATTTTAGTAAATTTAATAGTTCCTTCTCAATGATGACCGAGGACTGTTTTAGTTGAACATTAAAGGCTGTATCTAAAATATCTGAAGAAGTTAGACCTTGGTGAAGAAATCTTGCAGGTGGACCCGCGTATTCAGAAATTGTTGTTAAAAAAGCAATTACATCGTGTTTCACTTTTTTTTCAATTTGATCAATTCTCTTTTCATTAATCTTTGCTTTTGATCTAATTTTTTTACTTGTTCCCTTAGGAACAGTTCCTAATTTCTCCATGGCTTCGCAAGCGTAGAGTTCAATATCAAGCCATATTTTAAATTTAGAGTTAGAGCTCCAAACGTCAGTCATCTCGGCTCTAGAATAACGAGGGATCATATAAGTATGTTTTTAATCTTTAATTTACGGTTTATCAAGCCCAGCAGGTGATTTTGTAAAAATTTCTACACCATCGTTGGTAATGCCAATACTATGCTCAAATTGTGCTGACAAACTTTTATCTTTTGTAACAGCCGTCCAACCATCGCCTAACATTCTAACATCATATTTTCCAAAATTAATCATCGGTTCTACTGTAAAAAACATTCCTGGTTCAATTCTTTCACCTTTACCTTTATCCCCGTAGTGTAGAATGTTTGGAAACTCATGAAAAACTTTTCCTAGTCCATGACCACAAAAATCACGAACAACACTGTAGTTTTGTTTTTCTGCATACGTTTGAATTGCATTACCAATATCACCTAATGTTGCATCAGGTTGAGCAGCATTAATGCCTTCATGCATTGCTTGAAAAGTGCAATCAATTAATTTTTGTGCTTTGGCATTTATTTTTCCAACAGGAAACATGCGACTAGTATCGCCATGCCAACCATCAACAATTACTGTTACATCGATATTCACAATATCTCCATTTTCTAAAATTCTTGATGAAGGAATTCCATGACATATTACGTGATTAATTGAAGTACAAACTGACTTAGGATAGCCCTTATAAAATAAAGGGGCAATAAGACCTCCATTACGGACTATATAATCAAATGCAATATTATCTAAATCTTCAGTGGAAACACCTGGTTTTACTTTTTCAACAAGTAGATCCAATGTAGATGCTGCAAGATTACCTGCTTTTCGCATCCCTTCAAAATCATCAGAACTATGAATAGTGTTATTCAATTTAATATCTTTATTTTTTTATTAACACTTATACCATTTCTATTAAAAGAACAGTCATAACATAAAGGCTCAACACCCATTTTTTTAACCTTTTTAAAAGTATCTGCATATTTACTATCAATATCTGCAGCGATCTTAAACTTACTGCAATCATCTCTTTGGACTAAGAAAAGCATGACCGCTCTAATAGACTTGGTTGGAAGAGTGGATAGCTCATTTAAATGCTTTAGTCCTCTTTCAGTGACCGCATCAGGAAATTCTGCAATTGATTTGTCTCTCGATAAAGTAACATTTTTAACTTCAACGTATATTTCTTCATTTTTTTTTTGAACTAAAAAGTCAATTCTAGAATTTTGTCCATATTTAACTTCTCTTTTGAATGATACAATTTTTCCTAGCTCTGAAATTTTGCCATTGCTTATTGCTTCCTCAACAATTCGATTAGCTCGATGAGTATTTACTCCAACCATTGCCCCGTTTGATTGAATAGCTTCTAAAGTAAATTTTAGTTTTCGGTTAGGATCATCTGCTTCTGTTAAATAGACCAAATTATCTTTTTCAAGCAATCCCATCATAGAGCCTGTATTAGGACAATGAGCTGTGACAATTTTTTTACTATCAAGTTGAACATCTACAAAAAATCTCTTATATCTCTTTATGAACTTACCAGTGAGGAAATTTTTCGAATTTTTTGACATAAGCTTATGAAAGCATCATTGATTATTATAGGTAATGAAATTTTATCAGGTCGTACACAAGATAAGAATCTATCATATCTTGCAAATTGGTTGAATGAAATAGGTATTCAATTAACAGAAGTCAGAGTAATTCGTGACGAAGAGGATGTGATTGTTGAGACAGTTAACTATTTAAGAAAAACTTATGACTATGTGTTTACCACTGGTGGTATTGGACCAACGCACGACGACATAACATCAGAGTCAATCGCTAAAGCATTTTCTGTTGATTTGGAAATAAATCAGGGAGCACTCTCAATATTAAAAGAGTATTATAAAGATGGAGAGCTTACAGAAGCTCGAATGAAGATGACAAAGATGCCTGTTGGCTCAGAGCTCATTGAAAATCCAGTCAGTAGAGCGCCAGGGTTTAAAATGGACAATGTATTTGTTTTGGCTGGTATACCAGGAATTATGCAAGGAATGTTGGAAGGAGCTCGCCAATTCCTTAAGAAAGGGGATATAGTAAAATCTAAATCAGTTGATATTTTTACACCTGAAAGCAATGTCGCTGAGATACTCACTAACCTTCAGGCAAAATATAGCTCTGTTGAAATAGGCAGTTATCCATTTAGCAAAGAAAATAGATTTGGAACATCAATTGTTATGCGTTCAACGAGCGATGATCAGCTGTCAAAATGTGATACAGAATTAAAGGAATTAGTTAAAAATTATGATACAAAGTATTAATAATTTTTATCCACAAATCTCTAAGTAATTGATTTTATTTATTATTATTATTTTTTTAATATTTACTTAAGAAGGATTCTCAATAATAATTGCCTAATTTTATAAAATTAAGGGGAAAATAAACATGAAAGTATTAATGCTAAATCCCGGAGATCACGTTGCGATTTCGTTTTGGTTGATCTCTATGGCCATGGTTGCCGCTACTGCTTTCTTCTTTCTTGAAAGAGATCGTGTAGCAGCTAAATGGAAAACGTCCCTTACAGTAGCTGGTTTGGTTACTGGTATTGCGGCGTGGCACTACTTCTACATGAGAGGTGTATGGGTTGCTACTGGTGACTCACCAACAGTCCTTCGTTATATTGACTGGTTAATTACTGTGCCTCTACAAATCGTAGAATTCTATGTAATTCTTGCAGCAATGACTGCTGTTGCTTCAAGCCTTTTCTGGAGACTATTAATAGCATCAATAATTATGCTTGTCTTCGGTTACATGGGTGAAACTGGAGCGATGAATGTAACTCTAGCCTTCGTAATAGGTATGGCTGGATGGTTATATATCATCTACGAGGTTTTTGCAGGTGAAGCAAGCAAGGCAAGTGCTGGTAGTGGAAACGCTGCTGGTCAGACTGCATTTAACGCATTGAGATTAATTGTTACAGTCGGATGGGCAATTTATCCAATCGGTTATGCTGTAGGTTACTTCGGTGGCGGCGTTGACGCTGGTTCATTGAACTTAATCTATAACCTTGCAGACTTTGTTAATAAAATTGCATTTGGTATGGCTATTTATGTAGCTGCAGTATCAGACAGCAATTAATTAACTGCAAAGTAAATAATAAAGAAGGGGCCTTCGGGCCCCTTTTTTTTATCCATTGTTAAAGTTCTGGAACTTAATTACACATAGAGTTATAAATTATTGTATTGGCCTCATGGCGGAATTGGTAGACGCAAAGGACTTAAAATCCTTTGGGATTTATTCCCGTCCCGGTTCGAGTCCGGGTGAGGCCACCAAATAATCACATAATTTTTATTAATGTAATGTGTG
Organism: uncultured Pelagibacteraceae bacterium; assembly: GCA_902590345.1. Taxonomy (GTDB): domain Bacteria; phylum Pseudomonadota; class Alphaproteobacteria; order Pelagibacterales; family AG-422-B15; genus CACNXQ01. The sequence continues at coordinate 10,732 of CACIWK010000001.1, read as the reverse complement.
TCTATTTTTGGTAGAATTAAATAATGTTCAAATTTAGAGCTTATATTTATTCAACCTTAAGTATTTTTTTGCTAATAGGTATTTCAAGTGCCTCTAGTTTAGAAAATAGAGTTACTTCATATTTTAACGGCCTAGCTAATAGCTTAGGTACAAGTGTCTCTTCACTATTAGGAGAAAATAGCAGAGTAAAGTATCTTGATTTAAACTTAGGCGTACAAGAGCATTTTAAACCAACAATTTCGCTTACAAATGTAAATATGATTTCTGAGTATGGTAAAAGCGCAATATTTAACCAAAACTCTTTAAACCTTCACAACAATGACCAAATAATTAATCTTGGCATTGGACATAGAACTCTCCTAAATGAAGACAAAGTTATATTCGGATTAAATTTATTTTTTGATTATGCATTTGATGACTCACATCAGAGAAATGGAGCAGGCCTTGAGGTTGTAAGTAGTGTCTTTGATTTGAGATCTAATATTTATGATGCCACATCAGGTATCGAAGAAGTTTCGACTAGTAGAGATGAAGAAGCAATGGACGGATGGGATATGCGCCTTGATTATCATTTACCAATAAAAGCAAATGCAAGAATATTTGCAGGTTTATTTGAATTTGAAAATGCAGCTGGTTCCTATGAATTAGAAGGAGAGAAGTACGGTCTTAATGTAATTGGTAACAACCTCGATTTAGAAATTGGATATATCGATGACAATAAAACAGGCGATGGCTCATTTGCTAACATAAGTTATGTTGTGCCTCTTAGTGGTAATAGTTCTTTCAACAGTAATTCCGCTAATTATTTTGAGTATACATCCGTTGCTGAAAGATTGTATGAACCAGTAAAGCGTGAAAATAAGATTAGAGTTGTCACTACAACATTAAGTATCAAAGCAAGTGGGTTTTAAAATATGTATCTCAACATAATCATAAGAACTAATATATTTTTATTTTTGATTTTTGCTCCTTTCACAAGTTCGTTTGCTGATAGCCATGTCAACAGTTGTACTATCACTAATGGAGTATTTACAGCAGCTGAGGTAATAGCTGATGGTCAGGGTGAGTATTGTGCAAGTGCGCCAGAGTCTTATGAAGTTATTGTGTATGAAATGTATCTTTGTACAGCAGCTCCAACAGCACCCACAACATCTTCTTCGATGGGATTAGATAATTGCTTTAAAAACTGGGAATCTTCCTCCGGGACAACGCTCTCTGTTCAACAAAATCAGACAATAGATGTTCCAGGTACTATGTCTAGGCCACCAAATGGTACTTACACTCATGGTGTAATGTTAATTGATAATACATTTGGAATTACTATGGCTATGCAGTTTGATGGGACTATGGGAGGACAAGATGGTACTTCAGGAGTTTATTGCGCTTCAGTAGCAGGTAGTGGAACAATGGGATCTTCATCAATACCTACTGCTAGTTCAACTTGCGGATCTTCAGCAATTACACCTGGAAAATTTGTTGAAACCCTTACAAGTTTTGACAGCGGGTCTTTTCAAGGTGTTGCTACAGCAGATAATTTAAATGGCACTTCTGCATCAATAAGTGGTTACTTGGTTGATACAGATGGAAATTTAGCCGTGAACGATGCTGATGTAGACAAATTAACTGGATCTCTAGTCTTTGCTGATGCAGTTAATTTTACAGAAGCAACAACAACTCTGACGATGTCATTCAATGTTGGTGAGGGAATGTCACTTTACGACGACGGTTCAGACCAGATAACTTTTGGCAGTGGACCTTTTCAGGCAATTATAACAACTGATTAGTTTTAAAATTTAAATTGTTCGTTTAAAATTCTTTCATCAAATGAGTGGTCTTCATCGAATAAAAGCTCTACAATTTGATCTTTACTTTGATGTACTTCAACTGAACTAATTTCTCTAAACTCAGTACTATCAGCGACAACACTTACGGGTCTTTTCTTACTTTCAATAATTTCAAATTTCACATTTGACTCATTATTTAGTATTGCACCTTTCCATCTTCTAGGTCTAAAAGCACTTATAGGAGTTAATGCAAGAACATCTGCATTTATTGGGAGTATTGGACCGTGAGCAGATAAATTGTAAGCTGTGCTACCAGACGGTGTTGAAATTAATACACCATCACAGATTAGTTCATCTAACCTAACTTTGCCATCAACTGAAATTTTTATTTTTGACGCTTGATGTGTTTCTCTGAGTAATGATACTTCGTTAATAGCAATTGCTTCATGAATGGAACCATCGACACTCACAGCTTTCATAATCAACGGAGATATTTTTATTGATTGAGATTGATTAATTCTATTTACCAAATCATTTTGATTTGAGGAGTTCATCAGAAATCCAACACTACCATAATTTAATCCAAAAATAGGCAATTGTCTGTCCATGTGAGATTTTATAGCTTCAAGCATAAATCCATCACCGCCCAGGACTACTATCACATCAGCTTCATCAAATTCATTCTTACCGAACTTATCTTCTAAAATCTTTTTCTGAGAGCTTGCCTCATCACTGCTGGAAGCCAAAAAAACTGGTTTATTCAAATTCATGGTTTTTTACCTACAAAAAAGTATTCCTTTATCCTAAAATCCCCTCTAATTGAACATAATTAATTAATTATTCTTATCTTATGTCTTTAGATGGGTATTTACTCTCAATAGATCAAGGCACAACCAGTTCACGGGCCTTAATTTCAGATATTCAAGGAAATATTATTAGTCAAAAAAACTTCGAATTTAAACAGTATTTCCCAAATGATGGCTGGGTTGAGCATGATCCAATAGAAATTTTAAAGACAACACAAGACGCTATTAACTTTGTAATTAAAGAAACAAACATTAGCCCAAAAGATATTAATATTGCAGGTATAACAAATCAAAGAGAGACGGTTGTTGCATGGAACAAAATAACAGGGAAGCCAGTCTACAATGCTATTGTGTGGCAGGACAGGCGAACAGAAAATTTTTGTGAGACATTAAGAGAAAAGAATTTAACAAAACTAATCCAATCAAAGACTGGTCTCATAATTGATCCTTACTTTTCAGCAACAAAAATTAAATGGATCATTGAAAATATTGAAGAAGCAAAAAAAATAATTCATGAAAATAATTTATTAGTTGGAACTATTGATTCTTGGCTCATTTGGAATTTTACAAAAGGTGAATGTCATTATACTGATGTTACAAATGCATCAAGAACAATGCTTTATAATATAAATGAAGATTGTTGGGATGATGAATTATTAAATATTTTTAATATTAACAAAAATATTTTGCCTGATGTAAAAAATTGTGCTGATGATTTTGGAGCAATAGATTCTAGTTTCTTTGGAGAAAAAATTTCAATAGGCGGCGTAGCCGGTGATCAACAGGCAGCTACTATTGGACAGGCTTGTTTCAAGGAAGGAATGGTTAAATCAACTTATGGTACGGGTTGTTTTTTATTAATGAATACTGGAAATAAATTTATAGAGTCAGAGTCCAAATTATTGTCTACTAAAGCTTATAATATATTTGATAAAAAAGATTTTGCTTTAGAGGGTAGTATTTTCAATGCGGGTACTGTTGTTCAATGGATGCGTGATAAAATGAATTTTATCAACGATGCAAGCAAGGTTGAAGAGCTCGCAAATAACAGCACTAACGAAGTACAATTCATTCCTGCTTTTACGGGTTTGGGTGCTCCTTATTGGAATTCTGATGTAAGGGGTCAAATTTCAGGAATTACTCGAGATACTTCAAAGGCTGATATTGCCATTGCTGCATTAAAATCAATATGTTATCAAACAAGAGATCTTCTTGAGTGCCTGCTTAACGATACAAAACTAAAGAGAAATGATTTTACTATTCGTGTTGATGGAGGCATGTCTAAAAATAATCTTATGATGCAATTATTATCAGATATCACTCAAGTAAGAATAGAAAGGCCTTTGAATCAAGAGTCGACTGCTATGGGTGCAGCTTACTTAGCTGGAATGAAATCTGGTGTATACAAAGATGTTGCAGAGGTCGAGAAATTGTGGAAGACTGATCGCAAATTTGAGCCTGCTATTTCGTTGGACGAGGCAGATCAACAATATAATAGATGGTTAAAAACTGTAAAAGGACTAATGAATAATGGTTGATGTGAAAAATAGTGTTTCAAAAGAAGAATGGGAAACAAGACAAGACTTGGCTGCATTCTATCGAACAATTCCATATTTTGGTTGGGATGATTTAATATTTACACATATATCTGCTAAAGTTCCTGGGACTGATGATGAATTTTTAATTAACCCTTATGGTTTTTTATTTGATGAAATAACTGCTTCAAACTTGGTGAAAGTTAACTTAAAGGGAAAAATACTTAGTGACACAAATAATTTTATAAATCCTGCAGGTTTTACCATTCATAGTGCAATACATGATAAAAGAGAGGATGCACATTGTATTGTTCATCTTCACTCAAATGATGGCGTAGCAGTCGCATCATTGAAAGATGGTTTATTGCCTTTATCTCAAACTGGAATGTTAGTTAGGAGTCAAATCGCATATCACGATTATGAAGGAGTTGCTCTTTTTGAAGAAGAAAAAGAAAGATTGGTAAAGGATCTAGGTGAAGCGCGTTTAATGATACTTAGAAATCATGGAACATTGGCTTTAGGTAAAAATGTTGCAGAAGCATTCACTAATATATATTTCTTAGAAAAAGCATGCTCTTATCAAGTAAGAGCTCTTTCTGGAAATCTTGAATTGAACTACCCCTCAGAGGAATCAATTGAAACAACAAGACAACAAGGTGAGGGAAGAGAAATGGCTGCAGCATTACTATGGCCTGCAGTAAAGAGAAAGATGGAACGTCTAGACTCATCTTTTCTAAATTAATCAAAATAAATTAAGGAGATATAAATGAAAGTATTGTGTATTTTATACGATGATCCAAAAGGGGGAATGCCGTCAAGTTATCCTGTAGAAAATTTGCCAAAAATTGAAAAGTACCCGGATGGACAAACATTGCCAACTCCAAAAGGGATAGATTTTAATCCAGGGGAATTGCTTGGGTGTGTTTCCGGCGAGCTTGGCTTAAGAAAATTTCTTGAGGATGCTGGCCATACATTGGTAGTTACAAATGATAAGGATGCACCTGGATGCGTAGCGGAAAAAGAACTTGTTGATGCTGATGTAGTTATCTCACAACCCTTCTTTCCCTTTTATTTAACAAAAGAACGTATTGCTATGGCTAAAAACTTAAAAATGGCAATAACTGCTGGCATTGGTTCAGACCATGTTGATTTACAAGCAGCTATGGACAATAAAATTGATGTTATGGAAGTTACCTTCTGTAATTCAAGATCTGTGGCAGAGCATATTGTGATGATGATTTTGTCCCTGGTAAGAGATTATCATAATCAATACCGGATTATTAATGAAGGTGGTTGGAATATTGCTGATGCAGTACAAAGATCATACGACCTTGAAGGTATGCATGTAGGTACTGTTGCAGCTGGGAGGATAGGTTTAGATGCACTAAGAAAACTTAAGCATTTTGATGTTCACATGCATTATTTTGACAGACATAGATTACCAGAGTCAGTAGAAAAAGAATTGAATTTGACTTTTCATGATTCTGTTGAGTCAATGGTTGCAGTGTGTGACGTTGTAACGATTAATTGTCCACTTCACCCTGAAACTGAAAATCTCTTTGACGATGAGATGATCGGAAAAATGAAAAAAGGAGCATATATTGTAAATACTGCACGCGGTAAAATTTGTAATCGTGATGCAATTGCCCGTGCCTTAGAGTCAGGTCAATTAAGTGGTTATGCTGGTGACGTATGGTTCCCACAGCCCGCTCCAAACGATCATGTATGGCGAACCATGCCAAATCATGGAATGACACCACATACTTCAGGAACTTCGCTATCAGCACAAGCAAGATATGCAGCTGGGGTGAGGGAAATTCTTGAATGTTTATTTGCTGGAGAAGATCAAAGAACTGAATATACAATTGTTAAAGATGGCGCGCTTGCTGGAACAGGCGCTCACTCTTATAGTGAAGGTTCTGCGACAAGCGGTTCAGACCAGATAACTTTTGGCAGTGGACCTTTTCAGGCAATTATAACAACTGATTAGTTTTAAAATTTAAATTGTTCGTTTAAAATTCTTTCCATCTATTTTATGAACGTCAATTTGCATTTACTTATTTTTCCTTCTTAACTTCTTTTTCTGATTTTACTGGTGTGACTTCTATTTCTTTGATGCCGTCTTTTTTAATTGAGTCCTCAACAACTAACCAAGTTCCGCTTGAGCCAGGTGTAGCTCCTTTTACACATATTAGATTCTTTTGTTCATCAACCTTTACAACCTGTAAGCTTTGAAGAGTTTTATGAACATCTCCGTACTGTCCAGCCATCTTTTTTCCTTTGAAAACTTTACCGGGATCTTGACACTGGCCTGTAGATCCATGGCTTCGATGTGAAACTGAAACACCATGAGAAGCTCTCAGGCCAGAGAAATTGTGACGTTTCATTACTCCAGCAAATCCTTTGCCTTTCGTGAAACCAGATACATCAATAAATTGACCTTCCTTAAAATGACTTGCTTTCAATTCGTCTCCACTTTTAATCTCTTGATCTTTACTAATTTCAAACTCTCTAAGAAATTTATAAGCATCTGATTTTTTTTTATCAAAGAAGCCCTTCTGTGATTTTGATATTTTTTTTAACTTACAGGCACCAACCAATACCTTATCTGATTTTTCATTTTCTGATGTAATCCGATCGATAATTTTGCAATTTTCAACATGAAGTACAGTAACAGGAATATTTGTTCCGCTTTGTGTGTACAAATTACTCATTCCAATCTTTTTTGCTATAATACCTGATCTCATATCTTATAATTTGATCTCTACATCAACTCCTGAAGCTAAATCTAATTTCATTAGTGCATCGACTGTTTGTGGCGTCGGGTCGACTATCTCTATTAATCTCTTATGAGTCCTGATCTCGAACTGCTCCCTACTTTTTTTGTTAACATGTGGAGATCGAAGAACTGTAAATTTCTCATTATTTGTCGGTAAAGGTATTGGACCTTTCACCATTGCCCCAGTTCTTTTAGCTGTATCAACGATTTCAACTGATGATTTATCGAGTACACCATGGTCAAAAGCCTTTAATCTTATTTTGATATTTTGGTTTTCCATTTTTAATACTTATGCAAACTTTGCTTTTACCTCATCTTGAACATTTTGAGGTACTTGCTCATAATGATCAAAAAACATTGAATACTGTGCTCTTCCCTGAGTCATGGAACGTAATGTGTTAACATAGCCAAACATATTCGCAAGAGGCACCATTGAACTAATCGCTGTTGTATTGCCTCTAGCTTCACTTCCACTAACTTGACCCCTTCGACTACTTAAATCACCTATAACATCCCCCATAAACTCTTCAGGCGTAACCACCTCAACTCTCATAATAGGCTCAAGAAGTTTTGGGCCTGCTTTTTGACAAGCATCTTTGAATGCCATTCTTCCAGCTATTTCAAAAGCTAAACTACTAGAGTCTACATCGTGATATTTTCCATCGATTAATGTTACCTTGTAATCAATTATTGGGAAACCGGCTATGACACCCGTATCAGCGACACTCTCAATTCCTTTTTCAACTCCTGGAATATACTCTTTAGGTATGTTACCTCCCTTAATTTTGTCTTCAAATAATCTTCCTGTCCCCGGTTCACATCCCTCAGCAATAATTTTTACTTCAGCGAACTGACCGGCTCCTCCACTTTGTTTTTTATGTGTATATGTTACTTCAACTTCTTTGGATATTGTTTCTCTGTAAGCAACCTGAGGAGCTCCTACATTAGCTTCAACCTTGAACTCTCGTTTCATTCGGTCAACAATAATATCCAAATGAAGCTCACCCATTCCTTTAATAACAGTTTGCCCAGACTCATCATCAGAAGTTACTCTAAAAGAAGGGTCTTCTTTAGCAAGGCGAGCGAGCGCTTCACCCATTTTTTCTTGGTCAGCTTTCGTTTTTGGCTCAACAGCAATTTCAATCACTGGATCAGGAAAATCCATTGACTCTAATATGATTGGCTTTTGAGAGTCACATAAAGTTTCACCAGTTATGGTGTCTTTCAACCCTGCTATCGCAACGATATCACCAGCATATGCAGTTTTAATATCTTCCCTGTTATTTGCATGCATAAGCAGCATTCTTCCAATTCTTTCCTTATCGCCTTTAACAGAATTCATGATTGTTGAACCAGCTTCTAACTTTCCTGAGTAGATTCTTGTAAAGGTAAGGGAGCCTACAAAAGGATCGTTAGCAACTTTAAATGCTAATGCAGAAAAAGGTTCATCATCTGATGCTTTTCTTATTTCTTCTTCTTCTTTGCCTGGTATATTGCCTGTAGCTTGTTGTACCTCACTAGGATCTGGCATAAAGTTAACAATTGCGTCTAAAAGTGGTTGTACACCTTTATTTTTAAATGCACTGCCTGTTAAAATTGGAACGAACTCAAAATTGATTGTACCTTTTCTAATACAGCGATTGAGAGTTTCCTCATTAGGCTCTTCCCCATCTAAATATTTTTCTAAAACCTCTTCATCCTGCTCAACTGCCATCTCAACCATTTCAGACCGATATTTTTCAGCAGTCTCTTTTAATTCTTCGGGGATCTCTGTGTACTCATATTTAGCTCCAAGGTCTTCATTTGCCCAAACAATTGCTTTATTTTTTACAAGATCAATAACACCTTTAAGATCAGACTCACTTCCATAGGGAATTTGTAAAACTAAAGCATTTGCTTGAAGTCTGTCTTTAATCATATCAAGGCACTTATAGAAATCGGCCCCAGTACGATCCATCTTATTAACAAAGCACATTCTTGGAACTTTGTATCTATTGGCCTGTCTCCATACAGTTTCTGTCTGCGGTTCGACGCCAGCAACACCATCAAATACTGCAACAGCACCGTCAAGAACTCTGAGTGATCTCTCAACTTCAATAGTAAAATCAACGTGGCCTGGAGTATCAATTATATTAATTCTATGGTCATTCCAAAAACATGTAGTTGCAGCAGAGGTAATTGTGATTCCTCTTTCTTGCTCTTGTTCCATCCAGTCCATTGTGGCTGCGCCGTCATGAACTTCTCCTATTTTGTGACTTTTACCTGTGTAATAAAGAATTCTCTCTGTAGTAGTGGTTTTGCCTGCATCAATATGAGCCATAATTCCTATGTTTCGATATTTCTGCAATGAATATTCTCTAGTCATATTACCACCTGAAGTGCGCAAAAGCTTTATTGGCTTCTGCCATTTTATGAGTATCTTCTCTTTTCTTTATCGCTGAACCTTTGTTACCAGCGGCATCCATTAATTCGGAACTTAGTTTATCAACCAAACTTTTTTCTTTACGATTTCTTATTGCGCCAACAATCCATCTGATTGCCAAAGCTTGAGATCGGTTGCTTTTCACTTCAACTGGAACTTGATAAGTCGCTCCACCAACTCGACGTGATCTTACCTCAACAAGCGGTCTTACATTTTCTATGGCTTTATTGAAAACATTCATTGGCGGTTCTCCAGTTTTGCTTTGAATATTTGTAAAAGATTTATTGATTATCGACTCTGCAACAGTTTTCTTTCCATCGAGCATTATGGCATTTGTAAATTTTGTAAGGACCTTACTTCCATGAACCGGATCAGGTAGTACTTCTCTAATTTGAGCTCTTCTTCTTCTGGACATTTATTTAGGTTTCTTTGTACCGTATAATGATCGACGCTGCTTTCGCTCACCGACACCTTGAGTATCTAAAACGCCTCTTACAGTATGATAACGAACACCTGGTAAGTCTTTAACACGGCCACCTCGAATTAATATAACTGAGTGTTCTTGCAAATTATGACCCTCACCACCAATATAACTTGTAACTTCAAATCCATTTGTAAGTCTAACTCTCGCAACTTTTCGTAATGCTGAGTTTGGTTTTTTTGGTGTAGTTGTATAGACTCTAGTGCAGACGCCTCGCTTTTGAGGATTTGCTTTTAATGCTGGAACCTTATTTCTTTTTTGAACTTTGGTTCTAGGTTTTCTTATAAGCTGACTTATAGTCGGCATAAATTATCTCCAGTCTTTACAACTAAAAGGTTAACTATTTTAAAAAATTAATAAAAAGTAGCGTTTAGATTTCTCTACCGCCTACTATTTAAGAATGCCGAATAATACTTAATAGTTTATGTAGGTCAACAAAATTTATTAGGAATTCTCTTGTATTTCAGCTGATTCTTGCTCTTTCTTTGCCTGAATTGCCTCAATTTCAATTTTTGCCTCTTTATCAAGCAATTTTGCCTTGTTTTCAATTTGGTTGAAGGTCCTTCCTGTCCCTGCTGGAATTAACCTTCCTACAATTACGTTTTCCTTAAGACCCTCAAGCCGATCCATTTTTCCTTTTATCGACGCGTCAGTAAGAATTCTTGTTGTTTCTTGGAAAGATGCAGCTGAGATGAAAGACCTTGTTTGCAAAGATGCTTTTGTAATACCAAGCAATACAGGTTTAGCTATAGCAGGCTTTTTTCCTTCACCCTCTAGCTGTTCGTTTGTAGTCAAGAATTCAAACCTATCTATTTCTTCACCTTTAATAAATGAACTATCGCCAATTTCTGTAATATGAACTTTCTGCAACATCTGCCTGCATAGCACTTCAATATGCTTGTCGTTAATTAAAACGCCTTGCAAC